>CAZSOA010000165.1:0-7671 GCA_964608305.1 uncultured Desulfofustis sp. | reverse complement strand
TGACCTCCCATGCCGAGCAGAGACCCGAACAGCAATGCCCCCATGGCCCCGCCGAGCAGCCCACCAGCCAGTCCCTTACCGAAACCGCCGGACGGTGCCGGGGTTGCCTGTTGCTGCGCGGGTGCAGGTTGCTGTCTCTGTGCTGGAGCCTTATTAGCCGGTTTGATTGTTCGTCCACCTTTGAACGAACGGGCTTCAGCGATCTCAGTGAAACAGACACTGCTTATCGCCGGGGGAACGACCAACAAAGCCAACGCTACACATATCATGCGAACAACATTCATCACCTCTTCATCCTCCTGATTTGGTTGCGGCTGACTGCGATTCATCCACACCATATAATCTCTGATTACGACGTTGGTTGTCGAGATGTGCCATTCCGTCAGGCAACATTCTGAAAACCGGCGCCAACCAAGAACCGACGCTGCATCCAGCGTAACACAAAACTCTGAGAATGTACTCGATACCGGAGAAAAAGCGAGATAAATGGGACTACCGCCGGCCAAATCGCTCAACCGTCGAGAACCTGTCGCACCACGGATGCCAGCTTGGCCATGCTCAGCGGTTTCATCAAGAAAGCTTTGATCCCGACGTCACGGGCTTCCGGCCCGTCAATCGCGGTGGAGTAACCGGTATAGAGGATAATCGGCAGATCGGGCTGCACAACAAGCGCCCGCCGGGAGAACTCGATCCCGGTCAGGCCGGGCATCGTTTGATCGGTGATGAGCAGTTGATAATGATCAGGATGCATCTGCAAATGAGTCAACGCCTCGATGCTATCCGTCCGGATATCGACCTGGTAGCCGAGCAGTACCAACATCTCTTTTGCCACCTCCGCCAGACTCTGTTCATCATCAACAAACAGGATCCGCTCCGTACCGCACGGCATTGCCGTTACCGGAGACAAACGCTCGGCATCCGGGGCGGCGGTCGTCTCGGGAAAATACAATCGAAAGGTGCTGCCACTGCCGACCTCGCTGACCACCTTGATAGTGCCGCCACTGCGAACAACAATGCCATGGACAACCGCCAGCCCAAGCCCCGTTCCTTCACCTTTGTGTTTGGTTGTAAAATAGGGATCGAAGATGCGCGGCAGGACGTCAGCCGGGATACCGGCACCATTATCGGCAACACTGAGACAGAAACAGGAGTCACTCGCAATTTCCGTCACGTCTTCCGGGTAATCATTTCGCTCCAACCGCTGAAACGAAACCCTGATCAGGCCCCCGCCTTCCATGGCCTGGGTGGCATTGGAGCAGAGATTCATCATTACCTGGTGGATTCTGGTCGGATCGGTTTTGATCAGACCAAGGTGCGATGGGACCCGGGACTGGATCTCGATCGACGACGGGATGATAGCCCGGAGCAGCTTGAGCGCCTCCTTGATGATCGGCGCAATGTCGACTGCTTCCTCCCTGAACTCTTCAGTCCTGCTGAACGAAAGAATTTGTCGCACGAGATCTTTGGCGCGGTTGCTGGCCTTTTTAATCTGTTCGAGATTGCTTCTGATGACGGGGGGCAAAACTCCGGTATACAGACTCAAATCGGTATAGCCGATGATTGCCGACAAAATATTATTGAAATCATGAGCGATCCCTCCTGCCAGCGTACCAATTGCCTCCATCTTCTGGGTCTGCATCATGATATCTTCATTTCTCTTCAACTCGGCATGCATCTGCGCGGTCTGGAGAACCTCGCTGGCATAAGAGGCGAGAATTGACCCGATCTCTCGATCCTGGATAACAAACGGCGGTTCGTTTTTACTATGCAAAGAGATAATGGCAATGGTTTTACCGGCGCCATCAACGATCGGAAAGAACAGAATAGAATCGTCGCCATAGTGCGGCCAGCCACTTTTCTGACAGGCATCACTACTTGCGAGATCGGCAACGAAAAATGGCTCGGTCGTCGCCAGGGCACGGGCAAACAGGCTGTTTTCTTCAAGCGGGAAGGGTAAAAACGGTTTGGCATGACCGGGGTCAAGGCTGTGCAGGTGCTCCAACCCGCCACTGCCGATGCGGTAGATGCTGCCGCCCCGGGCATTCATATGGCGGCCAAACTCCTCGAGAATGACTTTGCCGCTTTCTTTCAACTCACCGCAACCGAGCAACCGCTTCGTGCTTTCCACCACCTCCTGCAGTCGGGCGTTGACCAGACTCAATTTGGTGGTTTTGCGCTCAACCTGCTCTTCGAGCTGCTTTTGATAGGCACGATTTTCCCGAAGCAGGCGGGCCCGTTCAAGAACGGTTGAGAGAGCGTGGAAAAGGATGGTAACATCGTCGATCGGTTTGCTCAGGTAATCCCAGGCCCCGAGTCGGAGCGCTTCGGCGACATCCTTTATTTCTCCGGAAGCAGAGATCACGATCACCGGCAACTCCTGCCGATACGCGCCAATCGCCCGCAGCACGTCGAGTCCGCTCATAATGGGCATATTCAGGTCAACCAACAACAGATCAACCGACTCCTCCTGACATATGCGCAAATCGTCGTCACCGTTATCCGCCTCGATGACCTCATACCCGCTTTTTTCCATGTAGGCCCTCATGGTCTTTCTGAAAACTACCTCGTCATCGACCACAGCGATCCGCGGGGCTTTTGGTTCTGTCATGAAAATGTTTCCTAGCCGTCCACGTCAGGCAAAAGCCATCCTTTTCTCGTCCCGTCCATTATCTGCGGGGCCAAACCGTGTTTCGCATCCTGAATCGCATAACCGGGACAAACGAATGCAAAACCGGACTTCTCTTCTCAGTATATTGATCGACACTCTGGAAAGTCAAACCTTTCCATTACCGGCCATCGGCCATTTTCTTGTTGCAGCCGGTTGCCGCTCTGGTAACCTGCTCCCAGAATCATCCCGATAATGTTTTATCATGCTGTCTTTTATCGTTACCGCCATGCACCGACTTACCAGGAAAACCAAGATCATCGCCACGCTTGGCCCGAGCAGCTATACCGAACAGAACATCGTCAAGCTCATCGACGCGGGCATGGATGTCGCACGCATCAATCTGTCGCACGGCACTCGTGAAAGTCATCTCCATTTCATCGATACCGTGAAGCGGGCCCGGACCCGTGCTAATACGTTTACAGCAATTCTCCTCGATACCCGCGGCCCGGAAATCAGGGTGGGAACACTTGCCGCCCCTGTCCAGCTGCAGGAAGGTGAACCTGTTGTATTTTGTTGTGGCGAGGAGATGGAGGGGGCTATTCCGGTTCTCTACGATAATCTGCACCATGATGTACGAGTGGGCGCGACAATTCTGCTTGATGACGGGAAACTGCAGGTGCGGGTCGAACACATTGAACCATGCAAAATCGTCACGCGCGTCATAACCGGAGGGATGCTCTCGTCAAACAAACGAGTCAGCCTGCCCGGCATGACCGTCAATCTGCCGTCGATAACCGACGAGGACCGCCGCGATATACTCTTCGGCGTCGCACAGGATATCGATTTCATCGCCGTATCATTTGTCAGGAAAGCGGCGGATATTCACGCCGTGCGGTCGTTGGTTCACGAAGCCGGCGGTCACCAGACGATAATCGCCAAAATTGAAAGCCGCCAGGGAGTTGAGAATCTGCAGGAGATTGTCCGGGAAGCGGACGGACTGATGGTCGCCCGAGGCGACCTCGGGGTTGAGTTGCCGGCAGAAGAGGTCCCGGTGTTGCAGAAGACCATCATCAGAGAGGCAAACAAGGCGGGCAAACCGGTCATCACCGCCACCCAAATGCTTGAATCAATGATAACCAGTCCGACACCGACCAGGGCCGAGGCCAGCGACGTTACCAATGCCATCTTCGACGGAACCGACGCGGTCATGCTCAGCGGCGAAACGGCAGTCGGCCGCTACCCGGAAGAAGCCGTTCGTTTTCTTGCACGCAATGCCCGGATCAGTGAAGCTGCCCTGGATTATGAAGCAATCCTTGTCGACGGCCTGCGCCATCGCCGGCCGATCATCGCCGATGCCATATCCTATGCGTGCTGTGCCACCGCCGCAGATCTGGCTGCTTCAGCCATTATCACCGCAACCACCTCCGGCTCCACCGCATTGCGTGTAGCCCGTTATCGCCCGCAGACGCCCATTCTGGCGATCAGCCCGGAGCATGCCAGTCTGCGAAAAATGCAATTGGTGAGAGGGGTCGTTCCCCTTTCCTGTGCTCGTACCGACACCATGGACGACCAGATTACCATGGTCGTGCAATCGGCACGGCAGGCACAACTTGTTGCCGATGGCGATCTTGTGGTCATCACCGCAGGATTTCCCCTGCACACGAGCGGCACCACCAATATGCTCAAAGTACATACGATTGGCAACGAACCACAACCTGCTGCCTGATACGCCATGTTGCAGATCGACAACCAGATCGCGATCGCTCTCAACGAGATTGAGCTGACCCAGATCCACTCATCCGGCCCCGGTGGCCAGAATGTCAACAAAGTCGCCAACGGGATTCACCTCCGCTTCGATATCAACAGCTCATCTTTGCCCGAGGCGTGCAAGAAACGTATACGTGCGAGTAATGATCGACGCATCACCACCGACGGCACAATCGTCATCAAGGCCACCGCTTTCCGCAGTACCGAAAAGAACCGGGATGACGCGCTGCAGCGCTTGCGCCTCTTGATTGCCGCTGCGCTTCGCCGGGAAAAAAAGCGAATTGCCACTACTCCCGGTCCGGCCGCCAAACGGAAACGACTGGAGATGAAGCAACAAAAAAGCATGAAAAAAGACCTGCGGCGAAAAATCCGCGGCGACGATTAAAGTCAAGGCCGAGCCATGCTGCCGCAGACATTCTGTCATATCGAGGGAATCGGGCCCACCACGGAACAGCGCCTGTGGCGTGAAGGAATATGCACCTGGCACGATGCGCTCGAGACACCGATCACCATGAAACGGATCGGCCGACAGACGGTGACCGATGCGATCGAGGCTTCACTGGCCGCGCTTGCCGACAACCCGCGCTTCTTTACCGATCGTCTCAAACGCTTTGAGGCCTGGCGGATCTTTCCTCATTTCCGGAACGATACGGCCTATCTTGACATTGAGACCTCGGGGATCTCCCATTCGGCGGATATTACCACCATCGCGCTCTACGACGGCACCTCGGTAAAAACCTATGTCAACGGTCGCAACCTCGATGCCTTCCCCGAGGATCTCGAGACCTATAAGGTTCTGGTCACCTATAGCGGGCTGGCATTTGATATTCCGATGATCGAGCGATTTTTCCGCATCAAGCTGACGCAGGCACAGATCGATCTCCGTTACGTGCTGGCGCGACTGGGGTGTCGAGGCGGACTGAAGGGGTGTGAGAGGCAGCTGGGCATCAGCCGGGGACTCCTGGACGGTGTGGACGGAGCATGCGCCGTCGCACTCTGGCGGGAATATGAATGGAGCGGCAACGAGTCAGCTTTAGAAACACTGCTTGCCTACAATATCGAAGACACGGTTAATCTGGAACGACTCCTGGTCGAAGCATATAACCGCAACCTCGACCGGACGCCGTTTGGTTCCTCGCAACAAATACCGTTCCCGGTGCCACCACCACTGCTTCACCACCCTGATCCGTTGCTTGTCGATTGGCTCGCCGAGCGGCAGCGCTGAAACTGATCACCCTCGATCAGTCGGCGAGCAGATCGATCGTCATCCCTTCTCGGGCAAAGAATACCTCCATCGCTCCATACCGGCCGGGCTGACAATAGTGATCGGCAAGCTCATCGATCTGCCGATCGGTCCGGTCGGGATCATGATGAAAAAATGCAAGCCGCCGAACGCCTGCCCGTTCAGCAGCTGTCAGCGCCTGCTCGTAGGTGGAATGCCCCCAACCGACCTTGCCGGCATACTCCTTTTCGGTGTACTGGGCATCATGGATCAACAGATCAGCACCGGCGAAAAATTGTTCGATGACATGATTCTGCTCTTCGGCGACAAGCGCCCCTTCATACGCCATGGCTTCATCATAATCGGGGTGATTCCGGTCGGTTATAAACAGATTGCGAAAGGGTTCAGTATCGTAGCAGGTGCACAGCACTTTCCCTTGATACTCAAACCGGTAACCAAGCGCGAGAATGGGATGGTTGAGGATCTTGGTCCCCAGAGTCAGCCCGCCACCAAGATCGATTCCCGGATCTTCGCGAAGCCGAATATAGTCGATAGTCGACGCCAGTTCACCGACATTGACCGGGAAATACCGGTATTTCATCTGCCCACCGACCACATCCTGAAGCGGGTCATCTTCAAAACTGACGGGACCGTAGACCCGCAGTGTCGTACCCGGAATATAGATCGGCGTAAAATAAGGAAACCCCATGATATGATCCCAATGAGTATGTGACAAAAAGAGGTCGATATCCAATGGGCCATGCTGCAGATCATGCCGTACGAGATGATTACCGAGTTCCCGGATGCCGGTGCCGGCATCAATAACGATAATCTTCCCAATCTCCTCGCAGCGCAGTTCAAGACAAGCGCTGTTGCCACCGTACTTAACCGTTTGCGGGCCGGGACAGGGAATGGAGCCACGAACTCCCCAAAATCGTAGTTTCATTTACAGCACCAAAGGGAATAGCCGTCAGATCTGCAGGAAGATCTGCGCCTTTTCAATTTCGGTTTCAATATCCGATCTGATCATGACAAATTCCTGCCAGTCCAAACCGGTCATCGCCAGTAATCCGGTGAGCGCTTCTTCCGCTGGATAGATATCGCCGGCGTAGCCGATATCATAAATATTGGAATAGATATTGCCGAGGGCAACGAAGGCTGCCTGCCGCCTGATCCCTTCGGCGGCCCGCTGCGGTTCGTGATGATAGCCGATACATTGTGTCAGGGACTCATTGAGCTTCCACCGCTCTGCGATCATCATCCCCACCTGTTGATGATCAATGCCGAGCAACTGCCGCTCCATTTCAACCAACGGTGCCTGCTCGATTCCGGCGACCCGGACGACCTCGGCATATTCATCACCAAACGGAATTTTCCCAAGGTCATGCAACAGACCACCGATAAAAAATTCTTCCCGCTCCAATACCGGAATTTCCTTGACCTGGGCGAGCAGTTTCGCACTGACGCCGACGCTGATCGAATGGGCCCAAAATTTCGAAACCGGCAATACCCGCGACTTCTTGACCCCCGCCACGGTTTTGATAATAGCAGTGGACAAGGCCATATTTTTCACGGTGTTCAACCCGAGCATGGTAATTGCCCGGGTCAGCGACGTTACCTTGTTGACGAGTGAATAATAAGCAGAATTGATCAGTTTCAGCACCTGCCCGGTCAATACCGGGTCCAGGGAGATGACCTTGTTGAGCTCATTGGGAGACGCATCAACCCGGCTACAGATCTCCATGACTTTCCCAACAGTGGTCGACAAACTCGGCATCCTGGTAATAAACCGCTCGATCTGTTTTTTGTGGGCGTCTTTGTCGAGATCCATAGCAGCAGTGTTTCTCAGAAGAATAATTCATACGGAGATCGGCCAGTTACAAAACAAATCGAGGTATTGTACCGAAACTGCGCGGCCAAAGCAAGCGTCGTCATGACAGACGAGAGCCCCTTTCGCCCGATCCTATCATCGGCGGGAGGTCAGTCAGTCATCAGGGATGACGGCACGCCCGATACCTCTATGAAGGAAAGCTAAGCAGCAGCCAGAGGTAGGCGGCGAGCAGGGCGGCGACCC
>CAZSOA010000164.1:0-7812 GCA_964608305.1 uncultured Desulfofustis sp. | reverse complement strand
CCGCTGCTGCGGGAATCGTCGTCGGTAGGCTTTTGCGCCACCGGAAAGCTCAGGATGAATGTGGTGCCCTGACCGGGGATCGAGCGGACATCAAGATACCCCTGGTGGGCCTCGACCACCTCTTTGACGAGCGACAGGCCAAGGCCTGAACCGGTGATATGCCGGGTAGCCTTGCCCTTGACCCGGTAGAAACGATCAAAGATGTGCTGCAGATCATCCGCAGCGATGCCGATCCCGGAATCAGTGAACTCCAGGTTGGCAAACCCGCCGGAAAGCGATGTGGTGATACCCAGCGTACCGCCCTCCTCCGTGTATTTGATCGCATTGGAGACGATATTCATGATCGCCGTGCGGATATGATCATAATCGACGTTGAAATACCACGAATCGGCACACGGTGAAAAACTGACTGCGATTTGTTTGGCCTCCGCCTGGGGGCGCATGACCTCGATAATCTCGGCTATCAGTTCATGGCCGCACGTGGCTTCAAGGTTAAAAACCACCGTCCCGCTTTCCAGCTTGGAGAGGTTGAGCAAATTCTCGATCAGCCGCAGCAAATCCCTGGTGCGAACGGTCATTCGGGTGTGCAGTTCGTGGCAGGACGACTCGGCCTCATAGCGACACCCGGTTTGCAGCGCGTAGATCATCTGCTCTATGGAGGCAAGCGGCGATTTGAGCTCATGGGCGACCATGGCGACGAAATCCGATTTCATCCGGTCGATCTGCTTCAAGGTTGAAATATCTTCGAAGGTGATCACCGAGCCGATGATCGTACGGGACGCGGTGGATACCGGAGCGCAATGCGCCCGCAGGCACCGGCGGGAGATGCTGCCGGCGGCGAATTCACGGCTGACCACCCGGCCGTGATCCATCGCTTCCTGCACCATCTGCATGACACCGGTATCGCTGATCGAGGCCGCCAGCGGCTTGCCAATCACCGGGTCGGTCTGGATTTCAAGCATCTTGATGGCCGCCGGATTATGGTGGACGACCACCCCGGCCGGATCGGTGATCAAAACCGCTTCGACCATGCAGCCAAAAACCGTTTTGAGCAGGCTTTTTTCCTTCTGGATGGTCTCCAGGCTGAGAGTTCGTTCTTCGCGCAGCCGTTCCGTTTCGATCTCCAGGCGGCGTTTATCAAGCGCCCGCTCGACGACGATGCGGATGTAATCAGGCGTAAACGGCTTGCCGACAAAATCGAAGGCGCCCTGCTTCATTGCCGTGACCGCCTTGGAAACGGTGGCAAATCCGGTAATGACGATCACCGGCACAGCCGATCGATTGCCCTTGATCCAGTCGAGTACGGCAAAGCCATCGATGCCGGGCATCATCAGATCAAGCAGCACCACGTCGTAGCCGTTGTGCTCGAGCAATTCGATACCGCGCTCGCCGCTCTCGGCTTTATCGACCAGATAGTTACGCCCGGCAAGCGACCGTTCGACCCCGTCTCGGATCACCTTTTCATCATCGATGATCAAAATGCGCACGGTCTCCATGAGCGTCACCTCTTCTGCGCCTGCCGTTTCTGTCCGCTTCAACCGCGTCGGCTGCCGGCGATCAGCTTAACCAGCTTTTCACCCGCTCGAGCAATTCGCCCGGCTCGACCGGTTTCGGCATATAATCCTCGGCCTCGCTTTCAAGCATGTCACGATGGGTGTAGGTGCTGGTCGCCACCCGATCGGCAACCGCGGTGAGCAGAATGATCGGAATGTGCTTGGTCTGCTCATCCTTCTTCAGCTTTGCACACGCCTCATGCCCGTTCATGACCGGCATCATTACATCGAGGACGATCAGATCCGGCTGCCGCTCGGCCACCGCTTCGACTCCTTCCTTGCCGTCGTAGGCAATCCGGACATCGTAGCCGCCGTTCTCCAGGATAACCTTGACCGCTTCAACGAAGTCGGGATCATCGTCAACCAGCAGAATCTGTTTCTTCTCCGTCATCTGTCTCCTCCTTTCAGGATCTTTCCATCAGTTTTCATCATGATGCTGCGGCGATTACCGGCCGGGGGAGCAAACCGGCCCCGCCGACAATCTCCTCGAGCTTTTCCTCCCACTCAATAGCCATCACGTGTACCCCGGCAATCCCTTCCATTTCCCGCAGCGCCTGAATCTGCTCGATGCACATCTCGATTCCTTTCGCGGCCTGCTTATCTTTCGGTTCATCGGCCAGGCGTTTGATCACCGGTTCGGGAATATCGATGCCGGCCACCATCTTGTTCATAAACTTCGCCATGCCGACCGACTTGAGCGGCGTCACGCCGGCAAGGATCTTGACCTTTTCGTGGAGTCCCTGCCGCTTCACCTCATCCATGTAACGGGTGAAGGTTTCCATGTTATAGATGCACTGGGTCTGGACGAAATCGGCACCGGCGGTGATCTTCAGTTTCAGGCGGGGCACCCGGATGGCAAACGGATCGGCAAACGGGTTGACGGCACAGCCGATATAAAATTTCGGCGCACCGTCAAGTTTTTCACCGGACGGGAACACCCCCTCGTCGCGCATCGTCTTGACCAGATGGAGCAACTGGACCGAGTCAATATCAAAGACATTTTTCGCCTGCGGATCATCCCCGAACTTCTGATGATCACCCGACAGGCACAACAGGTTGCGTACCCCGAGCGCCGAGGCGCCGAGCAGATCGGACTGCAGGGCGATACGATTGCGATCACGGACCACCATCTGCAGCAGCGGCTCGGTCCCGCTCTGCTTGACGAGCAGGCAGCCGGCCAGCGAACTCATGCGCACCACCGAGGTCTGATTGTCGGTGACATTGCAGGCGTCGACAATATCCTTGACGTACGCGGCCTTCTTGAGCACCTTCTCCGGATCCGCGCCGCGCGGCGGACCGCATTCGCCAGTAACGGCAAAGGCTCCGGAGGCCAACACCCGCTCCAGGTTGCTTCCCGATTTCATCATACCATATCCTCCCTGACGATCCGCCGCGGGCCGCCGTCCCGGGCGCTGTTCCAGCCTTTGTATGGTTTCAGCTTGCCGTAATTATCAAGCTGGTCGAGGGCGATCAGGCGATCGATAATCAGCTGCCAGCCGCAGGGAACCTCCTTCGATACCTCACAGACGCCCTGTACCGAACCGCCGCAGGGACCATGAAAGAGTGACTTGGCACAACGGGTGACCGGACAGATGCCGCCGGTCAGGTGCAACACACAGTCGCCGCAGCCCTGGCACCGTTCCGACCACTCGCCCTGTCGCTCGGTCACCCCGAGAAAACCGGTGTTGATGCCGGGCAGCAGAGGCGTGCGGGTAAATTTCTCGGCGCAGAACTGGATGCCGGCGCCGCAGGCAATGGACAGCACCGCCTGATAGTCCTCGACATAGGGACGCATCGCTTCGAGATATTCCGGATCGCACTGCCGCTCCAGGCAGACCTCACGAATTTCGACCTTCCGCCCGGCCGCCTCACGCGCCAGTCGGAGCGTCGACGCCAGGATCTGGACCTCCTTTTCACCGCCGACCCGGCAGACCGTCACGCAGCCGTAGCAGCCGGCGACGATGATCTTCTCGTACGGCTCGATCATGGCAAGAACTTCCTCGATGGGCTTTGGCGTCCCGGTAATCATGTCACGGATACCTCCTGAGCGACTTGCCCGGCCTCGAGACTGCGGGCACGATTGATCGGACTCGGGCCGATTGACGCGACCCGATCCACGAATTCATCGGTAAACCGGGCGAAGGCCGCACCTTCACCGGCACTGAGGTTAAACATGCCGATCCGGTCCGGGCCGAAACCGATCCTATCAAGGATTTCAGCAACCCGGCCGACCCGCGCCCGCGCCCGGATATTGCCGTTGACATAATGGCAATCCCCTTCCAGGCAGCCGATCACCATCACCCCGTCGGCCCCGTCTTCAAAGGCCTTGAGCAGCAATGCCTCGTCGATTCTTCCGGTGCACGGCAGCATGACGATGCTGACCGAGACCGGGTACGACCGTCGTTCCGACCCTGCCAGGTCGGCGGCGGTGTACGCTCAGTGCCGACAGGCGAAGACAATCACATCGGGGGTGAAGGTAGTGGTCATACGGGCGACTCCTCATGGAGGAAGGATGGTGACCGGTAGGCGTCGAGTTTTGCGGCAATATTGCGATCCAGGAAGCGGCCGAGGGAAATCGCCTTGGCCGGACACTCGGCGACGCAGATGCCGCAACCCTGGCAGAGAGCCGGATTGATCGAGGCGGTATGCTCCTCGGTAATCACCGGCACCCCATACGGGCAGGCGCGCACACAGGTCAGGCAGACGGCGCAGTGCTTCGGGTCGACTACGGAGAAAATTCCCGACAGGGTCAGTTTCGGCTTGGCCAGGATGGTCGCGGCACGGGCCACCGCAGCCTGGGCCTGGACGATCGTTTCGCTGATGGTTTTCGGGCCATGGGCGGTACCGGCGAGAAACACCCCCTCACAGGCGAGATCGACCGGCCGCAACTTGGCGTGAGCTTCGATAAAGAAGTTGTCCTCATTGCGCGGAATCCGCAGCATCGCCGCCACCTCTTCATTGTCGTTGGCCACCAGACCAGTGGACAGCACGAGCAGGTCCGGCTGCAGATCGACAGTGCGGCGAATGGATGAGTCATACACGGCCACCGACACCCCATCACCATCCACGGCGATTGCCGGCGGCTGATGCTCGGGATCAAATCTGATGAAATTGACGCCTTCCAATCGGGCCTTGCGGTAGTCGATCTCGTGCAGGCCGTAGCACCGCATATCGCGATAGAGCACATCGATGCGCGCACCTGGATTGATCGTCTTGAGCAATCGGCTGTTCTTGACCGCCTGGTTGCAGCAGACCCGGGAACAATAGGCAAGATGCGCAGCACAGCGCGAACCGACGCATTGCACCATGACAATGCTTGACCAGTCTGCCGCCCGTTCCGGCTCCCGGGCCAGCAGCGACTCAAAATCGGTCTGGGTCACCACCGCCGGATGGCTGCCCAACCCGTAAAGATCCGGCCGGTGCTCACGGGCGCCGGTGGCAACCAGGGTCGCGCCATGCCGGACAGTCCTCGTGCCGCCGGTGACGGTCATGATCTCAGAGACAAAGGAACCGACGAAGCCGCTCTGCTCGACCACCGCCGCTTTGACGAAGACTTTGATGCGGCCATCGGCGAGGACCCGCTGTCGCAGCGACTCGAGAAACGGCGCCAACGGTCGGCCATCCAGGCTGCGCTGCAGCAGGCGTGCCTGGCCGCCCAGTTCTTCGTGCTGTTCAACCAGATAAACACCAAATCCCTGTCCGGCAGCCTCGACGGCGGCGGTCATGCCGGCCACGCCGCCACCGATGATCAGCACGGTCGGTTCCACATCAAACTCCAATTCATTGAGCGGTTCGGCCTCGGAGACATTGGCCACGGCCATGCGCAGCAACCGCTTGGCTTTTTCGGTGGCCTTCCGGGGTTCCAGTGGGTGGACCCAACTGCCCTGGTCATGGATATTGGCCATATCGAAAAAATATTTATTGATCCCCGCCTGGCGCAGCGTGGACATAAACAGCGGCTCATGGGTGCGTGGCGAACAGGCGGAAACGACCACTCGGTTGAGTCGGTGCTCGCCGATCAGCTCCTTGATCCGTTCCACCGAATCCTGGGAGCAGGTATACAGCGGGTGATCGGCAAAGACGACATGGGGCAGGGTCCTCGCGTACGCAGTCACCGCCTCCACATCGACCACCGAGGCGATATTGCTGCCGCAATGACAGACAAAAACGCCGATACGCAACTCCTCATCGGGCTCGGCGATCCTCTCGGGCGGCAGCACCTGTTCCTGGAGCAGCGTGTTGCGTGCGGCGGCAATGCCGACCGCAGCCGCCTGGGCGGCTCCCGATGCTTCACTGACCGTCTCCGGGATATCCTTGGGACCGTTGGCGGCGCCGCAGACAAACACGCCCGGCCGGGAAGCGGCCAGCGGTGAAAACCCGTCGGTACGTGCAAAACCGAACTCATCAAGGTCGATGCCAAGGCGAGCGGCAAGCCGGCGGTTGTCATCAGAGACCTGGATACCCACCGAGAGCACGACCAGGTCAAAAACTTCGCTGACCCGTTCCCCCTGTTCGTCGCAGTAACGAAGTTCCAGGTCACCGCTGATCGGGTCTTCAAAGGCGCGGCTGACCATGGCTCTGATCATCCGCACCCGGTGTTCCTGGGCCCGGGTGATATAGCGGTCGAAGTTCTTGCCGAACGAGCGTTGATCGATAAAGAAAATGGTCGGCTCGATGGCGCTGTCATGCTCGCGGGCGATGAATGCCTGTTTGGCGGCATACATACAGCACACCGACGAGCAATAATCGCGATTACAGCTGTGATCCCGTGAGCCGACACACTGAATCCAGGCGATCGTGCGGGGATGTCGGCCGTCTCCGGGCCGGGTAACGGTCCCGGAAGTCGGCCCGGAGGCAGACAGGAGTCGTTCAAACTCGATGCTCGTTATGACGTTTTTATAGACACCGTAGCCGAACTCTGCCCGAATACCGGCGTCAAACACCTCGATGCCCGGCGAAAAAACCACCGAACCAACCGCGATCTCACGCTGCCGCTCAACCTGTCGGTAATCGATTGCACCGACCCCGCAAACGGTTTGACAGGTGCCGCAGGCGCCGGTGTTCAACCGGACACAACTCGCCGCATCGATAACCGGTACCCGCGGTACGGCCTGCGGATACATGATATTGATCGGCTTGCGCAGATTGAGCCCCTCGTTGAATTCGTCACGCAACGGCCGCACCTCTTTGTCGGTCAACCGGACGACATCGAGAAAATCGACCGGACAGATCGACGCACAGGCACCGCAGACCTGACAGATATCCCTGCCCACTTCAATGCCGTCGGCCACCATGGTCAATGCACCGATCTCCATAACCTTGCGGCACATCAGCACACAAAGGCCGCACCGGATGCAGCCGGAGGCCGGTTCGTCGCCGCGGCGTGCGGCGATCTCCCGGGAGCGGGCGAAAAGCGCAGCGCCGATACTTTTCTCAAGATCGGGGGCGTCACCGATACTGATCGCCTGAAACTGATCCGGACATACGGCATAGCAGGCCCCGCAACCGATGCAGCGCTCTGGATCAATGACGGCCCGCTCCTTTTTCTGCCAGCGGATCGCATTGTGCAGACAGGCACGATGGCAGAGGCCGCACATCGAGCATTTTTCCTGATCGACACGAAACGTCCAGGGTGCGAGATCAGCCGTCGGCGCAGTGGCTACACCGGTCAGCACCGCCTTCTGTTGTGCCTTGGGGCGCTTTTTCTTCTCGCCGTCGGCGGCCGGTTCGGCAAACCAGGACCGGCTTGTCACCGGGCAGACCAACTCACACAGCCCACAGCCCGTACAGGTTGCAACATCGACGAAACGGGCATGCTCGCGGATGGTCGCCGAGAAATTACCGGCCACACCGCCGAGGTCGAGCACTTCGCTATGGGTCAACAGCTCGATATTGCGATGCCTGCCGACTTCAACCAGTTTCGGAGAGACAATGCACATCGAACAGTCATTGGTCGGAAACGTCTTGTCGAGTTGCGCCATTTTGCCGCCGATGGCCGGCGCACGCTCCACCAGATAGACCCGAAAACCGGCCTCGGCCAGATCAAGGGCGGTCTGCATGCCGCCGATGCCGCCGCCGATCACCAGCACCGCGCCGGTGACCGTCGAGGGTATGGTGGTTGCTCCGTCCTGCATCATAGCGCCTCCTCTCCGGTGCGACCGGCCCGCTCCACCGCGGTGGCAAGCACTACCGCCGAGACGAGATGGGTCCGCCGCTGTCGGGCCGGATAACGGCCGCTCATCGCGGCCTCAATCAGTTC
>CAZSOA010000163.1:0-7842 GCA_964608305.1 uncultured Desulfofustis sp. | reverse complement strand
GTCACTATGCAACCGTCATATTCGCCCTGCTCAGGAGGTACACTGTCGATTATTCACGGCACAAATGCCTGCTCCGGTGCAAGAACTGATGAACCGTATTTTGATATCAATGGTGATGGTATAATCAATCATCTTGATTTAATAAGTAGAGGAGAAGGCGCTAATCAGCAATTGGTTGCGGTCAGTGGCATTTACGTACAGGGCCAGGCCTACTCGCCAGCGACGGTACCGATTGCCGGTACTGGTATGTCAGTCGATATTTCCAGTATTTCTGATGCATCTTTGAAAACGACAATCACCCGAGGTGAGCGCATCGGTGTCGTGAACTGGCGTGAAATTGATTAACCGAAAATAAAGTGATCTGCCGGAGATTGTTATGACCCGACTTCAGATGAAAATTTTTTCTATGATATTGTTGGCTTTCGTGATCCTGGTAGCTGCTCATGGAAATGCTGTCACATCGAGACTGCCGGAGGTTACTGCAGACTCTTCTCCCGATGGAGTAGCCAAGCTTGAGCGTATAGATCTGGCCGAAGGGCAAATCGTCATTGAGGATCGGCTGCTTTTCATCGGCCCGTCAACACAATATTTCACCAGTAACCGAAGGGTTGCCTCTCCTACGGATTTCGAGGAAGGTGCGCTGGTGGAATATTTACTTGACGGTCAACATGTCTTAGCGATGTGGCAGGCAACGGTTACTGATTTTGATACGAAGGAGTCAGTTATTGAAGGTGCCGCTGAACCGAGCAATGAGATTCCCGCCGTGAGTGAAGACGACGGATTTAGAAACGAACCGTCCTTGGATGGGGGCATTCGGCTTGAAGGTGGTGTCTGGACTAACTGATTACGTAGATAGATAACTCGCCTCCTATTGATAATTTTCCTGCCAAGCCCGTCTCGGTGTCTGGGGGGATCAAATTTTCCGGCCAAGCGTTATAGTTTTAAGGGAGGCGGTCGAAATCAACCAGGCTTGGCAACGGTCCAGAGGGTCCCATTGAGTCGGTGTGTTGCATCGTCGTCAGTCCCCCGTTTCCCCCTTGTTGTGCAGAAACACTATCGGTACCGAAAGGATGCCATGAATGTTTCTGCGTGGTATCCTGTTGTTTGACCGCGTTGTTTAGTACCTTGTCCTTTCTCCTTCACAAAACCCCATTACCCACGCTTTGTAAAAAATGGTCACGCGGTGCCGAAGGCTCCTGACTGACACAATGTAATGCATTGTCGAAAGGTGATATATCGCTATTTTCAATGGTAGTGCCGAAAAAAACGCATATTACGATATGGTAATTAGCTTGACTTCCATGGCAAAACAGTTGTAGCATAAATTACGCGATGGAAATCGGGCTGCGGGGGCGCTCCAGTGAAAATCGGCTACGTGCAGCGTAGATGCCATTCAAATAATTCGTTTTCTCGCGTAGTAACACCTCATCCTGGATAACCTCCCGCCGAATTTTTCGAAAGAGTTCCGTCCTATAAGACCTGCGATCATGGGGTCTTCAAAAAGCCGAGAAGCAAAAGATCGGTTTTGCTTATTGATCGTTGAATGGTCTGGCATGACCACCATGTCGGGAGAAACATGACGCAGCAAAACAAGATTTCAATTCAGTGTTCGAGGCAGGAAGGGTTCAGCCTGGTCGAGGTGCTGGTAGTGGTTGCCATCTTTGCTGTCGTCGCGGCAATTGCGACACCGAATGCGCTGCGATATCGGGAGAACTCTCGGTTGCGGGCGGCCGCCAGCGAGGTGCTGTCGATCTTCAGGAACGCCCAGGTCCATGCCGTCAAACGAGACTACAATGCCTGTATTGAAATCGATCCGGCCGCCGGGACGGTGATGAGTTTCAGTGATGACGGCTCTGGCGGCGGTACGACCAATGATTCGACCCACAATGGGGACGAGCCGATCATCGCATCATTTTCGGTACCCCCCAATGTCTTTATTCCCGGGGCCTCGGTCACCTTTCCCGGCAATCAAACCTGTTTCACCCCCGCAGGGCTGCCGAGCGGCACCGGCATGATGGATATCCGGTCGGCGAGCGGTGCGGTACCGGCCGAGTATCGAATCTCGCTGACCATCGCCGGGCATACCGCGCTGCTTGTTTCCACCGATGGAGGTGCGACATGGCAATAATCAGCTTCGGCGATGATACACAGCGTCATCAGGCGGGGTCGGGCCTGACGGGCAGGAAACGGGCCTTGCTCGGCCGGGATGGGTTTACGCTTATTGAAATGCTGGTGGCGCTTGCGATCACCAGCATTCTCGTTGCCGTTGTGGCGCTTGCCTTTACCGGCCAGAGCAGGAGCTATAATTCGCAGCAGGAGATCATCTCCCTGCAGCAGAATATGCGAAGCGCCCTGCAGTTTCTCGCCAAGGAAGTCCGCCTGGCCGGATATGACCCCACCGGCAGCGCCAATGCCGGGATTATCACCGCAACGGGGAGCGAGCTCCGGTTTACCCGGGATATCGGCGATGGGGCCGGTGGGACCAGTGACGGCGATACCGATGATCCCGAGGAGGATATCCGTTACGCGCTCAGTGCCGATGGCGCCCTCGGCAGGGAGACCGGCGGTACCGGCGGCCTGCAGCCGGTGGCGACCAATATCGTCCAGTTGGCATTTGAATATTATATGGACAATGAGACGTGGACCCAGACGCCTGGCGACCCGAATGATATTCGCGCAGTCAAGATCATGATTCTCGGCAGATCGGCCCGGGAGACGTCGCGCACTGTTGATACGAGTACGTTTCGGCCGCCGATGGAGTCGGGCACGCCGCCATTGTGGACGCCCGCCAACCCGGGACACCACCATTGGCGGATGATGTCGCTGATCGTGCAGTGCCGGAATCTTTCCATTTAGTGAGGTGGGATGTGGGTTTCTTCAGGAAAAAGAAGCGGGAAGCCGGAACTGATGCCGGGTTTACGCTGATTGAAGTATTGGTTGCCCTTTCCATTTTCACCATCGGCATTCTCGCCGCCTACACCATGCAATATCGGTCGGCGGCAACGGCGGGGATGGCGAACAGCGTGTCAACGTCGTCAACCTGGGCGGCGTTTCATGTCGAAGAATTGATGACCAGACCGTATGAGGATTACGCAAGCGCCGAGGTCTTCATCAAACCGGACGGGCAGACGGCCGGGACGGATCCGGGGGCGTTGTATGCGGTAACCTGGGTTGTCGATGAGGACAATCCGCTCGAGCGGGTGAAACGAGTCAGGATGACCGTGGAGAAAAGGGCCGGGCTGAATGCCGGCGAATTGTATACCCACGAATACTACAGATCGGATGAAAATCTCTAGATGGATCGGCGATGAAACGTTCAGTCGGTAAAAACGAAGAGGGGTACATCCTCGTCTTCACCTTGTTGCTTTTGGTTGTCGTGATACTGCTCGGCGTCTCGGCCACCGACACGTCAATTTTCGAGTCAAGAATGGCGGCCAACGATGCCATCCATAAGCGGGCCTTTTATCAGGCCGACGGCGGTGTCGAGATCGGCATCAAACTGGCCTATGACAACGCCGTGTGCCTGCAGACGAACGGCGATGGTTTTACGGCAAATGAAGCCGGTGGCCGGCGGGTCGGCAACCTGCTGGTCAGCGAACTCGACCTCGCCGCGCCGAAGACGCTTGCCTCAACCATCATCTCGGACAGCAACCGCGCAGCCGTCTACTACCCGGAAGGGGGGAGCAACAACGACCTGCCGCACACCAATCTGCTGTTCCAGGGCGAGGTGGTCTACACACCGGGCAGCGGTCTGCAGATGGTCTCCGGCTATGAAGGGCTGGGGGCCGGATCGGCGGGTGGCGGTACCCACTATGAGTTCGACATCATGTCGCAACACGTCGGCCAGCGCAACAGCGAGTCCTGTGTCCGGGTCGGCTGGCGGCTCAGTTCTCATATCATCAACAATGCAAGTTCCAGTGATTGTAGCGATGTCTATACGAATTAAGATGGCAATGGTCGCACGGAGCGACTCCTTTGGTTATGCGGGAGGGGCTATGAAAGCACTGCTTGGTACCGGCAACCTGGTGCGGCGATGGGGCACGGCCCTTTTATTCGGTGTTTGTCTGGCCGGTTTTTTTGTATCCGGGGTGCGTGCCAATCCGGTATACACGATGCAGCAGTTCGAGTCGTTTCCCGTCAGTATTATCGAAGACACGACGACGCCGCAGGTGCAGATCAACGCTTCCAACGACCATCAGCTCTACTTCAAGGCGTACAACGACTACTCCGATCTGGACGACGACGGTATTCCGGAAACCACGTACAAGCATTCTATTAACTATTACGGCTATTTCGACAGCCAGAAATGTTATTCCTACTCGACGGCCAACAAGCGTTTCGAGCCGGTTTCCGTATCACCGGACAAGTATTGTAACGCCGGCACCAACAGTGGTGAGTGGAGCGGCAATTTCCTGAACTGGGCATCGATGACCCGCATCGATGCCATCCGGAAAATCCTGTTCGGCGGCCACCGGCGGGTGGATACGAAGGATGAAACAGTGCTTGAGCGGGCCTTTATCCCACCTGATATCCATGCTTTTGCGAAACATTACGATCGGGGCGACCTTGGCAGGTTGACGCCGTTTGCCGCGAATCATGCAACAGAGACACGGAGCAGCATCACGTCCCACGACATTTCTCCGGGCACCAAAACCTTTGCCGTCATGTCTCCGGCAGATTGGAACCGGGTGGGAGATTTTATCGAGATCACCCCGGACGGGGATACGGAAAACGCCATGCAGGGATGGGTGACCGGTATCGATGTCACCACCGGCCAGTTGACCGTTGATATCACCACGGTCGCCGGCAGTGGAACCTTTGCCGATTGGAAAATCACCAACCATACTCTGGCGCCGTTGACGTCTTTCAGTTCAACCCCACACAAGGCGGAGGCAAGCGCTTCGGCAACCTTGTATGACGCCAATAATGTCTCTTATAACCTCGGAACGATTTCCAAAAGCTTTACGGTTCCGGCGGATCAACGGAGCCGGTATATCATTGGGGACTATGTTGTAGCGCAGAGCCAAACCGATCCGGAGAACATTTATATCAAGGGCTGGGTGACCGCTACCAGCTACGATAACACCAATACAACGATAACCGTCAGAGCCGTCGCGGCGAGTGAACAGACCGAGCGCAACGATTGGGAGATTTTCCTCCGATCTTCAGGGGGGGTGACCTTTCTTGGCACCAACGACACGCCGCTGACTATCGGTACCGGGAAAAAGACGCTTGCTATCTCCGCTGCTCCGCCTTCCTCCGTTTCTGTCGGCCGTTTACTGCGAATCAGGAGCAGCAGCTTGCCGCTGGAACGATACATGGAGGGAATCGTTCACGAGATCAACCTGGCTGAAGGATATATGGTCGTAGAGGTTTTTTACGCCCGCAACGATCAGACGTATTCTGATTGGGATATCGCCAATCATACCAGGACCGGTATCACCCTGTGCAACGTCACCTACAGCACTTCTTCCAACTATTCGGAGTTCATCACCGACCCGCCGTTGATCCGGGTGGCGGAAGGCAACTATGCCTTCTGGGCCGCAGGAGAAGTCCACCAGTGCCTCTGGAAAGACGAGGGGTCGGGAAATAACGGGAAAAACTACAATGCGCCGGAATATTCCGGCATCGTCGCGGCACAGGATAATCCGTACAAGAGCGTCGGGCTTGGCGAGAAGGATTATGTCGCCCGGGTGAGCGCCTGTGTCGATCTCAACGGCGATGGCCGCTACGACGGCAACGACGGTACGGAGACCTGCAAGAAATACCCGCACGGCAACCTCAAGCCGATCGGACTGCTGCAGGAATATGGTGATCGGGACCAGTTGCTGTTCGGCATGATCGCCGGCACGTACGGCAAATCGACTCGGGGCGGTGACATGGTCATGCCCCTGTTCATGAAAAACAACGGCGCCAACAATATGTGCCGGGAGATCAACCTCGGTCGCGATTGCAACGGCGACGGCACGATCGATGATCTGGTGGTCGATGGTGTTACCGCCGTGGGGGACGGCACCTTCAAATCGGTGTTCGAGTTTGTCGGTGGGCGGGCTTCAAAGCAGAATGCCGGTGGGGTTATCAACACCTGGAGTATCTACCGAATCAAAGGGTACCAATACGGTTCCGGCAACTGGAACTATAACAGCAACCAGGGAGACAGCTGCGGCCTTGGCATCAATTTCTTCGGCGACAGTTCCACCAGTCAATGCCAGAACTGGGGGAACCCGTTTGCCGAAATCTATCTGACTGCTCTGCGCCACTGGGTCGGCCTGAACGCGCCGCAGGATTATCAGGCGCTGGATACTCGATCCAACAGTGTTTTCGACGGGCTCAACTATTTAAACGGCGTCTGGGAGGATCCGTTAACCGAGGATAACTATTGCGCCCGGCTCAGTATCATTCATTTCAACTCATCGGTCATTTCCGCGGATACGGCTTTTCAAAAAAATAAAGACGAGCTGGATACGGCCAGCCAGGGGATTGAAAAGGATCTGAATGCCCCGTTTTCCTCAATCGAACTGACCAGGCAGATCGGTGTGGCGGAAGGCATCAGTGATCCCGGCAAAAAATGGTACATCGGCGAGACCACCGCCGAGGGCAATAAACTGTGTACGCCAAAAAGTGTCCCCCATCTCGGTGAGGCACGGGGATTGTGTCCGGAAGGTCCGAGCCTGGAAGGCGGTTACCGGATTGCCGGGATGGCGTGGTACGCCCACACCAACGACATCCGGCCCGACAACCTGACCGGCAACAGGGGGCTGCAGGGCACCCAGACGGTGGATAATTACGCGGTCCGCCTGGCCACCGGCAACCCGATTATGGAAATCCCGGTACCCGGCTCGGAGATGAGCGGCGAGCCGCGTCTCGTCACCCTTATCCCCAGTTGCATCAACAACAACAAGAATAATTACGGCTGTACACTGGCCGACTTCAAGGTAATCGAGCCGCATCGCGTCGAGACGGAAGCGGACGGCACGGTCGTCGGGCGCGGCAAGTATCTGGCCATCTGGGAAGACAGTCTGCAGGGTAACGACTACGATCTCGATGCCGGTGGCATATACGAGTACGAGATTACGTCGGATGCGTTCAAGATCACCACGGCCGTCACCCTTGAGAACCTTGGCCATGCGATCGGCCACGGGTACGTGATCAGCGGCACCACCCAGGACGGCGCCCATTTCCATTCCGGAACCAACAATTTCAATTACACCGATCCCACCGGTGTGCCGGGATGTACGAACTGCAAAGGATTGTCCAAGGGCGGAACGAGTACGACGGTGACCTACACGCTGGGTGAGTCGACCGCCGGCACCTTGGAAGACCCGCTGTGGTACGTCGCCAAATGGGGTGGTTTCGAGGACAAGAACGGCAATAAGATTCCCGATCTCCAGGAGGAATGGGACAGCAAGATCAACAAGACCGGCGAAAAAGGCTCGGACGGTATTCCCGACAACTACTTTTTCGCGTCCCATCCGCAGCAGCTCGAAGAAAGTCTGCGTGCCACCTTTAACGCGATCCTGGAGCGCACTTCATCAGGTACCGCTGCCGCGGTGGTTTCAAGCAATGTGCGCGGTGAAGGGGCGATCTTCCAGGCGTTTTATGAGCCGCTGAAAAAGCAGGACGGCAAGGAGGTCAGCTGGATCGGCACGCTGGAGGCGCTCTGGCTGGACAGCTACGGCCTAACCCGGCAGGACTGTTCCTACCCGCGTGGCTATGACCCGGCCACCGACACCTGTATTCCGCCGACCGGGCCCTGTATTCCCGACGGCAAACTCGATAATTACTGCGTCGACCAGGTTGTTTCGACCTATTACGACGACTACGAAGACCGCACCAGAGTGC
>CAZSOA010000162.1:0-7916 GCA_964608305.1 uncultured Desulfofustis sp. | reverse complement strand
ATGATCACCGAGGGGGTCCGCTCCGACCAAGGTTGCAAAGCCATCTGCGCCGCCATCGACCGCGTTGGTGCACTGCTGGCAAAGGAGTACCCGATTCAACCGGACGACACCAACGAACTGCATAATCTGATCATCCGCTAACCAGCTCCCTCCCCACCGTCGGCCCCTCTCAGGACACCGGTTTCTTAAAATAGTCCGGTTCGTTGCCCGGCTTCCATTTGATATTGCAGCCCATACTCGGCTTCTGTTCGCCGACGATTTCCGTCCCTGCCAGCATCGAGTCTGCCGCGGAAACCAGATCGACCCCAGTTACCGGAATGGAGTTGCCCGGTCGGGCCCCGTCGAACTGACCGCGATACACCAATCGCTTCTGATGATTAAATAAAAAGAAATCCGGGGTGCAGGCGGCACGATAGGCCCGGGCGACGTGTTGCTCTTCGTCGACCAGGTACGGAAATGAATACGCAAAGGTCCGGGAATCCTCGATCATCCGGTCCGGACGGTCGTCGGGGTACTGCACATAGTCATTGGCGTTCACCGCAACGACGGTGATTCCCTGTTGCTGGAAACGACGCGCGACTTCCACCAGTTTTGACCGGATGTGGATAACATACGGGCAATGGTTACAGATAAACATGACCAACAGGCCCCGGCCGATCTGCTGCTCGGTCAGCACAAACGGTCGACCGTCCGGTGCGGCCAGTGAGAAGTCGGGGGCGATGGTGCCGAGTTCGAGCATGGTCGAAGGTGTCAGTGCCATGGTTATTCCTCCCGCTGTTTTTTTGCCGCAACACGGAACCGATGCCGGTCGACGAGGTCACGGCAGGTGGTTTTTTCGAAAGCTTATCTGGTATGGTTATAGTCACGACGAACGGCACGGGCAACCCGCTGCCGAAACGCCGGCCACCGGCGCCCCAAGAAACACGCGCCCGATCTTGCCGAAGGAATACGAACCAAGTATAGTGATCTCATAATGTTATCCAGTCACATACCACCTGGTGAGGTGTTTTCGTGGATGCATCCTATTATGCCGGAAAGCACATCCTGATCACCGGCGCCACCGGCGATCTCGGCTCAATGCTTGCCGAACAACTCGCCCCGGCGGCTGCCATGCTGATCCTCAGCGGCCGCGACGAAGAGCGATTGGCACAGGTACGCACCCGGCTGGCGAACCGGACTACCGTCCTGACTATCGGCGCCGATCTCGCGCGTCCCGGTGAGGCCGTCAAGCTTGCCGAACAAGCCCTGAAGGCAGCCGGACGAATCGACATGGTGTTCAACAATGCCGGCCTTGGCTACTTTGCCCTGATGGAAGAGGCGGAAGAAACGCGCATCCGGCACCTCTTCGAAGTCAATACCTTCTCGCCGCTGCTGTTGATCCAGGCCCTCATCCCCCACTTCGTCAGGCGCGGCGGTGGCCGGGTCATCAACATTGTTTCCAGCGCCGGCCGAGTACCGATCCCTACGGTCGGCGTTTACGGCGGCAGCAAATCAGCACTGGCGGTGATGACCAACACCATGCGTCTGGAACTGGAACCGAAAGGTGTTGCAATCGTCAATATCTACCCGGGAACGATTAACAGCTCATTTGAGCGTAATGCGATTCGTGAGGCAGACCGGCCGGGGCTCTGCCCGACCGTCGATTGCGGTGCCGACGAGGCCGAGATCGTCGAGCAAATTCTTAAAGCTGCTGCGGGGCCACCGGGCGAGGTCTGGCTGGAGCAGACCGGTCGCTTGCTGGCACTCGCCGCCATCGCCTGGCCGACGATGGTCGATAACCGTCTCAAGCATCTGCGTGATAAGACCGTCAGCCACACGGACCGCAACAAACCGCCCGAATTCAGACGCTGGCGGCTCTGGCAGCTGGAGTCGTCCATTGCCTGCAACCTCAGATGCATCATGTGCCCGTGGGTCGACGTACGCCACCAGGCTGAACATGGCGGGCATATGCGCCAGGAGACCTGGCAGGCCCTGGTACCGTATCTTAGCGAGGTCAAGTCAATCGATTTCACCGGCGGTGGTGAGCCCCTGCTGCAAAAGAATCTCCTGCAATGGATAAAAGAGGCTCGATCGGCCGGCTGCGAAGCGGGATTTTTGACCAACGGCCTGCTGCTCGATGAAACCATCGTCGATGCACTGCTCGATACCGGTCTGAACTGGCTCGGTGTATCAATCGATGGCGCCGACCGGGAGACCTACGAAACCATTCGGCGCGGCTCTGATTTCGATCGAGTCTGCAGCAACATCTTGACGCTGACAAAACGGCGCATGAACCACCGACCGCTGGTCATGATCAACTTCGTTATCATGAAGCATAATTTCCATCAAGTCGAACCGATCATCGAACTGGCCGCTCGCCTCGGTGTCGATCAGGTAAACTTCAAACAATGCGACGTGATCCGCGGCGATCATGGGGAAGGGTTTGGTCTTTTTGCCGACAGCGAGACAAAGCAGGTCCGTCATCTGGAAAAATCACTGCGCAAAGCGGAGCGTTTGGCCCGCCGGCTCGACATCCGCACCACGGCCTTTTCGTTTTTGCCGGAAGAACAGCCGGTGTGCGACCAGGATCCCCGCGACTCCCTGTTCATCAGGCATGACGGTTGGGTGGCGCCGTGCATCAACCTGGCCATCGGCGGTGCCTCACGTTTTTTCGGCGAACCGATCGAGTTTCCCACCGTCCATTACGGCCGGGTTCCCCAGCAAGATCTCGATGCGCTCTGGGACAGTGCCTCGTGTCGCTTCTACCGACGCCGCTTTGAGCAGCGGGCACAGGCTCACGACGCATACCTGGCGGCTGCGGACATCGGCAAAGACATCATCAAGATGAAGGAGGCATTCGAGGCCGCTATCAAAGCTATGCCGCAGGCGCCCGACGGCTGCCGTACCTGCCACTATCTCTATGATGTCTGATTACCACAGCACCAGCAGCGCCGACTTTGCTTCGTCCGGGCAACACATCGATCAACGGAAACCACGATTATGGGTATCATTTATCTGATCCGCCACGGCGAAACCCCGCAAGCTTCACCACGCCGCTTCATCGGCCAACGCGATCTGCCGCTGACCGACCGGGGCAAAGAACAGATGGCCCGTCTCGCTCCGCTGCTGGCGGCCCATTTCGTGGAACGGGTGGTGTGCAGCCCGCTTCAGCGATGCCGGGACAGCGGCCGCATCATCGGCCTGCGGCTCGGCTGTCGACCAGATCTTGAGCCGGCATTCAAAGAGATCTGTCTCGGGGATTGGGAAGGTTTGCGGGTTGGTGATGTGCGCGCCAGATTCCCGGGTTCCTACGAGGCCAGGGGACGCGATATTGCCGGCTTTCGGCCGTCCGGCGGTGAAAGTTTCAACGATCTGCAACAACGGGTCTGGCCCGCCTTTACCGCGCTGGCCCAACAGACTCAGGCAGCCACTGCGATCATCGCCCATGCCGGCGTCAACCGGGTACTCCTCTGCACGCTTCTCGATATCCCCTTGGCCAACCTGCTTCGTCTCGACCAGGGCTTCGGCTGCGTCAATATTATTGAAACCGTCAAGGACGGGTACCGCATCAAAGGCATCAACTACCCGATGATCACCGAGCAGCGCGGCATCAACCAGACTGCAATCAGGCAACCGACATCAGACTGACAACGTAAAACCGGCATGACCGCTGACAACCGGGCAGCTCAAGTGTTGCCGCAGATAGGCCACGGCATCATCTCCTGAACAGTGACAGGCAACAAGCTGACCAATCTGCATCTGATTAAGTGCATCGGCCGTTTGCTCGAGCCGTTTTTGCTCGACATATAAGAGATGCAAACCACCGATGACCGTGTGAATACGCCGTTCTCCGGTGATCGCACTAATGGCTCTGATGGTATTGACGATGCCGGCATGGGCGCAGCCGACACAAATGACCAGACCGTCCGGGGTGGCAATCCACATGGCCATGTCATCATCGATACCATCGGCGCGCGTGCCGGCCTGATCGAAATAATAGCGGGCACCCGGGTCTTCATAGCCGGTCAGGCGCGGGATCGGACCGCTGATACCAACCCGCTCACTCACCTGCAACGGCCTGGTCAGCCAACAGATGGCATCTTCGGGCAATCGCGCCAACGCCTGCATCGAACGTTCAGGCATCCGGACCGGCGCCATGGCCGTTGCATTTCTTTTCACGTACCGTGGCTGAAGGGCTGCCTGGTGGATGAAGACCCGCGGTTGTCGAACCCGTTGCAAAACGAGATCGACGCCACCGGTATGGTCGTAATGTCCGTGACTGAGTACGAGATCGGTAATTCGGTCAAGATCGAGCCCAAGCGCCGAGCTGTTTGGCGCCAGCCCTTTGCTTTCTCCGGTGTCGAAAAGGATGGTCCGCCCGTCGGCCTCGACCCACAAGGCATACCCGTGTTCAGCAATCAACCCTGCCGCGGCCTGGTTATCAACAACCACCGTCAGCTGAACCGTTGTCATGATTGCACTCCCCCGTTTCGGCGATGTGATCCATCGCCACGCTGCCGATCTTCTGAGCCTGTTTGCCCGGATTGCTCCCGGTGGTACTGCTGTACAGCATGATGCAGTGTCGTTTCCGCAAGCTGTGCACAATGCAGGTGGGTTTCCGGAAGGCTGCCCAGCTCTTCAATCACATCCATCATCGATATCTTTCCAAGCTGCTTGCAATTTTTTCCATAGGCAAGCCGTGCTGCCGCATCAATGCAGGATCTGCTTGTCGCGCAACCATCGGTCCAGGTATGGGTCCGCTCGACGACACCGTGCTCGAGCTTGAAAGCAAATTCCATGGTATCGCCGCAATTGCCGGTAACTTTGGCATGACCGTCAGGATCACGAAGAGGGGTGGTCATCAGAAAACTCAGTCCCCACCAGATGCCGACAAACAGCAGCAGAACACCAATAAGTACTGCCATTCCCGAAAGCGACATAGCTGCCTCACCTCAGAACAACGAGTTATGCAGCGTTGTACGCTTCGGTAATTCGGTCCTGCACGTAGGCGAGCAGGTCCCCGCTGTTCTCATCGAGATCAAAGCAGAGTCCATCCTCGCCGAGCAATCCGCCGGGAACAAAATCACCTCGCTGTTCCGGATCGGTGACCGACTGGCCATAAAAACAAACCGACAACCAACGCGGTTCATCATCGATAACATCGACCATCACAAACAGCGGCCGGCCCCCCTGACGGTCATGAACGCCACGCAACGAATAACTCACGCCCGGACGAGAATGAAACTCCAGTCGGACGGCAGGCAACGCGGCCAACCCCTGCCAGAAAGCAGTGAAGCACTCCCTGCTGTGTTGCGAGGTGTCCGGCCATTGTGCAACAAAAGATTGAATGATGTGCTCGGTGTGTTCCATGATCTTCTCGTACCAGGAAATGCTTCCCGGTTGTGCAGGAAGCAGGTTGCCGTTTTTTGAACATATACCCATTTAGAGCGTCTGCCATACTACAAAGCAGAGCAACCGCTGTCAACCGTGATGATCGCTTGAGCGATCGTCAATCTGAACACCATAGACAGCTCCACGGTACCAGGTGACAACAGTGAGGGCAACCAGATGAAAAGAAAGCCACTCGTATCGTAAGAATAGTTATCAAATATACCACATAATTTTGACAGCGCGGACAAAGCACGCTATTCTTGCATATGCACATCTTTCGGATTCGTCCGCGACTGCTCGCAGCGGACAGAACCGCACGATGCACGCAAAGCCGGGACACCACCGGCTGACGCCTGTCGGCAGGATCAAAGAGGCTCTGTCGACCTGCTCATTTTATCTCGGGAGGTACCTATGGCACAGGAAGAACAGGTCGGTTGCGCCCGACCGACCGGCGGAGTCGTCGGTGAGCAGGCACCGGAAGAACCGGAAACGTCACCCCCTCAACCAAAACAGGAGAAAAAGATGCTTAGCGTTGGACAAAAGGTCCCCGATTTTTCAGCACCGGCCTATCATCAGGGAAAATTCATCAATATCAAGCTGTCCGACTATCTCGGCAAATGGGTGGTGCTCTGTTTCTATCCCGGCGATTTTACGTTCGTCTGAGCTACCGAAATATCGGCGGTCGCCGATAAATACAAAGAATTTCAGAAGCTTGGCGTTGAAGTTTTGTCGATGTCCATAGACTCGATGTTCGTTCATAAAATGTGGGATGACGACGAACTGAGCAAGATGGTGGACGGTGGCGTTCCGTTCCCCATGCTTTCCGATGCCGGTGGAAAGGTCGGCAAAGCATATGGTGTTTTCGACGAGAACGCCGGCGTTGAAACCAGAGGTCGATTTATCATCGACCCGGATGGGGTTCTGCAGGGATTCGAGGTTCTGACGCCGCCGGTCGGCCGCAATGTCAACGAATCCATTCGTCAGATCCAGGCATTCCAATTGGTTCGTGAAACAAAAGGAGCAGAAGCCACGCCTTCCGGCTGGCGCCCCGGCAAGAAAACGCTGAAGCCGGGTATTGACCTGGTGGGCAAAGTCTGGAAGGAATGGAAGACCTCCGAGGCCTTCGACTGATTCAGATCATCCCATGCCTCTAGCCGTCGCAGCGCCGCAAAAAGCAACGCGACGGCTATTTTACACCTGTTCCGTGTCAGAAACAAAGGCTGGGGCGATCATTCTGATCATAGCCAAACCGCCCTGGACCTGCAGTGTGTTCGTGATCCCGGCTGCATGGAGGGCAACCTGCGCCTCATAAGAACGTGCGCCGGTATCGCAGATGATACAAAACGATTCCGAACGTGGAATGGACTGCAACCGCGCACGTATCTGATCCTGCGGTATATTGAGCCAGCGATCGCCGAATTTCCTGGTGAACGCCGCAGCCTCCCGCTCTCCTCTCACATCGAGAACTCGCCGCGTCCCAGCCTGAAACTCACTGAGAAAATCGGCGGCATCGATGGGCCGGTTTGCACCGGCAAGGATATTGTCGAGCGCGTTGCCGGCATTGTTGATCGCATCCATTGCCGAAGCAAAGGGCGGTGCATAGCCGACTTCCAGGCAGCACACCTCATCCACATCGAGCCCGTGCCTGAGCAGAACGGCGATGGCATCGACCCGTGCTTTTACTGCATCCCCGTGTCGACCGGCTGCTTCAATGCCGAGAATCTTTCGACTGCGACGATCGGCTACCAACGATACATAGAGAAACTCCGCCTCCGGGTAGAAATGGGCATGATCCGGTTGTGAAACGGTAGCATATACCGGATCAAAGCCGGCTTCTCGGGCTTGCCGGTAAGTCAGCCCGGCCTTACAGACACCGATGCCGAAGATCTTGACACTGAAGGTGCCGACACCACCGTCGAACATCCTGTTGCCACCATTGATATTGGTGGCGATAATCCGCCCCTGGCGATTGGCCAGTGAGCCAAGCGCGAGCATGGTGTTTTCTCAGCTAACCAGATTTCGAACATCGATGCAGTCACCCCCGGCATAGATATCCGGATCACTGGTTCGCAAGCGGCGATCCACGAGAATGCCGCCGCTACGGCCGACAGCCAGCCCGGCATCCTGTGCCAGCAAGGTGTTGGGCCGAACCCCGGCGGCAATGATCACCAGGTCCGCCGGCAAACGCTCCCGTGAGGTCTGTACCAGCAACCCCGAAGACCCTCCGGCATCAAGAATTTCCATGACCCGATCGCCAAGCAACAGACGAACTCCCTGTTTCTCCAGTTCAGCTGCCGCCACCCGGGCAATACATTTGCCAAGCAGGGTCGGCAATACCTGGTCCTCCATTTCCACCAGGGTGGTCTGGATTTGCCACAGATCGGCAAGCGCCTCGCTGATTTCCAGGCCGATGGCGCCGGCTCCGATGACCACCGCCCGACCGACCTTACCATGTGTCAACAGCGCCTTGATCTGTTCAGCGTCGTGGAGATTGGCAACGGTAAACACGCCGGGCAGATCGGTTCCGGGGAATGGTGGTCGCACCG
>CAZSOA010000161.1:0-7942 GCA_964608305.1 uncultured Desulfofustis sp. | reverse complement strand
TGCCGCTTAAGTTGATGAGGCGATGGTCAATGCTGATGTGGTCATGGCATTGCGGATTCAGAAAGAGCGTCAGAACGATCCGCTTATCCCGTCGTTGCGCGAGTATGCAATTCGTTACGGCATTAATCGCAAAAGGCTTGAACGGGCGCGTGAGGATGTTCTGGTTATGCACCCGGGCCCGATCAACCGCGGGGTGGAAATGAGTCCCGATGTGGCTGACGGCAGATGGTCGGTAATTCTCGATCAGGTAACCAACGGTGTAGCCGTTCGGATGGCCTTGCTCTATCTGGTGCTTGGCGGTGCGAAAGATAACCATGAGCCCGTGGAGGAGTGAGATGGCGGCGGTAATCATTCTGCAGGGCGGCAGGGTCATCGATCCGGCTGGAGGCATCGACGCACATCGTGATATGTGGCTCAGTGACGGGCGGATCGTAGAGCCAGGATCGGTTTCGGCTGATCAGGCTATTCGTTATGATGTCACCGGCTGCTGGGTAGTGCCCGGCCTGGTCGATATGCATGTCCATTTGCGGGATCCGGGTGAAGAGTACAAGGAAACGATCGCCTCCGGAACCCGGGCCGCAGCGGCGGGCGGCTTTACCGGCGTGGCCTGCATGCCGAATACCCGGCCGGTCAACGATTGCGCCTCGGTGACCACGTATATAACGAGGGCCGCCGAGACCTGTGCGGCGCGGGTCTATCCGGTCGGTGCGGTATCGAAGGGAAGTGCAGGCGAGGAACTGGCGGAATATGCAGAGATGAAAGAGGCCGGCATCGTCGCCGTTTCCGACGACGGCCGCCCGGTCATGAATAGTCAGCTGATGCGGCGGGCCCTCGAGTATGCGGTCAGCAACCATCTGCCGGTTATCTCTCATCCGGAGGACAGCGCACTCAGCCGCAACGGCAGCATGCACGAGGGGTTTATCTCAACTCGCCTCGGACTACGCGGGATACCGGCAGCCGCCGAAGCGATCATGGTCTATCGGGAAATCGCGCTGGCCGAACTAACCGGTGCCCGGATGCACCTGGCACATATCAGTACCGCGGCCAGCGTCGACCTGATCCGACGCGCCAAAGACCGTGGCATCTCGATTACCGCCGAGACGGCTCCGCATTACTTCTCGCTGACCGATGAGGCGGTGCTCGGCTACAATACGAACGCGAAGATGAATCCGCCGCTGCGCAGCAGCCAGGATCGACAGGTTATCATTGAGGCGTTGGGCGATGGCACGTTTGATGCGATTGCCACCGACCACGCCCCGCATTCGGTTCTTGAAAAGGATATCGAGTTCGATCTGGCCGCCAACGGTATCATCGGTCTCGAAACCGCCGTGCCGCTCGCGTTGGCGCTGGTTCGGGCAGATGTCTTGTCGGCGCAACGCTTCGTTGAGCTGCTCAGCGTCAACCCGGCGCGTATCCTCGGTGTTGCCGGTGGTTCATTGGCGCCCGGAGTGGCAGCCGATATCACCGTCATCGACCCGCTCCACCGCTTTGTGTATACCGAGGAACGTATTGTCTCCAAGAGCAGGAACAGCCCGTTTATCGGCAAGGAGCTGATCGGCAGGGCTGTCCTCACCCTGTGTGGCGGCCGGGTCGTCCATGACGATCGGCAACAAGCAGACCGGTAGCCACGCTTCTTCTCCGCCCAACCAGCACTGCGACCCAGCCCGGCGTCGAGGCATGATTGCTTGCTGGACGAGAGTGCGGGGTGACCAAAAACCCTTTTTATCCATGCAGGTAGGGCGCCGGATCGGCGATGCCAACCTCGGCGAACCCGCGCAGCCGTAACCGGCAGGCATCACATCTGCCGCAGGCTGCTTCACCCTGCGGATCATAGCAGCTATGGGTTTGCCCATAGTCGACGCCGAGTTGCAGGCCCGTCCTGATGATCTCGGCCTTGCTCATGGTCAGAAGCGGCGCCCTGATCGTGAATCGGCTGGCGCCGGTTCTGCCGGCCTTGGTGCCCAGATTGGCCATGGCAGCGAAGGCGTCGAGAAAATCGGGGCGACAGTCGGGATAGCCCGAGTAATCGATGGCATTGACCCCGATGAAGATATCGGCGGCGCCGAGTACCTCAGCCCAGGCTACCGCATGAGCAAGCATGATCGTGTTCCGGGCCGGTACATACGTTATCGGTATGTCTTCGCCCTGTAGTTCGTCACGGTCCTTGGGGACAGCGATATCGTCGGTTAACGCCGAGCCGCCGATCATGCCAAGATCAAGGTTGAGAATAAGATGTCGCTTTGCCCGGTAACGAGCGGCAACAGCGCCGGCGCGTTCCAGTTCGATGTGCTGTTTCTGGCCGTAACGAAAACTCAGACAATAACAGTCATAGCCTTCTGCGCCGGCAATCGCCAGTACGGTTGTCGAATCGAGGCCGCCGCTGAGCAGGACAACAGCCGGTGTGGTTTTTGCTAATGTTTTCATGATATTTTACTCGTTAGAATGGTGCAGTGTGGTCGACGGGCAGTGAGCCGACGATGGAAATACCATCGGGCTGAGCGGCTGCTTGATACACAAGGATTTGCACACCCATCCGGCTAACGGCTGCCAGTGTCTCGGCATAGCGTTGATCGATGTGCGCTGCCGGTGCGAATCGATCGGCATCAAGGCGTTGCACGAGAAAAAAGATCACGCCGTGGTGACCGGCCGCGGTGAGTCTGGCCAATTCGTTGAGATGCTTCGTCCCACGGGCAGTGACGGCATCGGGAAAGAGGGCACAGCCAGCTTCCACGTAGGTGCAGTTTTTCACTTCGATATACGTGTGCCGATCATCGTTGGTGATCCGCAGATCAAGTCGGCAATCGAGAGCGGTCTTGACCTCCCTGTCCAGCCTGGTAAACGGCTGGAGTTCTGAGATCTGGCCGTTAACCAGTGCTTCTGCGACGATGGCGTTGGTTCTGGCAGTGTTAATGCCCACCCAGACGCCGTCGGAGCCTACCATTTCCAAGGTATGGCGATAGCGGCGCGATGGGTTGTCCGAGGTCGATAACAATACCGGACTTCCCGGTTCGCTGCATGACTTCATTGAGCCGGAATTCGGGCAGTGGACAGTGATCGTTTGACCATCCGCCAGCACAACATCGGCAAGGAACCGTTTATACCGGCGGACGAGGGTTGCCGGCTCCAGGGGGTGAGGGAAAAGCATGAGTTATGACTGGAATTTTGCCGTATCAGGTGCTATTAATGTCGCATGTGGGCTGCCGTGGTCAGCATACCGGCGGTTATCGTCGAACGTTTTTTTTGTCATTGTCTCCGGTTTGCTGCAGGTAGTGCCTCAACGGTGGCGGAAGCCGGCAGCGGATACTACCGTCCTTTTTATACCATAAAGGAGGATCGTTCCCATGAAATTAGGTATCAACGGCCTCGGCCGGATTGGCAAACTGTCGTTGTGGACCCATGTCTCACGAAAACACTTTCAAGAGATCATCGTCAATATCGGCCGGAATGTCGGCACCAGCCTGGATGATCTGGCGGCGGCCATCGAACGCGACTCGACCTACGGCCGCCTTGGCCCGTATCTGCATGGCCACCAGGCCGGCCGAGTTATCGAGGAACTCAACGAGGAGACGGGTGCGATGCGCATCAACGGGGTGCCGGTGCGCATACTGCGGAAAGACCGGAATCCGAAAGATATACCCTGGCGTGAAAACGGAGTTAAGCTGGTTGTCGACTCCACCGGTGTGTTCAAGGACCCGACAGCCGATTCCGGCGAGGCGAAAGGGGCGTTGCGAGGCCATCTCGAAGCCGGTGCGGCCAAAGTGATCCTGTCGGCGCCATTCAAGATCAAGGCCAAGGGCCTTGAGATGCCCGACGATGCGATCACCATGGTCATGGGCATCAACGACGATGACTTTAATCCCGCCAGGCATTGCGTGGTTTCGGCGGCTTCCTGTACCACCACCTGCTTGTCCTATATGATCAAACCGTTGCTGGAAACGATCGGGGCGGAAAACCTGATGAGCGCCTCGATGGTGACTGTCCATGCCGCCACCGGGACCCAGCAGGTTCTCGACCGACTGCCGGCTGCAGGAGCCGCCGATCTGCGTAAGAGTCGATCGATCCTCAATAATATCATTTTGACCACCACCGGCGCTGCCAAGGCCTTGTCCCTGGTAATACCGGAAATGAAAAATATCGGCTTTATCGCCGAATCGGTGCGTATTCCGACCTCCACCGGTTCTTTGATCATTCTGGTGATCAATATTCAGGATGAGCCGGGGAAGCCGACCCAGCGTGACTTTCTCAACGGGGTGTATCGGGATTATGCGGCGCTCAGCCCCTACCTGGTGTACAGCGAGCAGCAAAACGTCTCGTCGGATATCATCGGGGTGCCGCGAGCCGCGGCGATCATCGAGGGGACCGAGACCCATACCCGGACCGCATCGATTTTCGTCAATCTTGCCAAAACCCAGGCCGGCCAGGCCGGCGGACAAGACGCCGTGCTTGAGGTGCCGGTCACCCAGGCGGTCATTTACGGCTGGTATGACAATGAATTGGGCAGCTATACCAATATGCTCGGTGATCTCACGGTGAAAATTGCCGACTCACTGGTCTGAAGAACTGCATATTCGCCCCCTGGCCATCGCCGATCTCGATGACGTGCTGCACCTTGAGCAGCAGGAACCGTCCCCCTGGTCATTGCGCCAGGTGGCTGAAGAACTGGATGGTGGAAAGAGTGTTGCGCTGGTTGCAGTCGGGCGGGAGGTTTTGTTCGGCTGGTGTTGCGGTCGCTGGTGCGGCAGTGATGGTGAGGTATTGAAAATTTCCGTTGCCCGGCACTGTCGTCGCCATGGGATCGGTACCCGATTGCTGGCGGAATTGTTTGATCGGTTCGTCGTTGGAGGCGTGACGCAGGTGTTTCTTGAAGTTCGCGCAGGCCGGGACGATGCCGTATTGTTCTATGGTGGACTGGGATTCGTTGAGATCGGCCGGCGCAGGAACTATTACCGACACCCGGATGAAGACGCGCTGGTTATGCGCCGGAGTATCGGGCAAGGAGGGTGAGACGATGAAAGATATGCGGGATCTGGACCTGGCACAGAAGCGGGTGCTCGTCAGAGTCGATTTCAATGTGCCGACAGACGGGAAGACCATCACCGATGATATACGCATCCGAGAGGCGCTGCCGACCCTGCGCCATATCCGGGAACACCGTGGGCGCTTGATCATCTGCTCGCATCGGGGACGCCCTAAAGGAAAACGGGTGGATGAGCTCAGCATGGCACCGGTGGCTTCCTACCTCGCTGACTTGCTCGGCTGCCCGGTGCGCATGGCCCCCGACTGTATCGGCGAGAAGGTGGCGCGTCAGGTTGACGAATTGGCGCCCGGTGACGTGCTGATGCTTGAAAATCTCCGCTTTCATCCCGGTGAAACTGGTAATGATGCGGATTTCTCCGGGCAGTTGGCGGCCCTGGCCGATGTCTATGTGAATGATGCCTTTGCCGTATCCCACCGGGCGCATGCATCGGTGGTCGGCGTCGCCGAACGGGTGGCTGAGACGGCTGCTGGTTTTCTGCTGCGCAAGGAAATTGACTATTTTCAGCGCGCCCTCGGAGACCCTATTCGGCCGCTGGTCGCGGTGATCGGTGGTGCCAAGGTGTCGTCGAAACTGGGGGTGTTGGAACATATCCTGCCGCAGGTCGACCGGATGCTGATCGGCGGCGCCATGGCCAACACGTTTCTGAAAAGCCAGGGGGCTATGGTCGGTGCTTCACTGGTCGAAGACGACCTGCTCGAAGCAGCGGCCCGGTTTATCGGCCAGGCCAAGGAACGTGGCGTCAAATTGTACCTGCCGGTCGATTTTGTCGTTGCCGATCGGTTTGCCGCCGATGCGGTAACCAAGCGGGTGACGTTTCAGGATATTCCCGAGCAGTGGCTGGCTCTTGATATCGGTCCGGCGACCGTCTGTTATTTTCAGGAGGCGCTGGCCGGCGCCGGGACCATCGTCTGGAATGGCCCGATGGGCGCCTTTGAAATGGACCCGTTCGCCCGGGGAACCATGGCCCTGGCTCATGCCGTTGCCGCCGCGCATGCGCTGTCGATTACCGGCGGCGGGGATTCGAATGCGGCCATAAAAAAGGCCGGAGTGGCTGCCGAGATCGGTTACATGTCGACCGGCGGTGGGGCGTTCCTGGAAATGATGGAAGGCAAGACGCTTCCTGGAATCGCCGCGTTACGTTAACTTACCCGGCGCAGCAGTGTACTATGCCGCTCTGCCGTGAACCGTTGGATAAGGAGAATTGCCATGTCAAGAACAGCCCTGATCGCTGGCAACTGGAAGATGCACGGGGTGTTGGTCGACGCCTGCAACCTTGCTGCCGGGATAGCTGCGGCAAGCAATGGGCTGACCGACCGCCAGGTACTGCTTGCCCCGCCGTTTACGGTACTCAGTGAGGTTTCCCATCTCCTGAAGAACTCGGCTGTGATCCTGGCAGGCCAGAATGTCTGCTGGGAAGGCAAGGGTGCTTTCACTGGAGAGATCTCACCGGTCATGCTTCGTGATGCCGGCGCGACGGCGGCTATCGTCGGGCATTCGGAGCGGCGGCAGATATTCGGTGAATCGGATGAGATGGTCAATAAGCGGCTACGGGGTGCGTTGGCCTTCGGTCTGATGCCCATTCTGTGCGTCGGGGAAACGCTTGAGCAGCGAGAACGTTCGGAGACCCTGGCCGTACTTGAGCAACAATTAAGCGATGGTCTTAAAGACGTCGTTCTGCGCGGCTCCGATCAACTGGTGATTGCCTACGAGCCCGTCTGGGCAATCGGCACCGGCAAGACGGCGACCAGCGACCAGGCCCAGGAAGTCCATGCGTTTGTCCGCTCTCTACTGGCGAAACGCTTTGAAAAAGATATTGCCGAGCATATGAGAATATTGTATGGTGGCTCGGTCAAACCGACCAACATCGACGAGTTGATGGCGCAGCCCGATATCGACGGCGCCCTGGTCGGTGGAGCCGCCTTGGACGTCGAGTCGTTCGGGCGGATTATTCATTTTACGAGTTGAGCAGATGGAAACCCTGCTGATCATCATTCATGTTGTCGTCTGCCTGTTCCTGGTGGGTATCGTGTTGCTGCAGCACGGTAAAGGAGCCGACATCGGTGCGACATTCGGCGGTTCGAGCCAGTCGTTGTTCGGCACCGAAGGGCCGCTACCGCTATTGAACAAGATAACCACCTTGTCGGCGATTATCTTCATGGTCACCTCGGTGGCGCTGGCCTACATCTCTGCGCATAACAGCACCACATCGGTGATGGAGCGGGCCGCAGGTGATCGCGGAGCGATTGAGACCACGACGCAGCAGCCTGAACAACTGGCGGTCCCGGAAGGCGCCGAGATGGCGCCGATGGCGGAGCAGCAGGGCACTCCGGTACAGCAGGAGGAAACCCAATCGCAATAGAGTTTACGCCGAAGTGGTGGAATTGGTAGACACGCTATCTTGAGGGGGTAGTGGCCCACGGTCGTGCGAGTTCGAGTCTCGCCTTCGGCACCACATAGTGATCCGGCAACAGCCGGAATCATATAGAAAGCCCGCAACCGGCAATGGTTAGCGGGCTTTTTTTATATCACGGATGATCCGCAAAGGAACGTCGAGTGGCTTGATGCAGACGTTTTTGCCGCCGGTCAGCGTTGGCCATGCATCGCCTGTTGGGCTTTGCTGAGCAAATCTTGGTTGCGGGCTGATAAGCGCTGATCGTTTCCAGCCAGACTGTCGACCTTGCGGCAGAATTCGACGGCTTGACGGTAATTCCCCAGTCCATATGCGGATCGGGCGAGTGCATGCCAATAGTGGGGATTACGAGGTTCAACACGCAAAGCACGTTCCAACAGCATGGCTGCACCAGTGTGGTCGCCCCGTTGCAATTTCGCTTCTGCGTCATGGTAGAGCGCAGCGGCCGGGCCGGCAACCGGCCGCGGTACTTCCGGGATAGTCGGCGTCGGGGG
>CAZSOA010000160.1:0-8008 GCA_964608305.1 uncultured Desulfofustis sp. | reverse complement strand
ATCTGCTCAGCTCGGATCCGAAGCGATCGATCTAGGTCTATTGGAACAATCCGGAGAGTCAGCAATACCGTGCCGAGATCCAGGTGGTTACGGAGAACACGAAGGGGATCTTTGTCGATATCAGTTCGGCGGTTGCCGCGGACCTGGCGACCATCACGGAGATTTCGGCGCATAAGACGCCGACTGAGACGGTGGAGTTCTCTATCGCTCTGGAAATCAGAGATTTGGGACACCTGCAATTGCTGCTCAAGCATCTGCGGCAGATGGAATCGGTAATTTCCGCCCGTCGTGTGTAGCTGAGTTACCATTGCGGTCCGTGAGGGTTCGCTGATGCTGCTCTGTCCCGTATGCGGCAATGAAAACGAGGTCGAGGAGCCGGTGTGTCGGTTTTGCGGCAATGCTGTGCGCCCGCCCGCACCGGAAGGCCGGTCGGCACCGATTCTGCATCGCAGGGTCAACCTGAAGCAGGGCCGCCCGGTGGTGGAGGTGGCTGTGCAGCGGATGAAGCAGGAGCTGGCCGTGGCCGCTGCGCTGAACACCATGGTGCTTTCGCTGATTCATGGGTATGGCTCCTCCGGCACGGGTGGCGCGATCCGCGAAGCCTGCCGGCGTTTGTTGGCGGATCTGGTCCATGAACGACAACTGCAGGAGATCATACCGGGGGAGCTGTTTCACCGGAGAACCGGACCGGGCAAAGCTCTGTTGCGCCGCTATCCGCAGTTGGCACAAACATGTCGGGGAGATTTCAATAATCCCGGGGTAACCATTGTTGTACGGTGAACGTGGCAGGTACGGTGATTTTTCGACTCTCGACGATGCCGGCCGGTATCACCTATGGAAAAACAGATGTACGGTTCCCGTACGGAACGGGAATAAAACGAGTGGCAGGGGTTATCCTGCCGATAGACGGAGGAGATATCATGAAGAAAGTTATTGCCGGCCTGGCATTTGGCCTGCTGCTGGGACCGGTCTGCGTGTTTGGTGCCGATAGCGCCGCACTGGAGACGCAAAAGGAGCGGATCAGCTACAGCATGGGACTCGATCTGGGCAATTACCTCAGCGGTCTTGAGGGCAAGATCGATCTCGATATTTTGAAACAGGGGATCGACGACGGCTTCAGTGGTGCGGAACCGAGGCTGACGGCTGAACAGATCGAGGAGGCTCAGGAGGAATTTGCTTCGGTGATGAAAGCCGAACAGGAGGAGATGCTCGCGGAGATGAAGGAGAAGAATGCGGCGATCGGCACGGCATTTCTTGAAGAACATCGGAAGGCTGAACACGTAACCGTGACCGAAAGCGGTCTGCAGTATGAAGTGCTCAGGGAGGCCGACGGTCAGAAACCGGCGCCAACCGATACCGTCAAGGTTGACTATGTCGGTACGCTGGTCGACGGCAGTGAGTTCGACAGCTCCATCAAGCGCGGCGAGCCGGCGGTGTTTCAGGTGGATCAGGTCATTCCCGGTTGGAGCGAGGCGCTGCAGCTGATGAACGTCGGCAGCAAGTACCGGGTGGTTATTCCATCCGGTCTTGCCTATGGCGAACGAGGAGCAGCGCCGGTCATCGAACCCAACTCGGTGCTGATTTTTGAAATCGATCTGCTGAGCATCGAAGGCGAATAGTCCCGTTGTTGCCGGTCCCGCTCTGCTGTTATCGGGGTGGGACCGGGTTCATACACCTGACGTCGAGCGGTTCTGCCTGTCCGAGACAGCCGTGGGCCATGGCGATATGCCCAATGTCGCGCCATGAGCGGTTAAGCAATCCGGCACCGTAGGCGTCGATTGCCACCGGGTCGTACGCAACAGCCAGCCGGTTGACCGGCGGGGTGCAGGTCGGCCCCCAGAGATGGGCCCGGGCCATGCCGATGGAGCCGTCGAGCAGCGTGAAATCAGGGGTCCGATAGCGGTTGAGATCGAATACCGCGTATTGGATGTTCCGGTGAAAACTGGATTTCCCCCAGCCGCCCGCCTGGTAGCGGTCCGGCGGCGCGCAGCCCATCATGTTTTTCATGGTTAGGGTAACACCCGCCAGAGAATGGGCTTTGAGTACCGGAACTGAGATCAGATAACTGTTAAACAGCAGTTCCGGCAGATACATCTCCGGCCAGCGCGTGCAGCCCGGATTGCGCAGATGTCGGCACCGCTCCCGATTCAGGTCGATCAGCGTCACCGGCTGTCTGGCAGCCAGCGCTTCATAGCCGAGCTGCGTAAAACAGTGCATCGTATCGTAGGCCAGCGACCCGGTTCCCTCAGCAATGATGATCTGCGCCGCGGGGCAGCAGGAGCAGAGATAGTCGACGAGGATCTCGACGATTGCCGCCGGTGTGGTAATCGGTGGCGCCAGGGCCTCCACGAGATTGGGCTTGATTACAACCCGGCGCTGTTTCTGCAGAGCTTCGGCAAGCCCGGCATCAGTGAGGAGTGCCGGAACGATCCGGGACAGGTCGTCAGCCGGCCCGCTCCAGACGATCCCGGTTGGTACGGTCATGGCCGCTGGACCGGCATGATCGGCAGCGCCGGTGATTGTTTCAATCCCTCCAGCAGTACCCATCTCCCGAGCGGTTCAACCCGGCACGGGAATGACGCAACGAACAGCGGGTTGGCGCAGAGCCCGCCGGAAAGATACAGGTGTTCCGGTCGTCCGGCAAAATGAAAGGCGTTGAGGGCGATGCCTTTGACGAAGCGGGCGACGGCCTCTGCTTCACTGAGGCCGTTGACCACGGCATCGAAGATATGGCTCATGCCGAGCACGCCGCAGGTTACGGAAAACGATGATGCCGGCACCTGCAGCTCGGAAAAATCCAAGTCGTAGTACCGTTCCAACAGCTCGATCGTAAAGCCCATCGATGCGCCGCATTCGGCGTTCCAGCCCATGTCCTTGACCACCCCGTTCTCGTACTTTACAAATTTAATATCGCGGCTGCCGCAGTCGAGCAGGGTGAAAGAGGCTTTGTCGATCAACTGCGTGCCGCCGCGGGCCAGGGCGGTCAACTCGTTGATATAGCGGGCGGCGAACCGCCTTCCGTTATGGCCGGTGGCCAGATCCACCCGCAGGTGCCGATCGATGTCCTTGGTGGCGATGACCTGCGGTTCATTCGTGCCGGTATCGAGCAGCTTGCAATAGCTTGTTCCAAAGTCAGCCAGCAGCATCGAACACTCCCGACAATTCGAGAAACGCCTGGATCTTTGCCTTGACGCTGCTGCTGACACTGACGTCGCAGTCCACATAGAGGGCATGCGGGTGGGACGCTGCCAGGTGTCGGGCCAGGGCGGTTTTGGCACAGAACGATTGAGCAAAAAAGACCGTCGGGATATGCGGGTTGCAGTGTTGCTCCAAATCAAGATTGTCCGGCGTCTTGTTTTCCATGCAGCGGCTCCAGCCATAGAAATGGGTGGATTCCGGAAACGGCGAGAGCAGGGAAAAGTCCCGGGGCGGTACGCCCCAGAAGCCGGCGGTCGGCACGCAGGCCGGATACGGTTGATGCGGCGCGGTCGATGTGACCGACGCGGTAATTGCCGCCATCTTCTCGACGGGATTCATCCGGGTTCGGCACCGTGGGGTGCCGAAATCGATGCGATCCTCGTTTTTCGTCCTGATAATTCGGGTGCGGGGAAGCGCGTGTTCAAGGATCGTCGCCGTATGCAGCGCGCAATCACATTTTCCGGGGCCGATATCGATGTAGATGTCGTCCAGGTCAAGTGCCGCTGCATTGATGACAACGGTTCGCAAAATCGCACAATAGACCGATGGCAAATAGGGCGATGCCGCCTCGATGTCGGTCTGTACGATGGGTTCGTCCAGATCGAAAATCTGCGTCTGTTCTTCTTTGAGTCGGCTGATCACGGCAAACGGTGGAATGCCGACAATACCGACTCGAGGCCGGGATGCTGCTGGAGTCATGTGGTTCGTTCAGCTGTCCTGTTGTCGCAACAGGTAGATGCCGATGGTGGAAAAAATCAGATGGACGGTAATCCCGGCCAGCAACGGCGGCAGATAACCGGCCTTGGCAAAGGCATGTAGAGCACCCCACATCCCCCATGCTGCAAACGCCATGAAACAGCTGATCGGGATGGCGATCGACAAATCTCTGCCCCACTTCTGGTAAGAAAGGATAAGAACAGGCAGGCCGAGGAGCAAGAGCGGGATACCGAGCAGCAGGTAGGAGACCCGCCCGTAGAACTCGACACGAGCCTCCAGTTTCTCAGTGACCGTTTCCTTTTTGCCGATGTCGAAAAACAACTCGGTCAATGACCGCTCCGCCGATTCATATTCGGGAACAAGAAAATCCTCCGGTGTTTCCGGAAACCGCTGGTACCAGGTGCCAAACGAACTGACCTTGAAGGATCCGTCCTCACCCTGGAGGGTAGACTGGCCGTCCTTGAGAATATAGCGCTCGCGATCCGCTTCCCAGTCGGCAAACGAAGCGACCACCATCGACCGGACATTGTAGTTGTCGTCCCAGGTTGAATAGGAGAAATCTTTGAAAATCAGTTTCTCCTTGTTCGGCCATTGAAACGAATAGAAGCCTTCCTGCCCCTTGAAATAGTAGCGGCCGTTGCGAAAGATGCCGAGCGGTACCTTGCCGCGAATCTGTTCGTGCCAGATGTCGTTGGTGATCTCAATGGTGGTCGGCAACACCAGTTGGGCGGCGCTGAGGAACAGGCTGGTGGTTATCAGCGAGCCGATCAGAATCGGTTTGAGGATTTTCTTGAGCGGGATGCCGGTGGCCTTCAGGGCGAGCAGTTCGTTGTTATGATTGAGCAGGCCGAGGGTGACGACGCCGGAGAGAAGAACGAGGATCGGGCTGAGCTGGTCGATAATAAACGGAATGTTCAGCAAAAAGAACTTCATCACCAGCGAAAACGGTTTTCCGGCATCGACAAAATGATCGAATTTTTCGAAAAAATCGATCAGCAGGTAGAGAGCGGCGAACCCCACCGTCAGCGTCAGGAAATGCCTGCTGTACTGGGCAAGGAGGTAGCGGGTCAGGAGATGCATGGCACGATTGCTGAATCAGCGACGCGGCAAAGCACGGATATCGATCGCTGTTTCCGTGTCGTTCAGGGGGGCTGCCGGACTCGTGATCATCGATGCGAGCGCCGGCTCGCGTCGCCGCACTGGTACCTGGTTAGCGTTGCGTAGTACTGCACATAAATCCGTCATGGTCACTGATGGGTCCGTCGAGGAATACCGGCAGGCTCACTGCATGGTCAACCTTGCGTTTTCAGTACCACTACCTACCATTTCCGAGAGGGTTCCGTCAAGCCGCGATACCATGGCGCTCTTTCTCCGGACTAAGTATTGCGGACGAAAGCCGCTGGGCGCAGGGACATCGACCAGAGCCAAGCCCCCCTCTTTTGGAACGGTCAAGAACCGCGACAGGTGCATTTATAAGGCCGGTGTTGCGAGCGTATGGACGTGCATTCGAGCCTCTGGTGTTGAAATCATTCAGGTTCTTTCTTGTTGTTGTTTGTCTTGTTATAACGGATAGATAATTGGTTTGATCTTGATTCGACCAATGAGATGCACTATGATAAGGCTTGGTTTGCAGCAGCTGTCCGGTACGCCGCTTTTTTTGTGTCGGGCAGCTTTTCTGTCTCGTTGTCGGCACGGAACCTGGCGAGGCAAACTTCAACAGGAGGTGGCTGACGGATACCGGATGTATTGTCAACCGGGGGGAGGGGGTGCGGTTGCTGACCCGGGTTGCTCTACCATCGCTGTTGGCGCAGGAAAAGCCGGAGCGATGCCGTTTATGAAAATGAGGCGAGACAGCCTTCCTTGGTAATCGGCGGTATAGTCAACAGTTGCCATAGATGCCGAAAAAAAAGAAAACAAACGGTCTGCAGGTCTGCGAGCAGTCGTATAAGAAGACGGCAAAAAATCGGCTCGAAGAATTCTGGAGTGTCTTTTCCAAAGACGATACCGTCCTTGTCGTCATCAACGCCGATCCGGACGCGCTCGCCTGTGCAATGGCGATCAAGCGGCTGCTGAGATACCGGATCAAAACCCTCACCATTGCCCATCCCAACGAGATAAGCCGGCTGAACAACGTTGAGATGGTCGAGCGGTTGCGGATTCCGCTGGAGCGGCTTGGTTCCGTCAAGGTCTCCGATTTCAGCAAGAAAATTCTGGTCGATTCGCAGCCCAATCACCTGCCGGCCTTTGAAAAAATCAAGTTCGACGTGATCATCGACCATCATCCGGTGACCCAGGAATGGGAAGCACCCTACGTCGATATCCGGCCCGATTACGGCGCCGCCTCGTCGATGCTTGTCGAATACCTGCGAGCCGCCAATATGAAGCCGTCGACCGCCTTGGCGACGGCATTGTTCTACGGCATCAAGGTCGATACCCAGGACTTCGAGAAAGAAGCGCGGCTGGCCGACGGCATTTCCTTCCGTTATCTGTTCGATCTGGCAAATCGGAACCTGGTCCGCAAGTTCGAGCTGACCGACCTGCGCCGCAGCGAATTGAAATATTTCAGTATTGCGCTCAACGAGCTGCAATATTCCAAAGGCAAGCTCTACGCCCATATCGGCAAGGTGCGAAGCCCCGATATCCTGGTCATCATCGCTGACTTTCTCAACCATGTTTCCGATATCGACTGGGTGCTGGTGTCCGGCATTCATAACGAAAAGCTGGTGGTGATCTTCCGCTGCGATGGCTATCGGAAAAGTGCCGGCAAACTGGCCGCCCAGGTGTTCGGACAGATCGGCTCCGCCGGTGGGCACAAGGGCGCAGCTCGAGCCGAAGTACCGCTCAAGGCGCTCTCGATGACCGAATACGATATCAGTACCCAGACCTTGAAGCGCCTGACCATGCGTCACTTGAAATAAGCCCTTATCCTGATCGGTCGTTTGCCAGAGGTGTCGTTGCGCCCGGGAGAAACCAGGCTTTTCCCGGATGAATTCAACAGCGGGGTGTTTCGATGCTCAAACCGACAACGTTGGCAATGATCCTTGCCGGTGGCCGGGCAGATGAACTGAACGTCCTCACCTACTATCGGCCAAAGGCCGCCGTGCCGTTCGGCGGTTTTGCCCGGGTCATCGATTTCGCCCTGTCCAACCTGATGAATTCCGGCATCGAGAATGTGGCGCTGCTCAGCCAGTATCGCAGTTACTCGCTCATCAATCATATCGGCACCGGTGCTGCCTGGGATATGATCGGCCGATATCGCGGCATTTCGATCCTGCCGCCCTTTATCGACTCGGAACAGAACGACTGGTATCGCGGCTCAGCCGATGCGGTGTTCAAGAATCTCGATTTTATCCGCTATCACGCGCCGGAAGAGATCCTGATTCTGTCCGGCGACCATATCTACCAGATGGATTACAGCACGGTCATCGACTATCACCATGAAAAGCAGGCCGATCTCACCGTGGTCTGCAAGCGGGTGGAACGTCGCCGGGCTTCGCGGTTCGGCATGGCGGCCATCGACGACGAGGACGGCAGCCGCGGCGGTCGGGTCATCAACTACCAGGAGAAAACAGAGAACCCGGAGGGCGAGTGGTCGTCACTGACCGTGCTCTGCTTCCGCCCGGAAACCTTGTACCAGGTTCTTGAGGAAAACCAGGCCGACACTTCTTTTGAGTTCGGCCGGGACATTATTCCGCGCATGGTGCGTCAGGACAAACGTATTTTCGGTTATAAATTTCACGGGTATTGGGGATATACCCGCACCATCGACGAATACTGGCAGGCCAATATGGACCTGCTTGGCGATCAACCGCTGATCGACATGGAAGGCTGGGGCATCCGCACCAATCTCGACCATCGCAATCTGCGCGGGCATCAGCCGGCCCTGTTCGGCAATACGGCCGATATGACCAATAGCCTTGTCTATAACGGCTGCACGGTGGAAGGGACCGTCAAAAATTCGATCCTGTTTCCCGGCGTCGTCGTCGGTCCCGGGGCCGTTGTCGAAGATTCGGTGCTGTTCTTCAACAATATCGTCGGCCGCGATTGCCGGATCGCCAAAACAATTTCTATTCACGTGCCGGATTCGTTTACC
>CAZSOA010000159.1:7798-8085 GCA_964608305.1 uncultured Desulfofustis sp. | reverse complement strand
GACGGGTTTGTCTTTTCTAAATGGTGGAGGCGGGGGGAATCGAACCCCCGTCCGAAAGTGCTTCCACGTGAACATCTACGTGCGTAGCCCGTCCTTTGAGATTCGCCACCCCGGGTCGCGTCGGGCTCGCTACCAGGGGCCGCTAGGCGGAGTTAGTACTCTCCGCCGGGGTCTCCGCCGTCCCCCGGCTTCGAGGCCCGCTGTCGGCGCCTTATCCCCTTAGCAGGCGGTCAAGGGTAAGACGGGTCGCCAAAGTTAGGCGGCCATTGCCAAAGGTTCGTTGGCAA
>CAZSOA010000159.1:0-7788 GCA_964608305.1 uncultured Desulfofustis sp. | reverse complement strand
CGTCACCCCGGAGAATGACCCCAGAGAGACGGGTTGTCTTTTTTCAAATGGTGGAGGCGGCGGGAGTCGAACCCGCGTCCGAAAATGCTCCCCTCCCGTATCTACATGCTTAGTTCCGTGCTTTGATCTCGCTTCGGGAACTCAGTCGGAACCTAGATTTCCCGATGCCAGCCTGTTGGATCTTATTCCCTGGCGGACAGGCGGCTGCCCGGGAACCAGCCCGTAGAGTCGACGCCCCGAATCCGGCCTCACGGGCGAAGACCGGTGGAACGGCAGTATGACAGGTATTAAGCTGCTACTGCGTAGTTATAATCGTCTGCGATTATATTTAAGTCTACCAGTTTTACGAGCCAGTAGAAGCTCGGCATGCAACAGTGAGCTTACACATCCCCGTCGAATCCGTTTCGCCCCCCTTCCTAGAAATTTTTTCGTTGTTTCACTGCCAGATCTGCTGTCAACCGCCGCGGCGCATGGCCCGTTCTATTTCCCGATCGGACTGCTGTTCCTTGAGCGCCGCCCGCTTGTCGTACTGGCGTTTGCCGCGAGCCAGGCCGAGTTCGACCTTGGCTTTGCCTTTCTCATTAAAGTATATCTTCAACGGTATCAGGGCAAGGCCTTTCTCCCGCAGTTTGCCGATCAGTTTGCGTATTTCCCGCTTGTGGAGCAGCAACGTGCGGGTCCTGAGCGGGTCGTTCGGGTTATGGGTGGCATGACTGTAGACCGAGATGTGCACATTGAGCAGCACCGCCTCACCCCGATCATTGATCTTCGCGTACCCGTCTTTGAGGTTGGCCTTTCCGGCCCGCAGGGACTTCACCTCCGGACCGCTCAACACCATACCGGCCTCGAGGGTCGAGTCGATATGATAGTCGTGAAAGGCCTTCTTGTTGCGGGCAACGATTTTGATGCTCATCGGCTGTATCTCGGTCGACTCATTGTTCGGCGGTAACCCGAATAGCTTCTTCGTAGGTGGTTATGCCGGCCCGGACCTTCTTCCAGGCGTCCTCGCGTAAGGTAGTCATTCCCTCGCGGATGGCAACCTGGCGCATTTCCTCGGTGGTCTTGCCGTCGGCGATCATCATTTTCAGCTGGTTGGACAATGGGAAGATCTCGAAGATGCCGCATCGCCCCTTGTAACCGGTGCCCCGGCATTCCCGGCAACCGGTGCCGCGCTTCAGGGTGATCGGCTCCTTGCCGCTTACCGGGAAGCCCATCTTGTACAACGTATCGGCTTCCATTTGAAACTCCTCGACGCAATTGGCACAGATCTTCTTGACCAGCCGTTGCGCCATCGCGCCAAGCAGGGTCGAGCCGATCAGAAACGGCTCCAGACCAAGGTCGCGGAGGCGGACAATCGACGATACGGCGTCGTTGGTATGCAGTGTCGAAAAGACCAGGTGACCGGTCATCGCCGCCTGAACGGCATGGGCGGCAGTGTCGTAATCACGGATCTCACCGATCATGATGACATCCGGGTCCTGTCGCAGGATATTGCGCAGGATGGTTGAAAACGTCACGTCGATAAGCGGCTGCACGGCGATCTGATTGAACTCCTCGTAGACCATCTCCACCGGGTCTTCGACGGTTACCAGATTGATCTCCGGCGTGGCGATCGCCTTCAGGGCCGAATAGAGGGTGGTCGACTTACCACTGCCGGTCGGGCCGGTGACAAGCATAATACCGTGCGGCGCACGCATGAACGAGGAGAAGACACCATAGTCTCGACGGGAAAAACCAAGTTGCTCCACCGACTGAAAGATAACATCCGGGTCAAGGATCCGCAGTACCGCCTTTTCACCGAATGAGACGGGCACCGTCGACACCCTGATCTCGATATCCTTGCCGCCGGACAGGCCGACTTTGATACGGCCGTCCTGAGGCCGCCGCTTTTCGGCGATATCGAGCCGGGAGAGGAACTTGATCCGGGAGGTAATTGCCGAATGGACGACTTTCGGCAGTTTGTAGATGGTATGCAGGACCCCGTCGATCCGGAAGCGAACCACGCAGGTTTCCCGTTTCGGCTCGATATGAATATCACTGGCCCGCTGATCCAGGGCGTAGTTGAAGATATGGTTGACGGCGTTCTTGATGTGTTGATCAGACGACGTGATCCCTTTTGCGCTGATCTTGACGTAGCGCTCGAGGTTGCCGATATCCACCGAGGCGCTCCCCTGGGAAGCACCAAACTGGTCCTCGGCGGCGCTGATCGAGGTCTGGAAACCGAAAAACTCGGCAAGGATCCGTTTGATCTCGGCCTTGGTGGCAATGTATGGCTTTGTTTTTACCTGGTTGGCCTGCTCGACATCGGTGAGCACCGTCTGCGAATCGGGATGATAGACGGCAACCTCGAGGACACCATCGACAATGTTGAACGGCAGCAGCAGATGGCTGATGGCGAAGTTTTTCGGAATCGTCTTGGTGACGATGTTCATATCAAGCTCGAGCGGGTCGAGCTTTTTGAACGGCAGGTTGAACTCTTTGGCGACTACCCGCATAATGAGCTCCTCATCGATGGTGTCGTCACTGGTCCCGCCGCGCTGCAGATTGAAGGAAACGATGATGTCGATCAGATCGGGGAAATTGCGGTCGAGCGGATCGCCGCCGCTCTGCTGTTTGAGCAGTTTCTGTCGCTGCTTGCCCTTCTCCAGGCTGACGAAGGTGCGCTGTTCGGCGGTCATAATCCGGCGCTTGACCAGCAGGTCGAGCAGGGCGTCACTGTACAGAAACTTCATACCATCTCCTTGATTGCTGCATCACGAATCGTCTGGAAAAGCGCTATTGTCTCCTTTTCTTTGGATTTTCGCAAGACTCTTTGCGAACGGCCGGAAGGGCGAAGGGTTTCAGGACGACCGCGGACAACGGCTTGAGGGCGATATCCGGAACGGTCGCAATGAAATATCATGTAACCGTTCCGCCGAACCTGCGGATTGAAAAATCCTGTGATTTACGGCCGATCCTCCAGCAACCCGCGCAACGTGTTCAGATTGACAATATCCTCGTGAAGATCGTCTGCCTTCGGGGTCTCCAGGATCATCGCATGATCGCTGAACCGGGGATCTTTGAGCAGGCAGCGAAAGCCGTTCAGGCCAATCTGGCCGGCACCGATATGGTCGTGCCGATCAACCCTGCTGCCAAGGGGGTTTTTCGAGTCGTTGAGATGGAAGAGCAGAAGCCGCTCCAGGCCGATAAGCTGATCGAAACGGGCCATCGTCTCACGGTAGCTGCGCTCATCACGGATATCGTAACCGGCAGCAAATACATGGCAGGTATCGAAACAGACACCGATCCGGCTGGTCTGCTTGACCAGACTGCAGATAGCGGCGAGTTCCTCGAACCGCCCGCCGATCCCGGTCCCCTGCCCCGCGGTAGTCTCGATCAGCACCATAGTCGATGATTCGACGGCAGCCAGCACTTCATCAAGGGCTGAAACAACCCGCTCTACCCCCCGTTCACTTCCATCACCGCCATGGGCACCAGGATGAAGGACGATAAACGGCAGGTCCAGTTGGGCGCAGCGCTGCAACTCTTCAACCAATGCCTGTATCGACCTCCCGCGCAATGCTTCATCGCGGGCCGCCAGGTTCATCAGATACGAAGCGTGCGATGCCACAATCATATCCTGGTGCTGCTCCCGGGCCTCGTGAAAGGCTGCCCGCTCCGCTTCACTCAGCGGTTTGTGCCGCCATTGTCGCTGATTCCGGGTGAACAGCTGCAGCGCCTCACCGCCGACCTGCGAGATCCGTGCAAATGCCAGGTACAACCCGCCGCTGACCGATTCATGGGCGCCGAGATACGGCATAGCTGCACTCCCGGTCATTCGATGATACTGTCATCACGATAGCGTTCCGTCTTGAAACGTTCCAGCTGCTTACGGAAAAAATCAGCCTGCTCCGGGTCTTCGCGTATGGCCCGCAACTCGGTGGCAATCGCTTCATCGATCATGCCATTGGCCCAATAGGCAGTAGCCAGGGTGTCAAGGATATGGGCCTTCGGATAGAGCCTGACGGCCTCCTCGGCCAATGCCAGCGCCCGTTTTGGATCACGCAGCGCCGGATCTTTGCCGGTGAGCAGCAGCCAGGCGAGATTGTTGAGCAGTTCCGGATCACCGCCCTCCAGCTCAAGCGCTTTATTGTAGGCCACCAGTGCCTTCTGCTCCAAGGTGCGATTGAAAAGCAGATCGCCGAGCAACCGGTACCAAAGCGCCTGGTCCTCGATTCCCTTGAGGCTGCGCATCAATACCATTTCGATATATTTTGCCTCATAATCTCGCGCCAGCTGTTCGGTCGGCACCCGGCCGGCCAGGCCGATCACCGCCGCAACAATCACCACATACGCGACCAGGCTGCGATTGACCTTGCGATCCTGGCGGCTGATCCATTCCGGCTCCCGCTCGCAGCGCTCGAGATAGGCGATCCGCTCACCAACACCAAAATGGTGCCAGTTGGGCTTGTCCCTGCTCTGCCCGCCGGCCCAGACGATCTTTTCAAAGGCCGCCACCAGGGCCCGGCTATTGCCCAATACTTTGAATACGTATAGATCGGCCTGACGCTCGAAATTTCTGATAAAATAGCCAAAAATAAACCGAAAATAGATTAACAGAAACAGCAACAACGGCAGCCCGCCAAGCATCGCGATGATTGTTTCCGGCCGCAGCACTTCGGCGCTCATCAACCGATAGATACCGTCAAGGGAGAGCAGGGAGAAGAGCACCGGTTCCGCAAGAAAACCGGCCATGATACTGAAACCAACGATCAGCAACACATAGAGCAGCAAGTGCTTCTTTTTGACATGGCCGATCTCGTGTGCCATCACCGCCTCGAGTTCTTCCACATTCATCGTTTCGATAATAGCCGGAGTCAGCAGGATATAACGGAGCCCCGGCACGATTCCCATGACCGCCGCGGTCAGCACCCGGCCTTCGAACAATGGCCAGATATAGAGGTCGGCATGGAAATTCTGCCTTTGACAAAAGGTTTCCAGATGTCGGCGCAACGGCCCGTCCGGCATCTGCCGACAGCTCCAGAGACGCCGAACCAACGGCGGAAAGAAAATGACGACGAGCAGCAGAAACATCCCGAAAAACAGGACATCGCCCCAGGCGGAATCGAACAATCGCTGCAGCCCCGGATGCGGAATCAAGGCAATCAGATCGTAGATAAGCGATAAAGCGATCCATGGCAGGACAATCGGCAAGTTGGTTTTTATATTGGCAACAACGAAATCGCGCCGTGTATAGACCTTGCCGAAGACCAGTCCATAATTTCGTCGCGCTGCCAGCCACAGGACAACCAGAAACAACAGGAAGAGACAAAGCCCGGCGATGTTGAGAAGCGCCGGCAGGGTACCGCCGGCGGAAAAAAAGGACAGATAATATTTGGCCTCCCCGAAATAGAGCAACACCGCGAAAAAGACCAGGGCGAGCATCGACAGACGCCGCTCAGCCAGAAAGTATCCGCTGGAACTGCGCGTACCGGCTCCGCGAAACATGCGCCGGGCAACCAACCCGAACAATGAAAAGAGCGCCACTCCCAGCAACAGAAACTCTGGCCCGGATACCGACGGTTCCGCCGGTGCCGCATGGAGACTGAACAGGAAAATTGCCGCGAGAAAAAGCAGCAGATTAGCGTAAATCACGAAATGGCAATCCTTGCGCGGTAAAAGAATCGGAGACAATCCCAGCAACAATAGTACTCGTTGCCCCTGTGGGCAAGCAACAGAGGAGATCGCTCATGGGCATTCCGACGATCGTCGCTTTTTTATTGACTTATATTGTTTCTTGATTTTTAATATTATGTTTCACTGCCGGACAGGGCGCATAGCTCAGCTGGCTAGAGCCACCGGCTCATAACCGGTCGGTCGTAGGTTCGAATCCTACTGCGCCCACCACTGGAAACGATCAGTCCCAGGACATGATCTTGAAAACAAAGCAGCACAAACGCATACAACGGGAGGCGCGCAGGACCATCCTCCCGATCAGAACAGAACGGACAGGAGCGGCAAGCGGCTCCTGGACGGAGCAGGACAAAAGGTACACCCCGACACGGGATGTACCTTTTTTTTATGGTTTTTCCTCAAGTCAAACAGGTGCATGGTGGTCAGCGTATCGGATATAATCAACAGCCTTAACGACATTGCGCCAGTGGCCATCGCTGAACCATGGGACAACGTCGGCCTCATCGTCGGCGACCGCAATCGGGCGGTCCGCTCATTGCTCATCGCTCTCGATCCGACCAATCATCTGCTCGATGAAGCGATTGCCTGCGGGGCAGACACAATTATCACCCACCATCCCTTCATTCTCAAGCCACTTCCGGCCATCGACACCGCCAACCCGACCGGACGCTTCCTGGAAAAAGCCCTCGGTGCTCGAATCAATATCCTCGCCTGCCACACCAATCTCGACAGTGCCGAGCACGGGGTCAACGACGTGCTGGCCGACCTGCTCGGCCTTGACGACCTCGAACCACTTGCACCGACCGATTCGCGTCACCCAGGTGGAACCGGCCTGGGACGCCTTGGCAAGTACCAGCAAGCACTGAGTGGCCACCAATTCATGGGCAGACTGCTGTCCGTGCTGCAACTCGATTCCTGTCTGGTCGCCGGCCCCCTGCCGCCAATCGTACGAAAGGTTGCGCTCTGCGGTGGCAGCGGGTCTGATTTCGCCGAACTTGCTTATCGCCGCGGCGCCGACCTGTACCTGACTGCGGAAGTCAAGCACCACGTGGCGCGCTGGGCCGAGGACTGCGGTTTCTGTGTCCTTGACGGCACCCATTACGCCACCGAAAGGCCGATCGTACACCGCCTCGCCGAGCGTTTGCGTACCGATGCCGAAATGCGGGGATGGGATCTCAAAATTGATGAAACACGTACCGAGCAGCCGCCGTTTTATCGGGTAACTGCCGGTACCGACAATAACCCTCAAGCCACAGGAGAGACCTCTTGAACGAAGTCATAGAACAACTCGTCGTGCTCCAGCAGATCGATCTGACCATCGACCAGATCGATAATGACATCAAGGCCGAGCAGGAAGAACTCGATCAGCGTATTTCTGCTCTGGCCGAGCGCGAAACACGGATTGACGATTACGAGGCCAGGATCAATGATCTGGAAAAAGAGCGTCGCACGCTTGAAGACGAAATGAGCGACAAGATCGCCCACGTCAAAGAGCGCCAGTCGAAAATGATGCAGGTCCAGACGAGCCGCGAGCAGACCGCCTTGCTCAAGGAGATTGAAGACGCCAAGAAAAGCGCCAAGGAATCTGAGGAGAAAATCGTCTCCATCATGGAAGAGGTCGAACGTCTGACCGCTGCCGCCACCGAGGAGAAGAATCTGCTTAAAGGCGAAAAATCTCTCGTTAGCGAAGCCAAGGAAAAAGTCCGTTCCGCCATCGAGGACCTCAACAAGGGACGAAAGACCAAGCAGGGAAAACGCGAAAAGCAGGCCGAATCGATCAACGGCTCGCTGGCCCGTAAATACGAACTCCTGCGTCAGCGGCGCAACGGCCTGGCCATCGTCAACGTGCTTGACGGCGTCTGCCAGGGCTGTTTCATGAACCTGCCGCCCCAGCAATACAATCGCTTGCTCCGCGGAGATCAGGTGATGGAGTGCCCGTCCTGTCAGCGACTGATTTACCATCAACCGCTGGACAATTAGATCAGGTTTTCTCTTCCATCTTCGGCTAAGAATGACTACACTCGGAGATGGAGCGGGTGCATGATCGCTCCGACCACAGTGTCGGGGAGGAAAGTCCGAACTCCACCGGGCAGGATGGTTCGTAACGCGAACGCC
>CAZSOA010000158.1:0-8128 GCA_964608305.1 uncultured Desulfofustis sp. | reverse complement strand
ATCACAACTATCGTTGGCGGACATCCGGGAGGTTCTTGCGCCGTAACTGCACGCAGCGACCTTGCCGAAGCTCGGCCACAACCTGAAATACGACTATGCAGTGCTTCGCCAGACCCTCAGTCTCACCCTCCGGGGGCCGCTGATAGATACGATGATCGCCGGCTACCTTGCCGAGCCGTCCCGCCGGTCATTGAAACTCGATGACCTCTGTCGGGAGATCGATCTCAAAATGACCAGCTACGAAGAGGTCACCGCGCGAGACAAGCGCGAGGATGCCTTTGCCTACGTTTAAATGACGGCCGCTTGTCGCTACTCGTGTGAGGATGTCTTCGGCGCCTTGGCCCTGTGGGAGCATTTTGAGCCAAAGCTTGCGGAAAAGGACATGATGGGACTGTTCCATGATGTCGAGATGCCGCTTGTCCCGATTCTTGCGGAGATGGAGGAGATCGGGATCAAGGTCGATCCGGCTCGCCTCGATGTGCTGGCCGACGAATTCCGCGAGAAGCTGGCGGCGCGGGAGCAGGAGATTTACCGGCTGGCAGGCCGCCCGTTCAATATCAATTCGCCGCAGCAGCTGGGGACCGTGTTGTTCGAAGAACTCGGATTGCCCCACGGCAGAAAGACCAAGACCGGCTATTCAACGGATGCCAGTGTTCTCGAGAAACTGGCCGTTCACCATGAGATGCCGGCCCTGATCGTCGAGTACCGGAATCTTGCCAAACTCCTCTCCACCTATATCGACAAATTGAAAGTGTTGATCGACGAGCGGACCGGTCGGGTACATACCTCATTCAATCAGACGGTGACCACCACCGGTCGATTGTCGAGCAGCAATCCAAACCTGCAGAATATTCCGATCCGCGGCGAGGAAGGCAGCCGGATCAGAGAGGCGTTTGTCGCTGAGGCCGGTTCGGTGTTTCTTTTTGCGGACTATTCGCAGATCGATCTGCGGGTTTTGGCCCATTACTCTCAGGACCCTGCGCTGCTCAAGGCTTTTCGTCAGGGTGAGGACATTCACGCCAGGACGGCGGCCGAAATCTTTGGCGTTTCTCCGCTGCTGATCACGCCGGAGATGCGGCGGGTGGCGAAAAGCATTAATTTCGGTATCGTCTACGGGATGAGCAGTTTCGGTCTGGCCAATCAGCTGCAGATCAGCAGAGGCGAGGCGCAACGGTTCATCGAGCGCTATTTCCGGCTCTATACCGGTGTGCAGCAATTCATGCACGATATTGTCGAACAGGCAAAGCAAGACGGTTACGTCAGCACCCTGCTCAATCGTCGTCGTTATCTGCCGGAAATCAAGGCGACTGACAAGGCCCGTCGAGAATTTGCCGAACGTGCCGCGATCAACACGCCGATCCAGGGAACGGCTGCCGATATCATCAAACTGGCCATGCTCCGGGTCAACGATTTGTTGAAGTCCCGATCGGGGGTGCGTTGTCGGATGGTGCTGCAGATCCATGACGAACTGGTTTTTGAGGTCGAGCAAACCGCCTGTTCCGCCGTTCGTGACGATATTCGTGGTTGCATGGAGCAGGCGCTGCCGCTTGATGTGCCGCTGGTGGTGAATATGGGGACCGGTACGTCGCTGGCGAAATAGCGGCGTTTTCCCATCACGATAGCAAGCGGTGCTCCGGTGTGGTCGGATTGACGGCTAACCGCGGGCATCGAGCGGCAGGAACGGCCGCTCGACAATTCCCTGATAGACCTGGCGTGGCCGTCCGATCCTGCTGCTGTCTTTGTCCTGGTTCATCTCCTGCCAATGGGCGATCCAGCCGGGAAGCCGGCCAAGTGCGAACATGACGGTAAACATATTGGTCGGAATGCCCATCGCCCGGTAGATGATGCCGGAATAGAAATCGACGTTGGGATAGAGGTTGCGGGAAACGAAGTAATCGTCCCGGCTGACCCGTTCTTCCAGCCCCATCGCCACGTCGAGCAACGGGTCGGAGCGTTCCAGGGCCTCAAGAACATCGTGGCAGACTTTCTTGATGATCGCTGCTCTCGGGTCGTAGGTCCGATAGACGCGGTGGCCGAAACCGGCGAGGCGAAACGGTTGCCCGGGGTTTTTGGCTAGCTCGATATATTTATCGTAATCCTGATTGTCGGCAACGATGTTTTCCAACATGCGAATGACCGCGGCGTTGGCGCCGCCGTGCAATGGTCCCCACAGGGCGTTGATGCCGGCCGAAATCGAGGCATAGAGTCTGACGCCGGCGCTGCCGACCAGGCGCACCGTCGAGGTTGAACAGTTCTGTTCATGGTCGGCATGAAGGATAAGCAACTTGTTGAGGGCCGAGACAAAGATCGGCTCAATCCGATAGGGCATGTTCGGTCGATCGAACATCATGTTGAGAAAGTTGGCGCAATAGCTCAAATCGGCCCTTGGGTAGACGAGTGGGTGGCCGATGTTTTTCTTGTAGGAAAAGGCGGCTATGGTTCTGATTTTCGAGAGCAGTCGGGCGGTGGTCGAAGTGATACCGCCATAGGGATCCTCGTCGAGGTCCATCTCCGGATAGAAATCGTGCAGGCTGCTGACCATAGTCGATAAAATTGACATCGGCGAGGCATGCGGCGGGAAATGATCGAAGAAATGGATCATGTCTTCATGGATCAGCGCATAGCGGCGCATATCCTCCTTGAACGTGTCCAGTTCCTCATGGGTGGGTAATTCCCCGGTCAACAGGAGATAGGCAATCTCGACAAACAGGCAGTTTTCGGCTAAATCGACGATGTCATAGCCGCGATAGCGCAGGATGCCGTTGTCGCCGTCGAGATAGGTGATGCGCGACTCACAGGAACCGGTGTTCATATAGCCGCTGTCCAGGGTGATCAGGCCGGTATCCCGCAGCAGGTTCCTGATGTCGATGGCGCGCTCTCCGGTCGTGCTGTGGACAACGGGTAGTTCGTAGGTACTATCGTCAATGATGAGGCGGGCGGTTGAGTCGGACATGCATTATCCTCCATCTGGCGAAAATAGGTGGCGGTCTCTGATGCCTGTGAGACCGCACCGGCGAATGATCCGTAACCGGGCGGGTGGGGGCAGTGGTCACCTGTTGCCGAAAAGATGGGCAAGCAGTCGACAACGCTCAGACAAATGTCGGTTGCCAGGAACGGATATCAGGCAGCCAACGGCTGCCGTTTGGGGAAAACCTGCTTAAAAGAGTGAACTTCGATTTCATTATAATTGATAAGAAGCCGTTTTTCAATTTTTCTCTGGTAGTTCATCAGGATAAGAAAGCAATAACAGGGGCGGGGGATGACTGGACTGCAAAAAGAACTTGATCGTCTGGCTATTGAGGAACTGGTCCGCTATGCGGTTCCTGCTGAAGAATGCGAGGCGGCTCTGGTGCTGGTGCGTCGCTGTCAGACGTCGCGTCTTGCAACCGCAGTGTTGCGGTCATATTATCAGGAACTGCCGGAAGGGCGTGAGGAACGGGCCGTCGATATGCGGTTGGTCGGTGAACAGGAAGGGATGAGCCTTGTGGGCCTGGCAACCGCTGCCCATCGATATCTCTATCTCTACTCGTCCGGTGATGTTGTCTATCTTGGACCATTTGAGCGGGGCATCGATGATGCATCGGTGCGTACTTTGTTCGGTTACCAGACGGCTGACGAGTTTCACACCCGTGTGCCTGCTTTTACCGATCTGCCTTCACTGCTCGATACTCCAGTCGATCCCGCCGTCTCAGTCTGTGTGGCATGCGGGGTTGCGGTCGGGGCTCTGCATGCCTTTGGCTGCCCGGTGGAACTCTGCCCGTGGTGCCAGGGACAGCTCAGGCACTGCAATTGTCGTTTCGATCAATTGGGGGTTGATACGATCGACAGTGATGAGCAATTAGATCGGTTTGCTGCGCTGCTGGACCGCAAGGGGCGCATCCCATTTTCTCGGGAACAGAACCCGTCATATCCGTCAGCGGGTCAGGATGGTGGCCCGGCCGGGCCGGACAAGTCCGGCCGGCCGGGAACTGGAGACAGTTAGTCGCGACGGCTTTGTTTCAGATAGTGGTAGAGATCGGAGTCGGATGACAGCACCAGTGAAGTGTTGCTGCCAATAATTGACGAGTAGCTTTCCAGCGTCTTCAGGAAGGCAAAAAACTCCGGGTCCTGGCTGTAGGCGTCACCGTAGATCTGGGTCGCTTCGGCATCGGCCTTACCCTTGATCTGGACGGCCTCACGATTGGCGCCGGAGGTGATCTCGCGCAGCTCGCGGTCCACGGTACCGAGAATCCTTGCTTTCTGTCCTTCACCGGTCGAACGTCGTTCGGCGGCGATTCGCTTTCGCTCGGAGATCATCCGGGAATAGACCCGCTCCCTGACCGTGTCGATGTAGTTAACCCGTTTGAACATCACGTCGAGCAATTCGATGCCGTACTGTGGAGTGGCGCGGGCGGCGATTTCGAGAACCTGCTGGGAAATCACATCACGGCCATGGATCGGCTTGGTGCCCGGTTCCTGGTTGGATGGCGTCATCATGTCCAGCGACCAGTCAGAACTGCGGATAATCTCGATCAGGTTGTTCTTGTTGACCATGTCGCGTACGGTACCGCCGATGATATCGTTGAGCAGCGATTGCGCGCGTTGCTCGGTGCGGACCGCCTGCATGAACTGCAGGGCGTCGACGATTCGCCAGCGGGCGGTAACATCAAGGAAGACAAATGTTTTGTCATTGGTCGGGATCTGGTTCGGTTCGCCGTTCCAGATGACGATGCGTTTGTCGTATTCGTTCACCTTCTGGACGAACGGCATCTTGAAGTAGATCCCGGCCTCGGTTTTCGGGGTACCGATCGGCTTGCCGAATTGGGTGATCATCACCTGCTTGCCTTCTTCGACGATAAAGAAACCATCGTAGACAACGATGATGCCGAGGAGGACGAGCAGCAGTAAAAGAAGATTGGCTATCTGTTTCATTGGCGTTCCTTTGCTCGAAATGGTTACTGTCCTTCCGGCGCCGCCGCCGGTTTCGCGGCTGCAGAGCGGAGATTGAGCAGCGGGAGCGGACCCTGCTGTCCCTCGTCGATGACATAGATGGTATCGACGTTCGGCAGGACGGCCTGCATGGTCTCGAGATACATGCGCTGCCGGGTGACCTCGGGGGCGTTGCGGTACTCAGCGAGAATATCAAGGAACCGCGCTGTCTCACCTTCGGCGTTATTGACTCGCTCACGAGCGTAACCGTGGGCCTCTTCGACAATTTTCAACGCGTTACCGCGCGCTGCCGGGATGATCCTGTTATACTGTTCCTCGGCTTCGTTGACCAACCGGCGCATGTCCTGTTCCGCCTCGTTGACTTCGTTAAAGGCCGGCTTGACCGGATCGGGCGGGTTGATGTCCTGGAACTGTACGGCAACGAGCTCCACGCCGGTTTCCAGGAAACTGAGCTGCTGCTGCAGCTCTCCCCTGACCGACGCCGCCAGCAGTTCACGGTTGCTGAGCACGTAATCAAAGTCCATATTGCCGACGACTCGCCGGGTGACGCTTTCGGACAGGTCATGCACGGCCTGCTTGACGTCCTGAACCTTGAACAGATAATTGATCGGATCGCTGATCCGGTACTGGACGATCCAGGCGACGTTGATGACGTTGGTGTCTGCGGTCAGCATCAACGACTCCATGTCGTAGACCCGGCTTTCAAACGATGATCGCTGGCCACCCTGCAGCGAACGGAAACCGAATTCCTGGGTCTGAATCTGCCGGACGTTGACTTTGTACAATTGTTCCAGGTACGGCACCTTCATGTGCAGGCCGGGCTGGGTTGTTCGGTTGTACTCGCCGAAGCGCAGGACAATACCGACTTCGTTGGGGTCGACTTTGTAAAAGGATTGGTAGAGGCCCTGCAGGACGATGACAATCAAGGCAAGGACCAGGACCTTGGCAATGATGGAAAACGGATTCGGCGGGCCGGATCGTGAGGATGATTCATCGCCGCCCGACGAGGATTTTTTCCCTTCGGAAAAGAAATCTTGCAATTTCTTGATTAATTGGGCGACAACTTCCTCAGGTGTCTGTGGGCGCTTTTTCCTGCCCCAGGGAGGTTGTTGATCTTGCATCGACATCAATGGTCTCCTGTTCTGTAGTTTACGACGGCAGCTGTCCCAGCCCGACCAGCCTAGCCGGACAGCCGAAAAAAACCAATCACCCCGCCGTCGCGGCACAAAACGCCTCGGCCGGTGCAACGCTCAAGCGTCCGGGGATAGATCGGTGGGGATCGGAATCGGTCATGCAGGTGGGTACAGGACCCATCTGCTGTGGTACACCATCGTACAAAATAATCTATAACGTTCCAATAGACAAGCAAAGTCGGTACGATTGCCGGCCGATAAACGGGCATGAACCGGTGGCTGGTGATCGTTTCAGGGTCAAAGGGAACGTGGTGCCAGGGCAAGATTCCAGCAGACCAGGAGCAGGAAGAGCGTTGCCAGCAGCGCGCAATGCTGCAGAAAACGGGATTTGCTGGCCTGCCGTACCGGGGGCAGACTGAGTACCAGACCACAACCGCAACCGGCGAGCAGGCCGAAGAGATGCCCGCCCAGATCGGTCCGTTCTCCGGAACTGCCGAGTAGCGCAAGCAGCGCTGCGCCGGCGAGAAACGGCGCAAACAGTCTGATACCAAAGGGGCTTCGCCGGACGATGACCTGATGGGCGGCGAGCATGCCGATCATGCTGAAGACGGCGGTGGAAAAGCCGACGAACAGATGGCTGCCGCCATGCAGTTGCACGTTGAGATGGTTTCCAAGCAATGCCGACAGCATGACGGCGAGCAGCCCGAGTCCGGTGCCATGCAACTGAAGGAAAAAGTACAGCAGGAAACCGCCAACCAGAACATTGCCGGCCAGGTGAGCAAAATCAGCATGCAGGGTGAGTGCGGTGACAAGACGGTACCACTCCCCGCGGTAGATGATGGCCGAGGCATCGCCGGCGCCACCGGCAAACCATGGCGATTGTGTGTCCCATGGGCCGGTTACCAGGTAAAAGGCGGCAAGCGCGCCGACGATCAGAATTGCCGGTGGCCTCGCTGGCGAAGAATGGACGTCGGGAAGAACATCCCGTGGTGGCCAACCCCGGTTTTCTTGAAAATAGAGATTGATCTCCGCGCGAGCGCGGGGCGCACTATCGGTCGCCACGAGGATGACCGTCGTGCCGTCGCCTTCGGTCCTGGCCTGATGGGCGATATGTCGTGCGGCAAGGACGAGCATACAGGCGTCGACCGCAGAACGGTCCGTGGAGGAAAAGACGACCGTCTCATCTTCGTGTGACGCAGGCGGGAGATCCATGGGATCACTGTACTCTATGGCAGTGAGAAAGTAAAAATGTAGCGGCGACTGCCGATCGGCGGGTAACCGGTTGCGTCGAGCCGGTGACCCGCCGAAACAGCCGTGGTCAATCAGCGCAACAGGTTCGGGGTGACGATCGGCCCGTGAGCCTCCTTGAGTGTGCGCAGCGCATTTTTCTGCTGTTCGTAGACCTTGAAAAGGGTTGTCGGCAGGTTTTCTTCTTTGCCGTAGACCTCGGTTTGCATGTCGATTCGCTGCAAAATATTGTCGATATAGAGTGAAAATTGAAGATTGTAGAGGGATTCCGGGTATTCCTTGTTGATTGCTGCGAACAGGGGCCGCAATTCTTCATAGCGCGGCAGGCAACCGATCGGTGTTTCAATGCCGGCTACATCGTTATGGGCGAACAACTCCAGCCAGCCGAGCCAGACTCTGACGTCCTTCTTTTCGCCGAGCAGCCCGTGCCCGCTGCCGCCTCTGCTTTCGTGGGTAAGAAAATAATTGAGTCCGGCCAGGACCGGCCGGCCGGCTGCAGAAATCTTCTGTGAGTTGAAAAAGACGAACTGGGCATCCATATAATCGGCCAGTGAGCCGGGAATGAACGGTGCGTTCGCCCACGGTTGCCGCCGCAGGCCGGAGACGCCGACTTCGGTGGCGGTGGCCTGGGAGACGATCGAGGCGCCGATGACCACGCCCTCATCCATGTTCCTGGTGGCCCAGACCGGCGGCATCGTATCACTGTCGCGCCCGGAGTAGGTGAATACCTTGATCGGTACGCCGGCCGGATCTTCGGCGGCCGCCGTATTATGGTTGGCGATGGCCGAAGCGACGAGGGTACAGCGGGAGTTCTTGTG
>CAZSOA010000157.1:6842-8163 GCA_964608305.1 uncultured Desulfofustis sp. | reverse complement strand
GATCAACATGCGGCAATAACCGGGGGCGGAGAGCGACAGACCGGCATGAATGATTCCAGCCGAGAAGATCTTGTCTGGCAGGTACCGCCCTGGTATCTGCCGGGCCTTCGGTCATAAAACCGCTGTTGTTATGCGGCAAAATACTGGCTCGAGTTCCTCGTTCGTGTTACAAGGAGGCGATGGGCCGCAGAAGCAACGCATTGCAAAGCGATAGAGCATCTCGCCAAGAGGAGCTGGACATCCTGTTCGGGGTGATCAACCGATTTATCGGTCATTTTACCCGTCAGGCGGTGCCGCGCACCGGCAACGACATCACAACCGAATACCCGTTCGTTGCCATGGATACCCGGCAGGCCTACGAACAGCTACTTTTCGTCCGCGCCTTTCTCCAGGAAACCAAGATGTTCCGACCCGGTTTGAGATTTATCGACATCGGCTGCGGGATCGGCAATATCCTGCTGATTGCCGAGCAGCTCGAATTCGAGGTCTTCGGCATCGAAAAAGATCCGGCGTCGCTTGCCATCGCCCGTGAGTTGATCGGGCCCGCGGCGGTCGACGAAATCGACATCTGGCAATATGACGGCCTTGCCGATTTCGATGTCCTCTACTATTTCCGACCGTTTTGTGAAAAAACCATGCAACTGCGATTTGAAAAACATGTCGAAGACGCCTGCAGTCCGGGCGCAGTCATTATCGCCAACCGCAAGATGGCCACCGACATCGACGCTAACCCGCGCTTTATCCGTCTTGCCGAGGACCTGCCGATCTGGCAGAAAAACCCATGACACCCCTCGGCGCCACTCAGATCCGCCAGAAAAAGCCGATCAGTACGGTGCTGCCGGCCCACGACAATTCGACACCGCCCTGTTTGTAGCTCAGATCGGCGTAGGGCTGGACAAAGGGGAACAGCTTCGTGTCAAAGAGCGAGAGTTCCTCATAGCCGTAGACGATACCGGCGCGATACCCGAAGCGCCACGCGGCATCGCGAACCTGCCCCCGGTACACGTCACGTTGAAAGCCCGCTCCCCCGCCGCGGTCACTGTGCGAATTTTTAAAAGTCCCGAAAAAATAGCCGTTATAACAGGCCCCAACCAATTCGTGATTGGTGCGGTAATCATCCTTGTTATTGATAAAATGACGCGACCACATACCCATATAGATCGCTGAATCCGCAGGTTCTCCTTTGACGAACTGCCAAGTATCACTCAACCAACGATAAGCAACCCCGGCGGTTCGTACCGTCTCGCTCGGCTGAGGCGTTGGCCCGGCCAGCGAACCGTGCACCTGAAAAACGGTGGTAAACAAGATGAGCATCAGGGCT
>CAZSOA010000157.1:0-6742 GCA_964608305.1 uncultured Desulfofustis sp. | reverse complement strand
GGCCAGCGAACCGTGCACCTGAAAAACGGTGGTAAACAAGATGAGCATCAGGGCTGTGCAACAGGCCTGACTGATGAAAACGTGACGCGCAAGAAAAGGCATGTCCAATACTTCGGAATTCAATTCAGGGTATCCGCCGAAGCCATGCCACCTGGTGTGACCGCTCCGGCAGGGCGAACAAGGATCTTTTTATAATAAGTGCGAGACAAGATGGCGAGCAAATAGTACGATTGCCGGATTAACGTTGTCCTAAGGGGGACACTGCGTGAGTCTTGCGCTCCTGACAATCTGTTCATCGTCGTTCGTTCTCGCCCTGTCCGGGGCGATGATGCCCGGCCCGGTCATGACCGTTACCGTCAGCGAGAGCGCCCGCCGCGGCGCCGTCGCCGGACCGTTGCTGATGCTCGGCCACGGCCTGCTGGAAGCGCTGCTGGTGCTCGGCCTGTTGGTCGGCCTGGCACCGCTCCTGGCCCGCGACGACGTGTTCATCACCGTATCCCTGGCCGGCGGTCTGATTCTGTTATGGATGGCCTGGACCATGGTTCGCGACCTGCCGCAGCTGCGATTGCACGTCGACGCCGGCGAAGAAAAACGGAAAAACCTGGTGATTGCCGGCATCATGCTCAGCATCGCCAACCCCTACTGGCTGATCTGGTGGGCGACCATCGGTCTTGGCTATATCATGTACGCCGCGCAGTTCGGCATCCCCGGAATTTTCGCCTTTTTTGCCGGCCACATTCTCGCCGATCTGGCCTGGTACAGCCTGATCTCCTTTGGCATAGCCCGTGGCAGAAATCTGCTGGGCGACGGGCTGTATCGGGGGCTGATCGGTACCTGTGCCGTCTTTCTCGTCGGCTTTGCCGGTTATTTTCTCGTCAGCGGCATCACCAGAATGGTCTGACGGCGGAGCAGCAGTCGCCGGCACCAGCCGCCCCACTCATTCCCCCGAAATCATCAGCCGAGTTGCATCGCCAGGTAACCAAGCGGCAGCAGGTAGAGTGCCCAGAGCACCGGCCGGCAGCCGACCAGTCGTTGAAAGAATACGATGATCAGCAGACCGGCGAACACCGCCGAGCCGCGCAGCCCCATCGACAAATAGCTCCACTTCAGGATCGTGGAGTCAAGCCCGGTGAAAACCAGCAACGCCGACAGCACCAGGACGAGCAACGCGCAGCCCCGGAGCAACCGCACCGGCTGGACGAGACGGCGCATGCTGTCCTGCAGAAAATCGTTACAGATATTGGTCGTCACGCCAAGCACCAGGCCCGCCCCGGTGCCAAGCACGACGAGCAGCAGTGCGGCACAGAAAAAAGCGGCGATGACCGGGGGGAAACTGACCTGCAGGAAAAACGGCAGTGCCTGGGCAGCCTGGCCGCCCAGGTCGGGATAGGTCGCCCGCAGATACAAACCGATGACGATGCCGAAGGCACCGATGGGCGGAATCAACACCGCGCTGAGAAACGCGCCGTTGCGCGCCGCACGCACATCTTTGGCGGAGAAGATGGCCTGCAGGTAAATCTGGGTGGACAAGACGCCGATCAGCATCGATCCCATATCCATCGCTGCGGCTTTATAGCCGTAAACGGACAGGCTCAGCAGATCGACATCGGTCGGCAGACCATCGATGATGCCGGCCATCCCACCCCCTTTGGACAAAGCGAGACCGGCACCGGAAACCATGACGAGATAGAGCATAAAGCACTTGATCTTGCCGATCAAACCCGCCCCGGCGATACCGCCGGATACGACAAAAACGGCAAGAAGAACGGCGGTCAACGTCACCGCCGCAACCGGCCCGAACCCGAAGACCGCCCGGAGGATGGCGATGGCCGCCAGAAACTGGCCGACCACGTGGATGAACATCCCGAGCGCGGTGATGCCGCTGCTGTACTTCCGAAAGCGCTCACCGAAGGTCCTGCCCAGGTACTCGGCCACGGTTACCACCCCCTCCTGCCGCAGCGCCCGGGCGAAGAAACAGCCGAGCAGAAAGCAGGAAATACCGCTGCCGAAGGTGAAGATCCCCGCTGAAACGCCATGGGTATAAGCCATCTGCACTGTACCGATGGTAGCCACACCGCCGACCAGAGTGCCGATAATAATCCACGCAACCCCGGCGGCCGGAAGACTCCTGCCGGCAACGGCAAAATCCGTCGCCGTTTTTACCGCCGCGGACCGTCTCACGGCGATAATGGCAACAACCAGAAAGGTAACGACAAAAACGATCTGGAAAAGCGTCTCGTCCATCGCGAAAAGTCCAATCCCGGTTATCAGCAGGTTTCCCCACGGTATCCCACACCCCATGCGCGGGACGCTCCCTGCATAACCGACCTTTTGCGACAATGCACGAAAATCTTTCTCTCAACCCGGCTGGTATCACCGCAATATGCTTACCTCTCAACCACAGCCGGTGCCGCCGCCACCACATGACGCAGAAGCCCCGAAAGCACGCCTTGCTTTAAGACGGTCCACGGAACCTCCTTGATAGACCACCCGCAAACCGTCTTCGATAAGCCCCGATGCCTCGATCGGCCTGATGCCGGCCTCGGTGAGCACCATCGACGGTGTCGGCCCGATGCCACTCACCAAAATGGCCCGGCAATCGGCCAGCAGCAGCGCCAGGTGATGCCAGCGCCGCATACCATCTCCAGCCGGCGGAGTAGCGCGACGTTCGACCTGGACAAATTCTTTATCCTGCCGTTTCCAGATCGTCAGATGGTGCGCCTCACCGAGATGCTGATTAATCAGCACCCCTTCCTGAGTCGCCACCGCCACGTATGGCCGCTCATCGATCGGCGGCGCGCACGATCCTGCTGAAAAATCATTGAGACACCCGCGAAACTCGTGGGTCCGGTCGGCGTCGAGCAGGCCGACGGCATCGGCGCGGCAGCGGGTACAGTGGCGCATCTGCGGCAGATACTGCTCCGCCGCGCGGCGCAGGTTTTCCATGGTAGCCACATCCGGCTGCGGCAGTGCGGCAAACGGTGTGCCAAGAGCGGGATACAGGGCCATGCAATTGAACAGGTCGACGCCAAGATCCCGCATCGCTGCAGCCACGTCGATAACATGGTGGTCGTTGACTCCCGGAATGACGATACAGTTCACCTTGACGACGATGCCGGCGCGTTTGAGGCGGCGAATCGCCTCCTGCTGGCGAGCCTGCAGCAGCGCGGCGGCCTGTTCGCGCCGATACAGGACCTTGCCGTCGCGGACCCAGGCGTACACCCGCCCGCCGATCTTCGGATCGACTGCGCAGACGGTGATGGTCACATGGGAGACCGCAAGCTCGGCCAGCGTATCGATATACGGACCGATCCCCATCCCGTTCGACGAGACACAAAGCAGCAGATCCGGATGCTTGCGGCAGATGGCCCGCAGGGTGGCTACCGTTGCTTCGCCGCTGGCGAACGGGTCCCCCGGACCGGCAATACCGGCGACGCTGATCCGCGGTTCCCGTTCACGAACCCGATCGAGATAGCGAAGCGCCTGTTCGGGCGAAAGAACCGCGCTGGTCACGCCGGGCCGTGATTCATTGACACAATCGTATTTGCGACTGCAGAAATTGCATTTGATATTGCAACGCGGTGCCACCGGCAGATGAATCCGGCCGTAGGTTCCCTTGGCGGCAACGTTGAAACAGGGGTGCCTGGTGCTGTCGTGTTTGTTTCTGCTATGATCCATGGGTGCGCCCTGATACATGGTTGCTGTTCACATATAGCTGTAACCGATCGACGATTCGTCCTGCCGCTTGGCAATAAGCGCATTGACGATCGTATCGAAAAGCCGCTGTGCGCCGTGGTAGCCGAGGTGTAAAAGCCGCTGGCCGCCGATCCGGTCATGGATCGGAAAACCGACCCGGATCAGCGGCACCCGGCACCGTCGGGCCAGTCCATACCCCTTCGAATGACCGATGACCAGATCAATGGTGGTATCCTGCAGCAGTTGTTCGATCTCGTAAAAGTCGACATCCTCATGGACGCTTGGCTGAACACCGGCAAACCCGAGCAATGCCCGGTCGATTGCCGCCTGCAGCCGGCCGCTTTTACCTCCCGAGGCACAGAGCACCGGCCGTATACCGATCTCGACCAGCAGCGAGGTCAAACCGACCACCAGATCCTCCTCGCCATAGACAACCGCTCGTTTCCCAGACAGATACTTGTGCCCATCGACCATTGCATCGACGAGTCGGCCCCGAGCCGCCGTGTAGCACCCCGGTATCTCGCACCGACCCAATTCGGTGAGCAGCGCAAAGAACCGGTCGCTGGCACGCAGGCCGATCGGCAATCCAATGCGACGGAGCGCCGTGCCGAAACGCTGTTCGAGAATACTGCCCGCCGTCTGCTCCGGCAGCGTATCACCGAACTCGATGGTTGCCGTCGCACCGCCCATGGCCCGAATCGCTGCCAGCGGCGTGCCGCCGGCGGGAAGCAGCGGATAATGGTCAAGCGCCGGCCCGTCCAGGGTTTCCGAGTAATCGGGTAAAATTGTCGTTTTCAGGCCGAACGCTGACGTGATGTCCTTGAGGTGCCGGATATCCTCCGCTGAAACGAAGCCGCTGAGCAGGTTAATGCCGCCATGCGGGACGGCCGGCGTTGCCAACTGTTCGACCACCGCCCGTACGGCACCGTGAAACCCGTCCATGTGGGTGCCCGCATAACTCGGTGTCGAGACATGGACCAATTCCGGCAGGCCGGATGAGCCGAACTCCTGGAGGTATTCATGGAGGATCAACGGCACATCATCGCCGATGGTCTCGGTCAGGCAGGTTGTCGCCACCCCGATCATCTGCGGTCGGTAGGCGGCAATCACGTTGTGCAGGCCGAGTTTCAGATTCGCTGCGCCGCCGTATACCGCGTGCTTTTCCCCGAGCGACGAGGAAGCGATATCGATCGGCTCGCTGAAATGAGAAATGATATAGCGGCGCATATAGGTGGCGCATCCCTGTGACCCGTGCAAAAACGGCACGCACCCTTCAATGCCGCGAAAAGCAAGCGATGCGCCGAGCGGCCGGCATAGTTTGCAAGCGTTGGTGGTCGAGACATACGGTTTTACGGCAATCGTCATGGCCGTTCCTCCCCCTGGTAGCGCGGCACGAATCTCCAGACCGGACTCATCACCGAGTCGTGGACTTCGCGCGCAAAATTGAGCATGCCCGAAAAACCGGCGAGCATCTCCTTGCGCTCGTGGTTGTGATCGCAAAAAGCAACACCGAGCTTGTAGGCGATCGGCCGTTCCTTGACCCCGCCGACAAAGACATCGACCTGTTTTTCCCGAATGAAACGCGACAACTCACGGGGATTGGCGTCATCGATAATGATGGTTCCCGCATCGCTGACCCGCTCGAGTTCCCGGTAATCCTCTGCGGTACCGGTCTGTGAACCGGCCAGGACCACCTGCATGTCGAGCAGGCGAAAGGCCTTGATCAGCGAGAATGCTTTGAACGCACCACCGACGTAAATCGCCGCCCGTTTGCCGGCAAGCGCCCGGCGATACTGCTGTAATTGCGGCAACAACGTACCAAGCTCATCGCGCACCAGCGACCGGGCACGTTCAAGAATCTCGGGGTCATCGAAATGGCGGGCCACATCGTAGAGCGCTTCCGCCATATCATCGATGCCGAAATAAGAAACACGCCGCGACGGAATGCGATAACGCTCTTCCATCATCGTGGCCAGCTCCATGGTCGCCCCCGAACACTGTACGACGTTGAGCGCCGCGCCGTGGGCGCGGCAGATATCGGCAACCCTGCCGTCGCCGGTGATGTTGGCCACCACCTCAATACCGATGCGCTGGAAATAATCGCGAATCAACCAGATTTCTCCAGCCAGATTGAAGTCGCCGAGAATGTTGATGGACTGAGGCGAGATCCCTTCCGTCTCACCGGTGCCGATCAGTCGCCCCATGGCCTGACAGGCAGCCTGATAACCGGCCCGTTTGTTTCCCTTGAAGCCTTCCGATTGTACCGGGATGACAGGAATCCCCCGAAGCTGTTGGACCTTGTTGCAGACGGCGGTCAAGTCGTCGCCGATGATGCCGACAATGCAGGTGGAATAGACAAATGCCGCCGCCGGCTGATGGCGATCGATCAACTCGAGCAGGGCCTTCTCCAGCTTTTTCTCACCGCCGAAAATCACATCGAGTTCCTGCAGGTCGGTGGAAAACGACAAGCGGTGTAATTGCGGACCGGATGACAGGGCACCCCGGATGTCCCAGGTATAAACGGCACAGCCGACCGGTCCATGAACCAGATGGAGCGCGTCGGCGATCGGATAGAGGACAACGCGCGAACCGCAGAAAACACAGGCCCGCTGGCTCACCGCACCAGCCAGGCTGTCCTTGTTGCACGCCATCTGCATCGGCGCCGCACCGGTGCGATGAACCTGGTCGACTCTTCCTTCCAGCATCTGGGCGCTTTTCATGGGGGCACTCCTTGTCGAGATGATTAGTGGCTCTTTCGTTCAACTCCATTGAGCAAAGCCTGTGCCAGACTGTTTTGTTGTATTATTCCTATGTGTTATCTTGATTTTCCGAATGGTTTCGCAGAACCTGTCATGCCCTTGTGTCGGGTTTGTTACATTTTTGCAGCAATCAACCGTTTTCGTCGTTTCATCGCACCGTGGAAAGCAAAAGGGGCGGAACCGACACACCGTCGGTTCCGCCCCTCATAACCTAAAAAAATCGCTCTCGACGATCAGCAGCACTCACCTGCAGACTTACCCGTGTCGTGAGCCAGGACCCCCTGGGT
>CAZSOA010000156.1:0-8179 GCA_964608305.1 uncultured Desulfofustis sp. | reverse complement strand
CCATCTGCTTGCCGGGCATACCGTCCAGGGTGAAGCGGGCGGCGACTTCGGCGATCCGGCCGGCGCCTTTGACGATGACCATGAAGTTGATCAGCACCAGGATGACGAAGATGACGATACCGACCACGTAGTCGCCGCCGACGACGAACTGCCCGAAGGACTGGATCACCGTCCCGGCGGCGTCTGCGCCTTGATCGCCGTTGAGCAGGATGAGCCGGGTCGAGGCGACGTTGAGCGCGAGCCGAAACAACGTCGTGGTCAGCAGCACCGACGGGAAGATCGAAAACTCGATGGCCTTGACCGTGTAGAGGCTGATGATCAGGATCAGCAGGGCCAGCGTGATGTTCATCGACAGGAACAGGTCGAGCATCACCGACGGCAGCGGGATGATCATGATGAACAGGATGCCCACCAGCCCGAACGACGCCATCACATCGCTGCGTTTCGCCAGATCCCGCCAATTCAGGCGGGCAAGGGCATTACGGACGCCGGTCAGTTCCATTTCGGCCTGGTTCCTTTTAGCGCGTAGACATGGGCGAGGATCTCGGCGACCGCCTTGAACAACGATTCGGGGATGGTCGCCCCCAGGTCGAGTTTATGCAACAATCGCGCCACCGGCGGGTTTTCGACGATGGGGACGTGATGCTCGCGGGCGATTTCCCGGATCTTCAAGGCCAGCAGTTCGGCCCCCTTGGCGACGATAATCGGCGCCTCCATTTCGCCGCTCTGGTATCTGACGGCCACCGCAAGATGGGTCGGGTTGGTGATGACCACATCGGCCTTCGGCACCTCGGCCATCATCCGCTTGCGCGCCATCTCCTGCTGGATCGAGCGGATCTGCGCCTTGATCCGCGGATCGCCTTCGGTTTCCTTATACTCTTCCTTGACCTCCTGCTTGGTCATCTTCATCTTTTCCTCCATCTCCCAGCGGACATAGAGCAGGTCGAGGAAGGCCAGCAGGATGAGCAGGGCACAGACCTTGGCAAGGATCAGCGCCGCCGTCTTGCCGATGAAGATCAGCGCTGCGATCGGCTGGGTGTCGATCAGGATCAGCGCCTCTTCGATACGGCCGAGCACGGTGGCATAGGCGAGCCAGGCGATCAGGCTGATCTTGATCAGGGATTTGATGACCTCGACAATCGAGCGTTTTGAGAAAATGCGGCCAAATCCCTTGATCGGGTTGAGCTTGGCAAGATCGGGAACGAGCGGCTTGCCGGTCAGCAGCCAGCCGAATTGCAGGACGCTGGAGAAAAATCCGATGACCAGCACGAGGATAAACAATGGTGCGAGCAGGATCGCCACGTGTTTGATGATAAAAGCGGCGAGCGCGACCAGCCCGTGGGGGGTGACATCATAGGTACCGCAGATCCGCCAGATATGGGCGATCAGGTCGTTCATCGCGAGGAAGAACGACGGCATGTAGAAAAACCAGAAGGCCAGAGACAGGGTCAGCAGGGCGGCGGTGTGGACCTCGCGGGACTGGGCGACCTGCCCTTTTTCCCGGAAATCCTGGCGTCGTTTCGCTGTCGGGGTTTCGGTACGTTCCCCGCCGCTCGGTGCTTCTTCGGCCATGAATGCTCAAAGGTGGTTGGTGAAATGACGATTTTTGGGCTTATGTCGGAGGATTATGCAAAAAGCGGGGGCAGCGCTTCCGGTGACGTACTTTTTTTCCTGGTTGGTGTCGATTCGCAGCCGCGCTCAGTTCATCAGTGTCAGGATCGTGAAAAACCGTTCGCCGAGATTGTCAAATTCCCGACTGAGAACGATGAAGACCATGCTCAGTGTCAATCCGATGACGGTAAACGAGATGGCGATGTTGAGCGGGAAGGAGAGCAGAAAGACATTGCCCTGCGGGAAGGTGCGGGCGAGGATGCCGAGGATGAGCCCGGAGAGCAGCAGCACGGCAAGCACCGGGGCGCTGAATTGGACGCCGAGCACAAACATGTGCCCGGCCAACTCCATCAGGTACGGAATCGCTTCGCCGGACAGGTCGATGCCGCCCGGCGGCAGGATAGTGTAGGATTCGACCGCGGTACGAAGAAAAATATGATGACCGTTGATGGCAAGAAAGATCAGGATCGCAAAGACGTTTTGCATCTGGGAAATCAGCGAGACCTGCCGTTCGTTCTGCGGGTCGAAGACGTTGGCGGCGGCAAACCCCATCTGGTAGCCGATGATAGTGCCGCCGAATTCCACGGCGGTGAAGATGAGCCGGGCGATCAGGCCGATGATCGCGCCGATCAGCACCTCGGAGACGAGGAAGATGAAAAAGGACGCCGGCTCGAATGCAACAACCGGCGGCAGGGTTGCCGCAAGCGTGGGGAAGAGCACCAGCGAAACGGCGACGACGAGACCGGCCTTGAGCTGCATCGGTGACTGCGGGCCGGAAAAGACCGGAATCGCCGCGATGAAGCCGGCGATCCGCGCCATGCAGATAAGAAAGAGCTGGAATTGTTCGATCGGGACTGACGGGATGTCCATCGTCGTTTTCGGCGGAAATTCTGGGAATTATTTATATGACATGTAGCTGGGTTCGGCCGGTTTTGCCTCCGGCTGCTGCGCTGCGGCCTGATCGGCTGTGCTCCGCGGCCGGCAGACAGGCCATCCCTGGCCTGGCCCGCCGGTTGCGGACGTCCTGTCCGCAACCCTTCGGGCCTGTTGCTGCGCCCTGCCGGGCCTTCACGATGCAGCCTCCGGCTGAACCGACCGGGCTTGGCCGACTTTGAAATGATCCGTGGGTTCCGTTGCGGCTCCCGGCCATGAGATCAGAGTGTGGCCAGGGATTCGAAGATGCCGAGGGTGAAGATGGTCAGCACCCGGATCATCCAGGGGGCAAAGATCAGCAGCGTGATGAAGACGACGACGATCTTCGGAACGAAGGTCATGGTCTGTTCGTTGATCTGGGTTGCCGCCTGGAAGATCGAGACCATCAGGCCGATGATCATGCCCGCCAGCAGCATCGGCGCGGCGACCAGCAGCACGGTCTGCACCGCTTTGCGGCAGAGGTTAACGGCCATATCGGGAGTCATGGCAAGGTCTCCGGGGTTCTCGTCAGATAAAACTTTTCAGCAATGAGCCGACGACCAGGTTCCAGCCGTCGACCAGCACGAACAGCAGTAGTTTAAACGGCATCGAGATGATGACCGGCGGCAGCATCATCATACCCATCGCCATCAGGATCGAGGCGACGATCATATCGATGACGAGAAACGGGATGTAGATCATAAAGCCCATCTGAAAGGCCTTTTTCAGCTCGGAGAGCATGAAGGCCGGGATCAGGGTCAGCGTCGGGATCTCCGTTTCGTCGTGCGGCTCTTCACTGAGCGTGATGTCGGCGAGCAGCATCAACTCGGCTTCATCGACCTGGCTGAGCATGAAGGCGCGGATCGGCTCCAGGGCCAGCGTGAAGGCCTCCTGCTGGCTGATGGTCTCGTTGAGGTACGGCTGCAGGGCGTTATCGTTAATCGCCTTGATCACCGGCGACATGATGAATAACGACAGAAACAGGGCAAGGCCGATGATTACCTGGGTGGGCGGCATGTTCTGGGTGCCCATGGCCTGGCGCACGAAGCCGAGAACGATGACGATCCGGGTGAAGCAGGTGGTCATCAGGATGATGGCCGGGGCCATCGATAAGACGGTGAGCAGCAGCAGGACCTGCAGCGCCCCGGAGACCTGCTGCGGCGAATCGGCCTCCTCGACGCCGAAGGTGATGGTCGGCAGGTTCAGGGCGGAGGCAGTCTCGGGGGCCAGCAGCGCGGTTGCGGCAAGCAGGCAGCCGATGGACAGCAGGGGACGGTTCATGACGACTGTTCTCCGCGCCGCTCCTGCAGCAGTTCGTCAAATGAGCGGCCGGTGCGGCCCGGATCGATCCGGGCGATCAGTTCAAGCGAGTCGCTGCCGGCGGCGAGCAGGAATTCCTGGCCGCGGACCTCGACAAGAAACAGCGATTTTTTCGGCATCAGGTGGCGGGTCTCGACGATTTTTATCATCCCCTTGCCGCCGCCGTGCAGCGTGGACATGCGCCGTTTCAACAACATATAGATAATCATCAGGATGGCCAGGACGACCAGCAATCCCCAGATCATCCGCAGCGACGAATTGAGCAGGGAGTGGTCGTCGGCGCCGATGGCCAGTGCCGGTCTGCAGGAAAGCAAGAACAACGGCAGGGCGGTTAGGCAGCCGGTGGCGCGCATCGTCGTTCCTTAGCCGAGTTTTTCGATTCGGTCCTTGGCGCTGACCACGTCGGTCAGTCGGATGCCGAATTTGTCGCCGACCATGACCGCTTCGCCGCGGGCGATAAGGCGTGAGTTGACATAGAGATCAAGCGGTTCGCCGGCCAGTTTGTCCAGTTCGATGACGTAGCCTTCACCCATTTTCAGCAGGTCGCGAAGCAGGATCTTGCTGCGGCCGACTTCGACCGATACCTGCAGTGGTACGTCGTAGAGAAAGTCGAGTCCCCGTGATCGCACATTATCGGCCTTTTCTCGCAGCTCACGGGCCTTGTCGAGAGATGCCGGCTCGTCGTCGAGGAGTTCCTTCAGTTCTTCCGGAGCGGGTCGTGCGCTGTCGGCATCGTGCTTCTGGTCGGCCATAATGATGGTACCCCCTGCTTACCTGCGAGTTCCTGTGATACTGACTGCCTTTTTCCCGTTGTGAACACCGGGAATGGCAAAAAATTTCGGCTGATCTTCGACAAGAATGGTCAACGGTGCATTGAGGTCGTAGGCAACGGAAACGAAATCGCCGGGCCTGAAATCGAGCACCTGGCCGATGGACAGATCGACGACACCGGAGCGGGCGATGACGGTCAGCGCCATGTCCTGCAACTCATCGATGAAATACTCGTGCCAGGCGCCATGCTTGGGCGTGTTGACGCTGAGCAGATTCCTGAATTCGTCACGGTACGGATCGAGCGCGGTCACCGGAAAGACCAGTTCCATGGTGCTCGTCGTGTCACTGACGGTAATATTGTAGATGCCGACCACCACCTCTGCATCCGGTTCCGTGATCGAGACCAGCCGCGGGTTGCTCTCGATTTTGTAGAGGTTCGCTTTGATCGTGGCAATTGGTCGGAAGGCCCGCTCGAGGTCGGAACAGGCCTTTTCCATCGTGGCTTTCAGAACGGTCAGTTCAATCTTGGTCAGTTGTCGATCGGGCTGCAGCAATTCCGTCTCGTTGGAGGCGCCGAGCATGATTTCAACAAGAGAAAAAGACAGGTTCTGGTCGTAGACGATCAGCGCGCCATGTTTCAGCGGTGCGACATTGAGTACGCCCATCGAGCCGGGTTTCTTCTTGGCCAGCAGGTAGTCCTGGAACGACAGGGAATCGAGGCCGACCCTGGTGATGGAAAAGGTGCGTTGCAACTGGTTGGAAAGCGAGATGGTATAGTTTTGCCCGAACGAATCGAGGATGATGTCGAAGTTCGGGATGCGGATCTGGCTGTCCCGTTTTGCGGTGATGGTGAAAAGATCGATATCCTCATACGCCAGGAAGGTCTGCGGAGCATAATCATCATCGTCGATGTCGACGGCGACCTTGCCGCTCTTGATCGCATTGAGCAGGTCGGCAATTTCCTGTTTGGAAAGAATCGGTTCCACGGGCGTCAGGATCGTTGTTATTGAACGACAAAGTCGGTGAAGAAGATGTCCTTGACCTGGCCGCTTTGCATCAGGGCATTGATCTTGCTTTGCAATTCCGCTTTGAGCTGTTTTTTTCCCTGCAGATCGCGCAACTCTTCGAAGGTCTTGTTGCTGACCAGCAGCAGGATGGCGTCGCGAACCTGCGGCATGCGCCGTGTCATCTCATCCTTGGCCTGGCTGTTGGTCAGCTCGATGGTCATCGCCATTTTCACGTAATTACTGTTCTGGTCGCTGATGATATTGACGACGAATTCGGCGATATCAACCGTCGGGCCGATATCCATCTGCGGCGTTACCATCGGGACAGGCACCGTCAGACCCGGATCAAGCTGTTCGGGTGATGGTTGCCGGGAAAGCAGATAATAGGTACCGCCGCCGGCCAGCACCACCAGCAGGACAACGCCGCCGATGAGCATAAGGAGTTTCTTGTTGAGCTTGGCTTTCGGGGCCTGGTCTTTCGCCTTGTCGGGTCGCTCGGCCATGATGGGGTCTCCTGCGTGCCGGTATAACGACAGGTGTCAAATTTTTTACAGTGGTACTGAACCTGCACCACTTTCTGCAGGACTCGTGCCTGAAATGTTTTTTACCTGCAGAACGAAATCGACCCGTCGGTTGATGGAGCGGTTGTTTTCGTTGAGGTTGGGGACGAGCGGACGGTCGGCGCCGTAGCCGATGGCCGATATCCGGTCGAGAGGAAGGAGGGTGCTTTGCTCAAAAAAACGGGTAACGGAAACCGCCCGGGCGATGGACAGTTCCCAATTATCGGCGAATAGTTCGGATCTGATCGGCAGATCGTCGGTGTGCCCTTCGATGCGCAGGGTCATCGGCAGCGGCCTGATAATATCGGCGAGATTTCTCAGGATTGGGTAGGACGGCGGATTGAGCCGATGGTCGCCGGGCCTGAACAGGATGGCGTTATTGACCCGCAGGATGATGGTTTCCGCATCCTGCTGCAGCGCGTCGACATCCTTGCCCAGTTCCAACGCAACGATCTGCGCCTAGATCCGTTCGTGGATCTTCTGGGTCAGTTCAAACGGTACCGGCTGGAATCTCGTGCGCGGCGCCGACGGCAGGATCGGGATTGCAAACTCGATCTGGGCAGGCAGGGCGTGGATGCCGAAGGCCTCCTTCAGCGAGCCGGAGGCGCGGGTGAAGCGCACCGGATCAAGGTTGGCCATGGACAGCAGCAGCACGAAAAAACAGAGCAGCAGGGTGACCAGGTCGGAGTAGGTGACCATCCACGGCGGGACGCCGGGGTTCTCCCGTTTCTTTTTCTTCCGCGGGTCCTGGTTCTTCTGCTCGGACATGGCTGCTTACCGGTTGAATGTCGATTCGCGCATTTTCGGGGCGATGAACGAGTGCAGCTTCTGTTCCATGATCCGTGGGTTCTCACCGGACAGGATGGACTGCATCCCTTCGATAATCAGGGTCTTGATCAGCATTTCCGAATCGGAACGGAGCCGCAGCTTGCCGGCCATCGGCAGGAAGATGACATTGGCCATGACCGCCCCGTAGAAGGTGGTGAGCAGGGCAACCGCCATGGCCGGGCCGATTTTTGACGGATCGTCCATGGTCTGGAGCATCTGTACGAGACCGATCAGGGTGCCGACCATGCCCATGGCCGGTGAGATGGTGCCCAGCGAGATAAAGATATTGGCGCCTTTCTCGTGACGCTGCTGGATATAATCGATCTCGGTGATGAGCATGTTGCGCAAGGTGTCCGGTTCCTGGCCGTCGACGGCCATCTGCATCGCCTTGACGAGAAACTCGTCATTGATTTTTTCCATCTCGCTTTGCAGGGCCAGGATGCCTTCCTTGCGGGCCTTGTTGGCAAAGCCCATCAATTGCGAGATCATGTCGTTGATCGAGGCTTCCTTGTGCAGGACCGTCTTTTTCGCAACATTGATCGCATCAAGCAGGTCTTTATACGGATATTGGACGAAGGCGACGCCGGCCGTGCCGCCGACGACGATAAGCACCGACGGGATGCTGAAAAACATGGTCAGCGGGCCGCCCTGCAGAATAGCCATCAACATCAGGCCAAACGCGACGCCCATGCCGATTATGGTAGAGAGATCCAAGACGCCTCCGCAAGCAAGCGAGATATCGGTGATCCACGACCGGCACCATATGATGCAGCCGGTTGAATCCGTTTAATTCCTGACGATTATCAGGCGGTAGTCTGTTATATCATAGATTTTTGCCGGTTCAAACGCAAGCGGACAAAAAATATACATCACCTCCGGCAGGCGAGGCACAAAAAAAGGGCGGCCGGCTGGCCCGGCCGCCCCGTCAGAGCGTGTCAAAAGGTTGACGGTTATCGTTTCAGGTTGATCAGTTCGTTGAGCAGTTCATCGACGGTGGTGATGATCTTCGAGTTGGCCTGGAAACCGCGCTGGGTGGTGATCAGCCGGACGAATTCGGTGCCCATGTCGACGTTGGACTGCTCCAGCGAGTTGGTGAAGATCTTCCCGAGTTCGGGACCGGGCAGGCCGATGCGCGGCGCCCCGGTCGAGGCGTTGGCCAGATACATGTTG
>CAZSOA010000155.1:0-8274 GCA_964608305.1 uncultured Desulfofustis sp. | reverse complement strand
GATCAGACGGTGAGAATGATCAGCAGGGAGGCAAAGGCGAAGATGATGGCGTCGACGTTGATAAGGACGCTGCGAAAGACGACACCGGCGACGATGATGACGATGACGACGGAAAAGAGGAAAAAGGCGCCGGAGATGACGACGATGACCATGATGAGAAAGACGCCCAGGAAAAAAGCGCTCCCGATGAAGACGAGCATGATGACGAGGTGAAGGGAGATGAGGCGGGTCAGGCGTCCGGAGACGACGATGACGATGATGACGAGGCTGCCAAAAAAGAAGCCGGAGACGACCCTGACGAGAAGGACAAGAAAGACGGAAAAGGCAGCAAAGACGACAAAGCAGAAGATAAAGACGACCAAGGAGCTGAAGAAGACGATGAAGGAGACGACGGCGATGACGACGATTATGACGACGATGATGACGACAGCGACGGTGGCGACGATTATAATGGCGCCGTCAATGAAAGTGATATCGCTCCGCCGACGGAATACGAATAACGCTTTGTTCGGGTTCGTCGCAGGATGAGGACCAGGCCGGCTGATCCATGTGCTCCATGGGGCAGCCGGCTTGTTTTATGATCAAGGACCAGCCTGCCGGAAAGCTTCCCTTTGGCCGACCCACGGTGGGCCGTGGTCGGGGTCAGCAAAAGGCGATGGTACTGATCTGAATCGAAAAGGAGCGCAATGATGGCAAAGAAACTCTATGATGTGGCAATTCCCCTTGGCACCTACACCGATCGCGAGGGTGTGGAGAAAACCAGATGGCAGAATGTCGGCGCCATCCTTGAAGGAGACAAAGGGCCGTATCTCCTTCTCGATCGGTGGTTCAATCCAGCAGGGCTGCCGAACCCTGATAACCGGACCAGTGTCATTCTCACCTTGATGGAAGCAAAAAAATAGACGGTTGCCATCTCACCGGCAGTGGCTGCCGTTCGCCTGGTCGGCTGGATGCTGTTACGTTGTTGAAGAGATTGGGGATAAAGGATACCTGACGATGGATGCCCTTGCCGTTGCTCATGAGAGTGCCGTATGCCTGGCTCGTCTGGTGCAGGGAGATGGGCGGTTCCGGTATCGCTTTCAGGCTGATTCCACGGAAGATTTGAGTGGTTATAATGTGCTCAGGCATGCCGGTGCGATCTGGGCGCTGCTCGATGTCTATCGGGACACCGGTGATGACGTCCTTCTCGCGGCGGCGCGTCGGGCCACCACGTATCTACTCGATTCCTCGCTCCGATTTTTCCGTGATTACCGCAATGTCTGTATCTGCGAAGATAACAAGATCAAACTCGGCGGCAACGCTCTGACCGTACTGGCGCTGGTATCGCTTTACGAACATACCGGAGATCGGTTTGTTTTGGCTGTGGCCGAACAGTTGGCGGCGTTCATGCTTCTCGAGCGTGATGATACCGGCGATTTTATCCATAAACGTTACTTTCAATCAGGCAAACGCTCTGCTTTCAAGTCCGCATATTATACCGGCGAGGCGTTGCTGGCCTTGATAGCTCTTTATGGTGCCTCCAAAGAGCAGTCCTGGCTTGCCGCAGCCCGAGAGATCGAAACCACCTTGGCGCCGCGGGACTATGGTGTCGCCGAACAATCCCACTGGCTGCTCTATTTCCTGGAAATGATCAGCCGCTACGAAGCGGCTCCGTTATACGCCGATCATGCCGTCAAAATCGGGCGGCATATCCTGAACTATCCGCAGTATCTTTCCTGGCAGCGAAGCACGCCGATCGCCTGCCGAACGGAAGGGTTGCTGGCTCTTGTGCGGTTATCTGAGAGGGTCGTCCTGGACGCCGGTTTGTTGCGGAGCGCTCAGCGGCAGGTGGTGGACAATCTGGAACGCCAACTGACCTTTCGCCAATCGGACGGCTCTTTTATCAGGGGCGGGAATGATCGACGCGCCCATGAAGTACGCATCGATTATCTGCAGCACAACATCTCCGCCTTTCTCCACCATGCACGGCTTGTCGGATAATCTCAGGTGCTGGAACCGGATATGTCGGTGAGCAGGTAGTCTATGCCGAGTTTCAGACCAAGAAGTCGTTCTTTCTTCAGATCATAACCGAACCCGCCGAAATGTAGTCTGATCAGCTTCGCCTGTCGGACAATGGCCTGGATGATGAGCAGATCGGTGAGACATCGGCATTCTTCGTCGGTCAGCGGTCGGACTGATTCGTAGCCTTCGCGAAACAGGGCCAGATTGCGATCGATAAAGTGGTTTTTCCTGGCGGAAAATTCGATCATCCCGTTGGCCAGGTCTACGATGAGCGGGCCGTAGCAGATGCTTTGGAAGTCGATCAGCCAGCAATGCTCGTCGGTAAAGAGATAATTGACAACACTCAGGTCGCCGTGGCAGTGGCCGGCCGGGGTTGACAATCGCTGGATGGTTCCATGGTACCGGTCGATGTCAAGATCGATCTCCGTGCCGACGACCGCATCGGCATGGTAGGACTGCCAGGCATCGGACCAGTAGATCAACGGTTCTTTGTTACTGAATTTTTTCGCGCGTTTAATCGCGTGAGGCTGTGCGGCCAGGTGGAAGCGGGCAAGCAGGTGCCCGGCGGCCCGAATCTGCCGCTCATTCGGATCGACGGCATGCGCCCCCGGGGCATGGGTAAACAGTGCCGCCTGCTCGTTGTCCCATTGCGTGAGTGCGGCGCCCCGGTTGTTGTTGACCGGCAGTGCAATCTCCAGATTGCTGTCGCGCAAGGCATTGAGCAGGCTCAGTTCGTAGCCGATTCGTTCACGATCCTTGCCGCTCAGGTACGTCCCACCATAGCGCTTGAGAACATAGGGGCCGGCGGTTGTCTGCACCCGATAGACACGGTTGAATGAGGCAATTGAGATCGGTTCCGTGTCTCGTGCCTGGAGAGGGTAGTTCTCGGAAACCCATTGGGCGATTCGGTCTCGTTTGAAAATGCATTGGCCTTTTATCTCCTCGAGCCAGGTGTCTCGTCGTTTTCTGTCTCCGTTGCGGTAGTTGAAGACATAGCCTTCGACAAGATATTCGTAAAAGCGGATACCGGGATATCTCTTCGCATAGTCTGAATCCTGGCCATTGCCGACATCGCCGAAATGGTAGTAATCGGAGCCGGCTCGCGACCAGTAAAACTTCTTCTGCCAGGTCTGTGGAAGCGGCCCTTCGTAGTCGGGGTCGAGCTCGACATAGATATCGAAATCGGAGTTGATCTTCGCCCAGTCGAAATGAACAAACGGCACCTGATAGGTGCCGAGACGCTTAGTGGTGGATGAGCCGAGAACGACGATTTTCCGGACGTAGTCGTGGCAGGCGATCGTTTCGTGGATGAAACGAAAAAACGCGTCCTGTACGGCCGTTGCCGTTTGGGTCGGAAGGAAGTGTTTGGTCGGTTTGATGAAAAACAAAGAATGTGCGGTCAGCAGCTTGGTGAAGGACTCGATTTCTTTTGCCGGGTCCGTCGATGATCTCGAGGTAAACAGATCGATGGTGGGTGTCAGAGTATCGCGTTTGACATAGATATCCTGGAGCCGAAAGGGGTTCAGCCGGCCCTGTTCGGCTTGTTTGACAAGATAGAGGATGCGGAGCTTGAGTTCGTTGAGCTCGTTGGGGTTCAGTGTTGGCCCGTATGTCGCGAGAAAGTTCGGCAGTTCGGTAATTTGGTCGCGCCCTGCAGGTGATGCCACTGCCGTTGCTGCGGCGGCAGGGTCGACAAGTAGTACCGTTGATTGTGCCTTGCGGAACAGGTCGCCTCCGTTTTCGCGGCCTTCGTGGCTGTAGCCGATTGCCCGCAGGACCTGGGAAGCTTTTTTCCGATAGGTTTTTTCGACGGCGATCACCATGGAGTCCAGCGCGCCGGTTTGGGTGCGGGAGAGCAGTTTCGGTTTGAGTTCGTTTTGCTCCAGCAAAGTTGCCGGGTCCCGTTGCAGCTGATCCTGGCGGAGGAGCAGGTCGACTTCGGCCATGGCTCGGGCAAAGGCCCGGAACGGCTCTTTCCCGAGCAGAATTTTATAGTTCCTGATATGCAGATGGTACCCGTCTTTCGTTTCTTCGATGGCCAGGTGCTTTTCGTGATATTTGACCGGATGTTGCAGAGGATTGTCTCTGTCCCAGAAGGTCTTCAGGGTCTCGACTTCGTTGGTATTGGCCAGGACGCCATCCTGATAACCGTTCTCTATCTCCTGTCTCACCTGCTTGGCAAAGGTGCTGAACTGTTCGGAGAGCTCAATGAATTCGGGAACCGATAACTCGATGCGCAGATCCCGGTAGTGGATATGAATGTTCTCTCCCATGTCCAGGAAGAACAGATTGAACCGCTGTTCGTCGAGGCACGCAGAACGGTGAAAAAGGTAGGTCGTGATCCCCATGACTATTTGTTGCGCTAACTACCGACAGTGCCGGCCAGATGATCACGGACGTGCAACGCCAATTGCAACCGACTACCGGTTCCGGTTTTTTTGAAAATGGCGCCGATATGGGCCTTGACCGTCCGTTCGGAGATATCCAGTTCCGCAGCTATTTCGAGGTTTGCCAGGCCTTTGCTGACGAGCAGCGCGATCTGCCACTCCCGATCGGATAAGCCGTTGATTGGGGGGAGAGGATGACCTGCGGTGAATACCGTGCTTGTTGCGCCGCGAATGATCTTTTGCATCAGAGCGCGACCGATCCAGACCTGGCCGGATAGTGCCGCATGCACTGCTTCCTGCAGACGTGCACCGGTTATGTAACTGTTTGCATAGCCAAGCACGCCGCGGCGAAACAGCAGGACGGCTTCGCGATCATCCGGAACGTCTGCAAGCACCATGGTCGGCGTTGCTGCAAATTCGGCGATAGTGTCAAGGCTGATCATCGAGCGATGGAGCAGGATCAGCGCGATGCCCTCAGTTGCCACGGCGTTTTTGATCTCTTCCAGCGAACCCGCCTCAATCAGGCGATAGTGCTGCTGCAGTATCGATCGCCAGCGTTTTCGTATCGTTTCATTGGTGCTGCCGAGTAACAATGACATGGTTCACCTCTCGCTCAGGGCAAGGTTTTGCGCTCGTACTATCGGTTTCATCAGATAGGTGAGGATTCGTTTTTTCCCGGTCAAAATGTCCACGCTGGCAACCATCCCGGGTATGATCGGCATCGGCGCATGTTCCGGGCCGAGATAGTTTTTGTCGGTACGAACATTGACGAGATAATAGTTGTTTCCCTGCTCATCGAGAATACTGTCGGCACTGATATGTTCGACCCTGCCTTCCAGGCCACCGAAGATCGTGAAGTCATAAGCGGTGAGTTTGACCATCGCTTTGAGATTGGGACTGACGAAGGCGATGTCGGCCGGCTGGATTTTTGCCTGAACGAGCAGGGTGTCGTCGAGCGGGACGATCTGGACCAGATCCATGCCCGGCTGGATGACGCCACCGACGGTATTGACGAAAATCTGATTGATGATGCCGCGTACCGGTGAGCGGACGAGCGTCCGCTGTAAACGGTCGCTCAAGGCCACTGAAGCGACTCCTAACGTGTCTATTTTATTGTATGTTTCGTTTAGCTCCTGTTTGGCAAGATTGGCGAAACGCAGTTTTTCTTCGGTAATTCTTCGTTTGGCTTCTTCCAGTTTCGATGAAAGTCCCGGGAGCGTCAATTCCAGGGTGGCAATCTGCCCACGCATTTCACTGTCCTGCCGTTTGAGTCGCAGGAGTTCGACCTCGGAGACGGCTCCCAGCTTGACCAGCGGCTCGGTCAAAGCCAATTCGTCGGCCAGGTGGCGGTGGGTGCGTCGCAATTCTGCAAGGCGCGCTCGTTCGCTGGCGAGTTCTTGCTGTCGCTGGGTTATTTGTTCATGAAAGGTGCCGAGTGTTTCTGCCAATTCCTGTTGCCGCGTCTGGAAGAGGCGGAGTTCTCGCTCCCCGGCCTGCGGGTGCTCGTTGGCAACATCGGGAGGAATCACCATGGCCACATCGTTGGTCTCGGCCTCAAGCCGGGCAATCTTTGCTTTCAGGGCCAGGTAGGTCAGTCTGCTTTCCTGGAATGGTGCGGAAAACCGGGTGTCGTCAATGCGCAGCAGTAACTGTCCTTCTTCGACGATATCTCCGACCCGAACGAGCACTTCGGAAAGAATGCCGCCCTCGAGGTTCTGAATGGTCTGGAGTTGACGGGACGGCACCACCCGCCCTGACGCCCTGGTTGCCTCCTCAACCTCACTGAAATAAGCCCAGACAATGGCAACGATAACAAGCAAGAAGGTCAGCCAGAGAATAATGCTGCCGCCGCGGGGCGTTTGCGTCAGGATTGACGTCCTGATATCGGTGGCCAGTTCCAGGTCGGCGGCCGGTAAACGACGAAAAATCTCCCGGCTTTTCTTGCTTTTTGGTGCGGGTTTATTTGGTATACCCCTTATTTTGCTAACTTTTTCTTTCATATGGTGAGGTGGCCGTTTTGCAAGGCTTCCATGATCCGCTGTTTTGTCCCGTCGGCGATGATTGTTTCCTTGTTGAGTACGATGATTCGATCGACCATTTCCAACATTGAAAGCCGGTGGGTGATGATGATGGTGGTCTTTCCTTGAATGACCTTGAGCAGATTGTTTCTGATCAACAATTCATTGCGATTGTCCATCGAACTGGTCGGCTCATCCATGATCAGGACCGGTGGGTCGAGCAGTATGGCCCGGGCAATGGCGATATTTTGCCGCTGTCCGCCGGAGAGGTTTCGGCCCTGTTCTTCGATGGGCATGTCATAGCCGTGTGAATGATTGGCGACGAATTGGCTGACACCGGCGATCTCGGCGGCACGCAGGATGGTTGCGTCGTCCACACCGGTCGCGCCGAGCATGATGTTATCTTTGAGTGTCCCGCGAAACAGCGTTACCTCCTGCGGTACATAGCCGATAAACGTCCGCAATTCGGCAGGGTCGATCTGACGGATATCGGTGCCGTCAATGGCAACGGAGCCGTTGGTTGGCTGATAGAGACCGAGAAGCAGCTTGCCAAGAGTCGTCTTGCCGGACCCGATCGGGCCGATTATCGCAACCCGTTCACCGGCCTGGACCTGGAAGTTGATTGCTCGCAGGACTTCTTTGGAGGTTTCGGGATAGGTGAAAGACAGGTTGGACACGCTAATGTCACCTTTGATACTGACCCGGTGCAAAAAGGCCTTGTCGGAGGAGCGCTCCGACGGAAGTGACATGATCTTATTAAGAGATTTCAGAGAATTGCTTGCCTGGTGGTAGCGGGTCATCAAGCTCACCACTTGCGACATGGGGAAAATTGCTCGTCGGCTGAGAATAACGCAGGCGATCATGCCGCCGCCGGTCATTTCGCCGCGGGAAATCATGTACAGACTGCCGATGATAACCGCTATAATGCTGATGTTTTGCAGGAAATTAGCGACATGGGAAACCGAGGTAGACAAAAAGCGGCTCCGTGCCGTCCAGTTGGCGATGAAACTGACGGACTCTTCCCAGGCCCGTTGAATTTTGCTTTCCGCTCCCAGGGTCTTGATTGTTTCCAGGCCGGAAAGCCCTTCGACAAGAACGGCGTTCTTCTGGGCATCGGCGCTGAAAGAAAGCCGCACTGCTTTCTTGAGCGGGATCTGAATTATCAGGGCATATCCCAGCAACAGCGTGATCGCAAAAACGTGGATCCAGATGAGGTGGCCGCCGATAAAGAAAATTGCCGCCAGGAAAATGAAAACAAATGGCAGGTCGACCAGAGCAGTGACGGAAACCGATGTAATAAAATCTCGAATGCTTTCAAATTGCTGTAATTTTTTGGAAAATGAACCGATTGATTTTGGCCGGGCCTCCAGGCGCAAGCTCATGACCTTTTCGAAAAGCACCGAAGAGAGAATGACGTTCGATTTTTTTCCTGCAGAATCGATAAAATAGCCGCGCAGTCCCCGCATCACCAGCTCAAACAGATAAATAATGAGCACCCCGCTCGACAGTACCCAGAGTGTCTCGAAAGCAAGGTTCGGGATGATCCGGTCATAGACGTTGATGATAAAGATCGGGGTGACCAGAGCAAAGACGTTGATCAGAAAGGAAGCGACCAGAACATCGCGATACAGTTTCCAGGATGAGAAGATGGTGCCCCAGAACCAGTTGCTTTCCTTGGTTTCCGTGTGGCCGGCCAACCGGTCATCAATCTGGAACTTCGGTTTGACGAAGATGGTATAGCCTGTGTATTCATCGCTCAGCTCATTGAGCTGGATGGTTTCGCTGCCGGTGCTCTCCGGCCAGATCACCACTGCTTCTCCGGTGGCTCGGTTAACCTGCTGAACGATACAGGCGCGGCGATCGTTGAG
>CAZSOA010000154.1:0-8439 GCA_964608305.1 uncultured Desulfofustis sp. | reverse complement strand
CATGTGACCAGTCGAGAATTTTTTCAGGCGAGGCAAGCGAAATTTTCACTGCCTTGAATTTGGTAGGAGCTTTCGGCTTTTGAAAAAAATTGAATAACTCTTCCACGAGATCACCTCTGCTTCATATTGATGATAACCCGGCTGGTGCATCCGGGTGGTGAGGATTGTGCGAGCGACGGCTTCAGGGCCGCCCGAAGGCGGCCGATCATTGTCTCAGGCATCACTGGCGTCGCTCATTCCTCGATAAGCTCCATATTCAAGCACAGACCCTGTAATTCCTTGACCAGAACATGGAACGATTCCGGCAGCCCGGTCGTCAGGAAGTTATCGCCCTAGACGATACGCTCGTACATCTGGGTCCTCCCTTCAACATCGTCCGATTTTGCAGTCAGGAATTCTTTGAGCGTGTAGGCCGCGCCGTACGCTTCCATAGCCCAGACCTCCATTTCACCGAGGCGCTGGCCGCCGAACTGGGCCTTGCCGCCCAGCGGCTGCTGGGTAACCAGAGAATACGGTCCGGTGGAACGGGCATGAATCTTGTTGTCGACCAGGTGGTGCAGTTTCAGCATGTACATCGAGCCGACGGTCACCCGGTTGGCAAACGGTTCTCCGGTCAGGCCGTCATAGAGTTGGGCTTGGCCCACCTCATCAGCACCGGCCTCGACCAGCAGTCGCCGGATTTCGTTTTCCCCGGCGCCATCAAACACCGGGGTTGACATGTGCAGGCCATCGGCATGGGCGCGGGCCCACTCGATCAGCTCTTCATCGCTGCGACCATCGACAATGGTGCCATATTCTTGCTTGTTATAGATTTTTGCGAGTTTCTTTTTGATTTCCTCGACCGCATGCTGCCGTGCGAGTGCCTCAAGCTGTTCGCCGAGTTTTTTAGCAGCATAGCCGAGGTGGGTCTCAAGCACCTGGCCGACATTCATACGTGACGGAACGCCAAGCGGGTTGAGAACGATATCCACCGCAGTGCCATCGGCAAAATAGGGCATGTCCTCTTTCGGCAACAGACAAGAGACGACGCCTTTGTTGCCGTGTCGGCCGGCCATTTTGTCGCCCACCGAAAGTTTTCGCTTGGTGGCCACATAGACCTTGACCATCTTCACGACACCCGGAGGGAGATCATCGCCTTTTTTCAAGCGGTCGATAATGCCGTCGTAGCGTTCACTGATCAGTTTGGCTTGTTTCTCATAGCGGCCATAAGCATCTTCGATACGATCGAGATACTTGGCCCGCTCTGAAAACTCCAGCTGACGAAGGGCATGAAAGCCGACCTGCTCGGCGAAGGCGGCATCGAACTTCTTGCCGAGCTTGACCAGTACCTTTCCTTGTTTCGACTTCACATCCTCCTTGACCGTCCGGCCGTCGATGACCTTGCCGATTTCCCGGCAAACGGCACGGCGGAGGCTGGCCAACTCGTCGAGTTTATCCTGGTTGAGTCTTTCGATTTCCAGGTCCTCGATCATCAGCGACCGTTCATCCTTATCGACGCCTTTGCGCGAGAACACCTTGGCATCGATAACCACCCCTTCGACACCGGGCGGTACCCGCAGCGACGAATCCTTGACATCCTGAGCTTTTTCCCCAAAAATCGCGCGAAGCAGTTTTTCCTCAGGGGATAAAACCGTCTCTCCTTTCGGTGTCACCTTGCCGACCAGGGTATCGCCCGCCTTGACCTCGGCACCGATCCGCACAATGCCTGAGTCATCAAGGTTGCGAAGCGTTTCCTCGCTGACGTTGGGGATGTCACGGGTGATCTCCTCCTTGCCGAGTTTGGTGTCCCGCGCCATCGTCTCAAACACCTCAATGTGCAGAGACGTGAAGGCATCTTCCTCAAGCAACCGTTCGTTGATCAGGATAGAATCCTCGAAGTTAAATCCACGCCATGGCATAAAGGCAATCGTCACGTTGCGGCCCAGCGCCAGTTCGCCCTGGTCGCAGGACGGACCGTCTGCCAGCACGCTCCCCACTGTTACCCGGGTACCCGGCTTGACCAGCGGTTTTTGATTAAAGCAGGTGTTCTGATTTGACTTTTTATATTTTTCAAGACGATAGACAGCGACCCCGGTTTCGTAACCATCGGTTCCCGGCTCATCATAGCAGACGACGATCCGGTTGGCGTCCACCTCCTCGACCACACCGGAGCCGGCCGCGAGCAGACAGGCCCCCGAATCGCGCGCAACGTAACGCTCCATGCCGGTGCCAACGAGCGGAGCAGAGGTCCGCATCAGCGGCACCGCCTGACGCTGCATGTTGGAACCCATCAAAGCCCGGTTGGCATCATCATTTTCAAGGAACGGAATCAGTGAGGCGGCAACACTGACCAGCTGATTGGGCGCAATATCCATATAGGTAACCCGATCGGCATCGGTCATAATGACCTCGCCGTCCTCCCGGGCAATCAACGTGTCGGGAACTATCCGCTTGCTCTCGTCGAGGGGAATCAGCGCCGGAGCGATAAAGTTCTTCCGCTCCTGCAGGGCGCTCAGATAACTGATCTCGTCGTCATAGACAATTCGGTCTCTTACTTTCCGGTACGGGGTCTCAATAAAGCCATACGGGTTGACCCGGGCAAAGGTCGCCAGGGAAACAATCAGACCGATATTCGGGCCTTCCGGTGTCTCGACCGGACAAATTCGGCCGTAGTGGGTGGGATGGACATCCCGCACCTCAAACCCGGCACGCTCCCGCGACAGACCACCCGGTCCGAGGGCGCTGAGTCGCCGCTTATGGGTCACCTCGGAGAGCGGATTGGTTTGATCCATGAATTGGGACAACTGACTTGTGCCGAAAAACTCCTTAATGGCTGCCGAAATCGGTTTCGGGTTGACCAGGTCGTGCGGCATCAACGTCTCGATATCCTGCAAGGTCATGCGCTCTTTGATAGCCCGTTCCATCCGGACCAATCCCATCCGGTATTGATTTTCGACAAGTTCGCCAACCGTTCGGACACGGCGATTACCGAGATGATCGATATCATCAACCGTACCCTGACTATCTTTCAGACGTACCAGATATTTGACCGACTCAATAATGTCCTCTTTCGTCAAGGCTCGCTGATTGATGTCGATCTCAAGGCCCAGTTTGGCATTGATTTTATAACGTCCGACCTCTGATAAATCATAGAGTTCGGGATTGAAGAATAAATTGTTGAAGAAACTTTCCGCCACCTCCGGTGTCGGCGGACTTGACGGCCGCAGGCGTCGATAGATTTCGAGCAAGGCCTCTTCGGTCGTATTGACCTTGTCAAGCGCCAGGGTACGTCGAAACGATTCAGAGTATTTGACACCGTCGATACCAAGCACCCTGAACTCATTGATTCCGGCACCTTCAAGAGTCTCCAGCAACGATTCGGAGAGTTCTGTATTATGGAAAACAAGCGGTTGCTCACCACCGGCTTCATGAATGTCCTGAGCGATCACACGGCCGATCAACTCCTCGGCGGAGATCTGCAAAAAGGTGATGCCCGCCTCTTCAATCCGCTTGCTGAGTGCTTTTGATATCTTACGACCTTTTTTCCCAATCACCGTACCGTCGGCGGGATCGATCAGATCATACTCCAGGCGACTACCGATGGCGGTCTCTTCGCTGAACTCGATGAAGTACTTGCCCTTCTCCCGTTTGACCAGATTGGTCGGATAAAACATTTCCAGCAGTTGCTGACCGGTATAGCCAAGTGCCTTGAGCAAAGAGGTTACGGGAAATTTCCGCCGTCGATCGATGCGGACATGGAGAATATCTTTGATATCGAACTCAAGATCGATCCACGAGCCACGAACCGGAATAACCCGTGCTGAATAAAGCAATTTACCACTGGCATGACTCTTGCCCTGGTCGTGGGTATAGAAAAGACCGGGAGAGCGCTGCAACTGGGAAACGATGACCCGTTCGGTACCGTTGACAACAAACACCCCATCGGCGGTCATCAACGGCAGCGCACCGAAAAACACCTCCTGCTCCTTGATGTCACGGATCGTTTGGACGCCGGTCTGTTCATCCACATCAAAGGTTATCAGGCGCACGACAATCTTCAGCGGAATCTCGTAGCTCATCCCCCGCTGCAAACACTCATGGACGGTATATTTCGGTTCGCCGAATTTGTAACGGACAAACTCGAGGGAGCAGAGGCCATTAAAATCATTGATCGGAAAAATTTCCTTCAGGATTGCCTGCAACCCGATATCCTCCCGTGCGTCCGGGTCGGCGTTGATCTGGAGAAACTGCTCATAGGATATGCGTTGCATGGAAATCAAATGAGGTGGCTCCAGAATGCGGGATGCACTGGCAAATTGTTTTCTGACTCTTTCCATAATGACCTCGAGAATGTCTAAAGACAGTGACGTAGCAACGTAGTAGCGGATAGTGGCAGACTATCCGCAATAGCGATAAATCCGGATCAGCTCTTTACGAAGTGCCGAACAACGGCTTTGCTTCGCTGCATGCGACTGATATGGTAATCTGTTTTCGGGAATTTCGGCAGAACAACGCAGTCAACGGAGTATGTGTCAGGAGCATTTCGGTAACCTTCACTAATGGTTCATCCAATGCTGGTGCCGACCAGCGATATCTCGCTTACACTTGTTGTATTCGACAAGAACAAGCCACCAAACAAGAGGGTGTCAGCCCGAAACGCGACACGCCGCGCATCATCATGCGCAGCGTGCCGTTCCCTAAATGAGGTTAAAACAACAACCTCAACAATCTGGAATTACTACTTAATCTCGACAGCACCACCGACCGCTTCGATTTTGGCCTTAATGTCGGCAGCCTCTTCCTTGGTGACGCCTTCCTTCAGCGGCTGCGGAGCACCCTCAACCAATTCCTTGGCCTCTTTCAGACCGAGGCTGGTGACCGCGCGGACTTCTTTAATGACCTTGATCTTCTGATCACCGGCGCTCGCCAGAATGACGTCAAATTCGGTTTTTTCTTCAACCGCGGCGGCAGCTTCCCCGCCGGCCGGACCGGCAGCAGCCACGGCCACCGGAGCAGCCGCAGATACGCCGAATTTTTCTTCCAATTCTTTGATCATTTCAGAAAGCTCGAGCACGCTCATGTTGGCGATAAACTCGATTACATCGTCCTTTGTAACAGCCATTGTATTTTCCTCTTTGTTGTCTAACGGTTAACCAATCGGTACAGACGCCCGTCTCAGGCCTGTTCCTTTTTCTCTTTAATTGCCTGCAGACCATACAGGAAGGTACGGGGCACTCCGGACAAGACGCGAACAAGCGCCGTGGGAACACCGTTCATCACCGACAGCAACTGGCCGAGGAGAATCTCCTTGGACGGCAGTTTGGACAAGGCCACGACCTTGTCGGCAGTGATTCTCTCTCCTTCGAGAACAGCCGAACGCAACTGGAACTTATCAAAGTCCTCGGCAAATTTGGCCAATACCTTGGCCGGAGCGACCGGGTCGTCATAAGCCGTAACAATGGCGGAAGTCCCCGTGAAATCATCTTTCAGGGACTCACAAGACGTGTCGGTAACTGCTCTCTTCAGAAGCGTGTTCTTCGCAACGCGGATCTCCGACTGACACGTACGGAGCTCCTTTCGAATCTTCTCCAGATGCGAGACCTTCAAACCACGATAGTCCGCGACGACAGAAAACTTCGCCCGCTTGAACGATTCGTTCAATTCGGCGACTATTGCTGCTTTCTCATCACGATTCAAATGACCCTCCTACCACGTTTAAATTTCCCGATTTGAAGAAACAGCAGTTACCCCTGTTTACAAGCATGCATCGTTATCTGAACGAGTTAAGCGATGTGCTTTCTTGTGGTCTCGGCAGGTCGGCTGTACCGATTAAACATTCGTACCTGCTGTCTTCGACTTACGGCAATCTCTTTTCGTGATCGCCGGTACTACGTAAAACAACCATTATTTTATGCGGGTCCTGACATCCAGGGTATCAACCTTGAATCCTGGCCCCATCGTCGACGATAACGAAATCGATCGCAGATAAATCCCTTTACTGGTCGACGGTTTCAACTGAATAAGCCGCTCGATGAACGTGAGGGCATTGTCATAGATCTTCTGCTCGCCGAAAGAGACCTTGCCGATACCGGCATGCACAATACCTGCCTTGTCAACGCGAAAATCGACTTTGCCCGACTTGATATCTTTGATTACATTCGCGAGATCAAACGTCACCGTACCCAACTTGGCGTTTGGCATCAGATTGCGAGGACCGAGAATCCGGCCGATTTTACCGACCGTTCCCATCATATCCGGGGTGGCCACGGTCTTGTCGAATTCGAGCCAGCCGCCTTGAATCTTTTCCACAAGATCATCGGAGCCGACATAATCAGCGCCTGCGTCTTTTGCTTCAGCTTCCTTCGGGCCCTTGGCGAAGACCAGGACGCGGGTGACTTTGCCGGTCCCATGCGGTAATACGACCGACGATCGTACCATCTGATCGGCATGACGCGGATCGACACCGAGCTTAACGGCAATGTCGACCGTTTCATCAAAGCCGACATAGGTCGAGGCCAATACATTTTTGATCGCCTCATCAATGACGTAGGCAACCGAGCGATCAATAGCTTTAGCTTTATTGAGATATTTTTTTCCGTGTTTCGGCATGATTGTCTCCTACTGCACGTATCCGGTCAGCTAACCGGACAGCGGTACGTAGTTAGAATGACGAGTTCGATCAGTCAACCACTGTAAGGCCTGCACTGCGGGCCGACCCTTCAATGATCTTCATTGCACTTTCAACATCGTAGGCATTGAGATCGGGCATTTTCAATTCAGCGATTTCCCGAATCTTGTCTCTGCTGATCTCGGCAACACGTTCAATCTTCGGATTCCCCGAACCTTTCTGAACATTTGCCGCTTTAAAAAGCAGTACCGATGCCGGCGGGGTCTTGGTGATGTAGCTGAAAGACCGATCCTGATACACCGTAATGACGACGGGAATAATAGTGTCTCCCATCGATTGGGTCTTGGCATTAAACGCCTTGCAGAATTCCATGATGTTCACTCCATGCTGTCCGAGAGCGGGACCTACCGGCGGTGACGGGTTCGCCTTGCCGGCTGGAATCTGCAGTTTGATGTATGCCGTAATTTTCTTGGCCATGTTTCTACTCCGACACTAGTAATGTATTGCACGCCCCAGCATCACCGGCAAACAGCAATGCTGACACTGAATTCAAGTATTTGAAACCTGTACAAACTCCAGTTCAACCGGGGTTTCCCTGCCAAAGATGGAAACCATGACCCGGACTCGGCCTTTTTCTGGAAAAACTTCATCGACGACGCCCTGAAAATTGGCAAACGGGCCATCAATGACTCTGACCGTTTCGCCGATATCAAACACAACTTTGGGTCGCGGCCGCTCGGATCCATCCTGGATCCTGCCGATAATCTTACCCGCATCTTCGTCCGACAGTGGTACCGGATTTCGATCATCACCGACGAAACCAACGACCCGAGGCATATTCTGATGAATAATATGCCACGTGGTATCATTGAGTTCCATACTGACCAGCATATATCCGGGGAAGAATCGCCGCGACGACGTCTTGCGGGATCCTTTAATCATCTCCACCACCTGTTCGGTGGGAATCAGAATCTCGCCGAAATAGTCCTCCAGGCCTTCTTTGGCTATTCGTTCCTGAAGAGTCGCTTTTACCCGTTCCTCATACCCTGAATGAACCTGCAGTATATACCATTGTCTAGCCATGTATGTGCCGTATCTATGTAGGACAGGAAAAAAGCCGGAACCGTTCAAACGATAGCTGGCGACGTTTCGGAAATGCTAACTCATTCTCCTGGCACGGGTTAACGAAGAATGTACGATATCAATTTACCGAGAATGACATCGACCGTTCCCAAATAAGCCGAGACGACAAGTGCCAGCAGGATTACCATGCCGGTGAGCCCGAGAGTGACTTTTTTATCAGGCCAGACGACTTTACCGAACTCGGCCTGAACCTCACCGACGAACCTCTTGATCTGAGCGGGGGCAAACGGGGACGGTTCCTTTTTGACCTCGCTCACCTGCTTGCTGTCTTTCGATTTTCCCGCCATAATATCGCGACCTATCGGCTGGTATCCTTGTCAATAATGGCAGGCCAGGAGGGACTCGAACCCCCAGCCCCCGGATTTGGAGTCCGGTGCTCTACCATTCGAGCTACTGGCCTGCACATCATCTCATTTAGTCTCTTTGTGCGGTGTATGAGACCGGCAAAAAGCGCAATATTTCTTGAACTCCAGTTTCCCCGGCGTGTTCTTTTTGTTTTTCGTCGTCGTATAATTCCGACGTTTGCAGGTGCCGCAGGCAAGGGTGATAATATCTCTCATAGGTACACGTCCCGTATAGACAAAATTACCCCACTCCTCCCCGGAGCAGGGTAATCGTTCTGTATTTCCGGGCCTTAGGCTAGAATTTCACTGATAACACCGGCGCCCACCGTGCGGCCGCCCTCGCGG
>CAZSOA010000153.1:0-8484 GCA_964608305.1 uncultured Desulfofustis sp. | reverse complement strand
GGTAAAAATTTGATTGCGCAACGACGAGATTGGGCGAAATGGAACTTTTCAAGGTTCCCATCAGTGTTGATCGGTGGTGTCGGTGGCCGGCATGCGTGACCGGCAAAATTCACACGGATCGAAACCAGCCTGCATCGCTACGTTCACATCTTTAAATTCAATTGAACAATTTTTGCAATAATAAGAGTCACATTCCGGGAAATGAAAGACCCTGTTCCGGACATCACCGCGCAGTTTTTTCTGCTGTATCACGCCGCTGTCGTCTTCAGCGCCGGCCAAGACGGCCGGATCCTGGCGGGATCGGCCCGGAACGAGAAGAATATATACCCTGTTGGCTAGACTACCGACGGTTGTGCTGATAGTTTCAAGAACGACGGAAATACCATCGGGAACCAGCGGCTGTTCATGGGCGACGCGGTGGATAAAAACCAGCGCTATGGCGAAAAATACGGTATTTGGCGCCCACATGACCGCGGCTATCGGCAGCGTACCGCCGATGGCGATATTCCGGGACATGGAAAACATCAGATAATAGACGATGTAGAGTGACAGCCCGAAGGGGATGCCGATCGCCCGTTTTCCCGGACCTGCCTGCAGGCCAAGCGGCATACCGAGAAGGCAGAGAAAGAAGCAGCCGACCGGCAGCACCAGCCGTTTGTGATATTCCGTCAGGTATGATCGTCCCTGCTCGGTGTCGAGTCCGACCGTCGCCGCTTCAACCGGTAACTCCGCAAGCGTCATTGTGCCCCGGGTTTTGGTTCCCGGCGGTCGGGCCATCGGCTGGACGGGTATATTGATGATATACTTTTCGAAGGAAACGGTCTGGGCGCTCTCCTTTTCCGGGATATGCATACTGCCGTTAAAGAGAACAAGGGTGACCATCATCCGGTCCATATTGGCCACCATCGATCCGGAACGAGCCATCGTTATGGCCGGTAATGATCTGTCGCGCATATCGGAGACCCAGACCTTGTTCCATTGCCCGGTTTCGTGATCGATGGAGTCGATATAGACGACCAGGTCCCCCAAAGCTTCGGTGAAGGCACGCTCCTTAATGCCCTTGTCGATTTTTTCTTTGGCCAACTGATACATCATCTGTTGCATCGCCGAGTCGCCGGCAGGAATGAGCCTGACGGAGAAATAGGAGGTGATCAGGGCAACCGCAAGAGAAACCATAATGAGCGGTGGCAGAACATGATACAAGCCGATGCCGCTTGCTTTGAAGGCAAGAATTTCCGAATCGTTTGCCAGGCGAGAGAAGCCGATGGTCACTCCGAGCATGGCAGCCATCGGTATCGAATAGAGAAACATATTCGGAAACAGGTAGGAGAACATCCTGATAAAATCGGCCAAGCCGATTTGCAGTTCAAGAACGATGTCCAGAAAAGGGATCAATTTTACAAGAAAAAAGACCCCGTTCATAATGACGAAACTGGCGAAGAAAGGTGCCAGCATCTCGGTGGCCAGATAGCTGTAGAAAAGCAGCGGTAATCGGTTTTTACGCGATGAGGCGGTCATGGTCGGCCGGGCGTATCAGGAGCGCTGGAATCGGAAGGGCAAGAACACATGACGATTGCGAAAGGAACAATCCAGAATCACTGGAATTTTGATTGCTGGATGGGTTCTTCGATGTTGACATCGATCCAGTGCTGATCCCACCATTCCACCGGTGTCACGAATACCCCGTTGATCAGGACGGAAAAGTGCAGATGGTCACCGCCGGCCATACCACTGGTTCCCGTCAGGCCCAACGTGGTTTCCCGTTCGATCCGGTCGCCGACGTTGACGTTCATCTGACTGAGATGGGAATAGAGGCTGAAGAGCCCTTGCCCATGGTCGAGAATCACCATGTTTCCGTAAATGCCAAGGTAATCGGCAAAGATCACATTGCCGGTGGCGGCGGCGCGGACATCGGCGTTTCTCGTGGAGGCGATGTCGATACCGAGATGGACCTGGCGATCGATCGCCGAATCGTTATAAAAATAGGTACGGTGATCGGCAAATCCTGCCCGGGGGCTACCCGGCATCCGGGAGAGGTTGCCCTGCCAGAGACGCTCGGGATGGGGGGCGGTGCAGAGCTCGGCGATTTTCGCGTTGTTGCTGTCTCGCACCACGGTATTGATATGGAGATATTGCTCGATCAGGCTTCCTTCCATGTCCGGGTAATAGTTTCGGAATTCCGGTATTTTTGCTTCAAGGAAGCGGTCATCGATGGTGATCCGATCCTGCTTGAACGCGGTAGCTTTGAAATTGGGTGAAAACGACGTCGTGGTCCGGTTGCCGGCCTGATCGACGGCCACGACCTGTGCGGTGGTGATGGCGGCTGCGTCGTACGGAACGGCGAACAGCGCCAGGTAGGTATCGTCACGGCCGTCACCTATCGGAAAACAGGGATGGAAAAGATCATTCAACTGGACACCGCTTTGCGCCTCGGGTTCGTTCATCCGATAAATGACCATGCCGGAGCCGCCCTGATTGACGTAGCGATCGCTGTAGATCAGCGAAATCTTCGGTGCCACGGTATCGATCAGTACGTCTCGGGAAACGGTTGCTTTATTTCCCTGAAAAAAACCGCGCCAGGAGTAATCTGATGCGGACAGGGTCAGCACTGCCGGCCCATCGCTGAGGCCGTGCTGTTTGCTGGAGAAATCAAGACTAACCTGTCGCTCGGCGACACCGACTAGGCCGGTGTGACCGGTTCGCGGAAACGATTCGGCCAGGAGTTCGCGCTGCTGATCGCCCTGGGAAATGGTGAGATGCAGACGGCGGAGACCACTGCGGTTGTCGGCGGCGGCGATCGAAATGGTACTGTTCGTGCCGAGGAAGGAGCGTGGCGCTTCGATTGCGACAACCGGTGGTTCACCCTCGAAAAAAAGTACAAATGCGGTGATGCCCACCCCTGCTGCAAGCAGCAGGGTGATGATAAAGATGGTCGGTGCTATGGTTCGTTTCCTGGTACTCAATGATGCCATGTCAGATTCCCGGTGAGCGGCAGTCTCTCAGCGCTGCCAGATGATTTCGTATTTTTCGATATGCAGGTCTTTTGCCGGTGCGATAACCAACCGTTTGCCAATATCCGCCTCCAGCTGGTTCACCGTGGTCTCTTCTTCTTTGAGCAGCATATCGGCGATGCGCGGATGGACCCTGACGGTGACGGTACTGCCGCCGGTGTGTGACGAGTTACGGCTGATCTTCCGAAAAATTTCATAGCAGATGGTCCGCCGCGACTTCAAGACCCCTTCACCGGTGCAATAGTGGCAGGGTTCACACATCATCTGGTTAAGGTTTTCGCTATGCCGTTTTCGGGTCATCTGGACCAGGCCGAATTCGGAGAGCTTGAGGATGTTAATCCGGCTCTTGTCCTTTTTGACTGCCTCGCGGAAGGAATTGAACAACTCTTCACGATGGTGTTCTTCTTCCATATCGATAAAATCGATAATGATGATCCCGCCGATATTGCGCAGGCGCAACTGGTAGGCAATCTCTTTGGCTGCCTCCATGTTGGTCTTGAAAATGGTTTCGTTCAGATCGTCCTTGCCGACGAATCGCCCGGTGTTGACATCGATAACCGTTAAGGCTTCGGTGCTTTCGATGATGATGTATCCGCCGGAGCGGAGCCATACTTTCTTTTCCAGCGCCTTGCTGATTTCGGCATCGATGCCGTACGCCTCGAAAAGCGGCAGGTCACCGCGATATAATGAAATCTTGCTTTTCAGCTGGGGGGTGAAGGTGTTGACGAAGTGCATCAACTTTTCGTAGGATTTCTCGTTATCAATGATCAAGTAGTCGACATCACTGGTAAACAGGTCACGGACTGAGCGCAGGGTGATGTCAAGATCTTCGTAGAGCAGGGAAGGGATCTTTGCTCGCGGCTTTTGATCCAGAATCTCTTCCCAGAGCAGCATCAGAAACTCCATATCTGCTTCGACATCTTCCCGCGTGGCATGTTCGGCGACGGTACGGGCAATAAAACCGACATCTTTCGGGCGCAGATCCTCGATCAGTGAACGAAGCTCGTTGCGGACCGTTTCGTCTTCAATTTTCCGTGAGATACCGATATGATCGGTTTGGGGAATGAAAACCAGGTTGCGGCCGGGAAGGGTGATCTGACAGGTCAACCGAGCGCCCTTGGTGCCGATCGGGTCCTTGCTGACCTGGACCATGATTTCCTGACCCTCCCGGAGCAGATCCTCAATATTATGAGTCGGTCCGCCGCGTCGATCCTGCCGTACCGGTTCGGCGACCGCCGGGAGACCGGTGGGCTCCAACTCGGCGGTACGTCGCTCGATCTCGGACGGGGTGATGTAGACATCGTCCACATAGAGAAAACCGGTGCGTTCCAGGCCGATATCGACAAAAGCCGCCTGCATACCGGGCAGAACCCGAACCACGCGACCTAGGTAAATATTGCCCATAAGCCCTTTTTCAGTCGGGCGTTGCAGGTGGAATTCAGTGAGGTTGCCGTTCTCGACAAGCGCGATTCTTACTTCGTATCGCCTTGAATTTATGAGTATTTCAGTTGTCATCGCGGTAAGCTATGTAATGCAGGTGCGCCTGGGTTCAGGCGTTCGCAATCGTCGGTGGGATGGTTCGATCTTGCGGCCGATGGCGAACCGCTCGAGGAAACGAGCGTGGTTCCCGTCTCCCAAAGTGGAGAATACCTGTTTGTTATGAAATAAAATAGTTATTATACCGCATTCGACACGTGAATTGCCACATTCTCGTGGACAAATCTGCAGAAAAATCCGATGGTCGGCTACCTGCACCATGTCCAACGTGACCATGTGGCGTGGCTTCTGTTCAACAATTCAGGCACGTTGTGCTTTCGCCGGCGTCGTGCCATTGCTTCGTCGCCGCAGTAACTTATGAAACAACCTTGCTCCAGCTCGGAAGAACCATGATCTCGGTCATCATTCCCACGTTCAATCGGGCGCCGATGCTGGCGGCGGCGGTGGACTCGGTGTTCTCTCAAAGCCTGTTGCCTGCCGAGGTCATTATCGTCGACGACGGATCAACCGATGATACTGAACAAGGTGTTTTGTCGCTCGGCGCAGCCGCCCCCGTTGCCGTGCGTTATCTGCGGCAACCGAACCGGGGGCCGGCGGCCGCCCGTAACGCCGGCATTATCATGGCTGGAGAAAAAATCCTGGCGTTTCTCGACGCGGACGACCAATGGCATTACCGGAAACTGGAAACACAGTACCGGGCCATGACTCAGGCGCCTGAATATCTCCTGTCGCATACCCGGGAAACATGGTACAGAAGAGGGCGGCTGCTCAATCAGAAACGACGTCATCAACCACCGCACGGTGCGATCTTCGAACGATGTCTCCCGCTTTGTTGTGTCGGGATGTCAACGGTTATGGCCCGGCGTGTCCTGTTTGACCAGTTCGGCATGTTTGATGAATCGTTGCGATGTTGTGAAGATTATGATCTGTGGCTGCGGGTGGCCGCTCATTGTCCCTTTTTGCTGATTGAACAGGCGTTGACGATCAAGCACGGCGGCCGGGACGATCAGGTATCGGTACGATATCGCCTGGGTATGGATCGGTTCCGTATCCAGGCGCTTGGCACGATGTTGCAGCGGGGCGATACGACTGGCCGGCACCGCCGCCTGCTCGTCGAAGAGATGACCAGAAAATGCGTTATTTACGGGCGGGGATGTTTGAAACACGGCAAACAAGAAGAAGGGCGCCATTATCTGCGCCTGGCTCGCTGGGCGGCGCTGCAAGGCGGACCGATAGCGGAAGCGGGTGCCGGTGAGTGAGTCTGGTGGCGGCATCATCGACCCGTCCCGCCTGGTGAACCGGCTTATCGTTTTGCGCAGTATTGCCGAGAATCCGGTAGTCGGCGAAATTGTCAATCGCTCCGGAATCCCGGCCGAGGTGGTCGACGAGGCGGACCTGCCCTCGCTTATACCCGGCCGCTACCCGGATAATCTCGGACAAGGCAAACGCTTGCTCCTGCTGTGTTCCAACCGTGGTGAATTTCTCAAGCATTGTCCGTCGACTAAACAGTATCGTTGCTGCGGATACCAGGTAATCAACATCGGTACCGGTTGCCCGATGGACTGCACCTACTGCATTCTCCAGGCGTACCTGAATACGCCGTATCTGAGCTTTTTTGTCAATCTCGATCAGTTGTTCGTTGAACTTGACGAAAAGTTGCGTCATAGCGCTGCGCCCATCCTGCGCATCGGCACCGGAGAGTTCACCGACTCCCTGGGGCTGGACAGGATCACCGGGCTCAGTCGGAAACTGGTTGACTATTTCGCTCGGCAGCCTCGAGCGGTACTCGAGTTGAAAACCAAATCCGCTTTTGTCGACAACCTGCAGGGACTTGACCACCGTGGCCGGACGATTCTCGCCTGGTCCTTGAACAGCCCGCAGGTCGCCGCGTCTGAGGAGCGGTGGACCGCTTCGCTCAGGCAACGGCTAGCTGCAGCAGCACAATGCGCTGCCTGGGGGTATCCGCTCGCCTTTCATTTTGATCCGATCATCGATCATGATCACTGGCAAGACGGCTACCGACAGACGATCGACCTGCTGTTCGCTCATGTGCCGGCCGCCGCCATCCGTTGGATATCGCTCGGTGCATTTCGGTTTATTCCTCGCCTAAAACAGATCGGCACCGACCGGTTCTCCCGAACAACGATCTACCATCGAGAATTCATCGTCGGTCTCGACGACAAACAACGCTACGTTCGTCCCCGGCGCGTTGTCCTCTATCGATTTCTCTATGAAGCATTGCGTCGGCGAGCCGACCCGCGCACCTGCATTTATTTCTGCATGGAAAGTGACGAGATCTGGAAAGAGGTGACCGGATGTACCCCGGAAGAGCAAGGCGGGCTGCCGGCAATGCTCGACCGGACCGTTGCCGGCGATTGGGGAGGCGGTTTTGTTGAACGATCGGCCGGCGATTGAGAATGGCCTTGTCCTTTCGATAAAATATCGTATAGTTATCGAGCACATTCATTTATCACCTTTAACGGAGGAACTATGATCAATAAGGCGATTATCATCGGCAACCTTGGGGCTGATCCGGAAATCAGATATACGCAGAGCGGCTCGCCGGTGGCCACGTTCAATGTAGCCACCACCGAGCGCTGGAAAGATCAGGACGGCACCCAGAAGGAAGCGACCGAATGGCATCGGATCGTCGCCTGGCGGCGGCTTGCCGAGATCTGCGGGGAGTATCTGCATAAAGGCTCCCGGGTCTATGTCGAAGGGCGGATTCAGACGAGAAAGTGGCAGGATCAGAACGGCAACGATCGCTGGACGACGGAAATCATCGCGCGGGAAATGAAAATGCTCGATCGACGTGAAACGGGTGGAGATTCGTATGGCTCGGGGCAAGAGCAACAATACCAGGAGCCGCCGCCCGGTTATGGCGGCATGGGAGAGGACGTGCCGTTCTAAGCAGTAGTCGTGGTCGTGAGAACGCTACTCGTTACGGCGACCAGGCGAGTACCGGAACTTTGAAAATTGTACCTGGTTGCGTTACGGAAAAGGGCCTGTCTGCTTGACTGGTGGCCGATCCGTTCCTATTGTGGTGCCATCGATAGCGGCGGTCTCCCCGCCTGGTTACAGTAATGGTATCAATTGATCGTCGTGCCGTATGGACTATTATGAAACGCTGGGTGTGCCGAAAACGGCAACCGCTGATGAAATCAAAAAGGCGTATCGCCGGCTCGCCCTGAAGTACCATCCTGATAAAAACCAGGGAAACAAGGAGTTCGAAAACAAATTTAAGGAGATAAGTGAGGCCTACGCGGTTCTCTCCGATAAAGAGAAGCGGCGGCAGTACGATACGTACGGCTCCGCTGGGTTTCATCAACGCTACTCCCGAGAAGATATTTTTCGTAACTTCGATATCAACGAGATTCTTCGGCAATTTGGTTTCGGCGCTCAAGGAGGACAGACCGCATCCTTTCATGCACATCCTGGCGGTGGTGCCGGCTATAATTCCTTTTTCAACGGCGGCTTCATGGGGCAGGGCGGTTGCGGCGGCTGTGGACAGCCGCTGAAAGGACCGGATCTTACTTATCAGGTGTCCGTCAGTCTGGAAGACGTTTTGCATGGCGCGGAAAAGCAGATTACCCTGCGAGTCAATGGGACAACGCAGAATGTTTCCGTCAAGGTACCCCGGGGAATCGAGGAAGGAAAAAAGCTGCGACTCAAAGGTAAAGGGGGGAGTCCCCCGCCGGGTGGGATTGCCGGTGATCTCTATCTGAAGATTCAACTGGAGCCGCACAGCAACTACGAACGCCACGGCGATGACCTGGTTCTTCACAAGAAGATTCTCTTCAGTGAAGCCTGCCTCGGTGCCAAGATCGAGGTGGAAAGCCTCGATGGCAAGACCTTCAAAATCAATGTTCCGTCGGGAACCAACGGCGATGCGCGTTTGCGCATCAAAGGACAGGGCTTGCCGAGCGGCTCCGTCCTGCCAGGTTTCATCCAGTTCCACCACCCGCTGCATCAGGAT
>CAZSOA010000152.1:0-8561 GCA_964608305.1 uncultured Desulfofustis sp. | reverse complement strand
CCCTGGGAGAAACTGCCCAATGATTGGGTCTGTCCGGTGTGCGGAGCGGAAAAAGACGCATTCTGGAAGTACGAAGGCTAAAGAGCAGCCCCGCCGCTCCATGCCAAACGGCGGCGGGGCATCTCCACATCCCCCCACCCTCGTTTCCGACGCGCTTTTTCTCCTCCCGCATTATCAGATCTTGTCCGGATGACAAGAACATGGTACCTCTAGCTTCGCAGACCTCCTGAGGCCGCCGGTAACTGACGAAATACCGGCCCGCAACCGGGCATCGTGATGCTCCAACAAAATGTGCGGCGTCAGCAAACCGTGTATCGACCCATCGCTTTGCCCCGTGTCCTGATCATCTATTACTCCCTGAGCGGACAAAGCCGCGCTCTCATCAATCTCTTTGCCGCCGGATTGCGGAGCCAGGGAGTCGGAACCGTCATCGAGCGCATCCGGACCACCGACAAGATCGGCTTTCCGTTCGGCTCCATCATCAGGACCGTGAAAATGATGATCATCACCTTTTTCCGGGCTCGAATGCCCATTGTCGAGCCAGGCGAACACTGCTTTGCCGCCTATGATCTGATCGTGCTCGCCGGCCCCACCTGGTCCTACAACCCCAGCGGGCCGGTGCTCAGCCTGCTTGATCGGTATGGGAAACAATTATTCACCGGAAAAACCGTGCTGCCGATGATCTCCTGTCGCGGCTACTATCGACACCACGATTTCATCCTGCGCCGCCGACTGCGACGGTACACCGACCACATCGAACCAAGCCTTATTTTCACCCATCCGATTCCCGAACCCTGGAGTTCGATCGGCGTCTTTCTCAAATCCATCGGCAAGCATCCTGAGCGTCTCCCCCTCCTGGGCAACCGATACCGTCGCTACGGCCACACCATCGAGCAATTGCACAGCGCCATGGCCCATGGGCAGCGGATCGGTCGTAAACTGACCGGACAGGTCCTCAGCACTGATCATAAGGCCCGGAACTGATCCACTATTTTTTCTTTTTCTTTTTTTTCTTTTTTTTTTTTTTTGTGGAATTCTTGCAATAGGTCTTGTCCTTTTGATAGGACTCCTTATCGCCGATCAGCGGGCAGCCGCCGCAGTGTTTCCCTTTTTTCTTATACTTCCCGCAGCACTTCTGTTTATCTCCCATCCACGTTCCTCATCCGATCGTAACGTTTACTTTTTCTACCCCCCTGACGAGACGTCACCAGCGCCCCGCTCAGTACAACCGTCCCGCACCGAGCAAGACCATGACAACCAGCATGAATCCGTTGAGCAGCAGAAACAACAACCGGTAGCGCGGCTCCGGATGAAAAACCATTTCCGCAGTATAGACAGCAAGCAGAACCAGACCGGCGGCGCTGAGCAACAGCACCGTCCACCGGGAACCATCGAGAATCAAAAGTGCGGTGTGTAATACCGAGATGAACGCCGCGACCCAGATAATCGACAGGTGACGGAGCCGTTTTTCAGGCAGAACGGCAATCAGGCTCGGTACGGCGACCGTTCGGTAATCGTCACGATACTCCAGCGTGACCAGCCAGAAATGGGGAATCTGCCAGAGCGCAAAAAGCGCCCCGATCACGATAATGTCCGCACCAAGAAATGGTCCGCCTCCCGCCAACCAGCCGATATAGGGCGGCAATGCACCACAGAGCGCCCCGGGCAGCAGCGCCCAGAGGGTTCGGTACTTGAGCGGTGTATAAACGCCATTGTAAAGCAGCAGCGCCATGCCGGCCGCCGCCAATGCCCCAGTAGAGGCAGCCCCCAGCCATAGCAGGACCAGGCCGCCGACCAGCAGTGCAGACGAGAGCAACAGTACCCCTTGCGCAGTGAGCGTGCCGCTGGCGACCGGTCGCTGCCGGGTTCGCCGCAGCAACCGGTCGAGGCGGCGATCCTGGTAGTTATTCAATGCCGCCGCGCCACAGGAGATCAAAAGCAGGGCTGCGCCAACCGCGACAGCCGATAACTCCAGGCGACGGTGGGCGACCAGCTGGCCGAAAACCGCCGAAGCGGCGACAAACAGACACAGCGGCAGTTTGACGACTCGAATCAATCGGCCGATCAGGCCGCCATCCGACCGGACCGTCCGGCAAAGCAGGAGCTCGCCGTTACGGTTCATCACTCTTCCTCAAGCCAGTCGAGATACTGATCCTCCGGAACGATTTTCAGTTTGGCGAGCATGCCGGCATGACCGACACCGCAATATTCGGTACACAAAATGTCATACTCCCCTTCCCGGTCGGCGTGGAACCAGGCATAGGTCGTCATTCCCTTGACCGCGTCGACCTTGATTCGAAAAGACGGAATATAGAAGCTGTGCAGCACATCCCAGGACGAGATATTGAGCTTGACCGCCTGCCCCTGCGGTACGACGAGCAGGTTTTCCGTCTCCTTATCGTTGGGATAGACAAAGATCCACGAAAACATCTGGCCGGCGACCTCGATTTCAATCGCATTTTCCGGAACGTCACGCAACCCGAGATAGGATTTCCAGCCGACCCAGAACATGGTCAGAGCGATCAGGGTCGGGAGAATCGTCCAGACCACCTCAAGATTGAGGTTATCGCGGATATCCGCCGGTACCGGATGGCGGCTGCGCCGATAGCGGATGACAAAGACGATCATCACCACGGTGATGCCGACGAGCAGGATGACCGATACACCTAAGATATACCAGAATGCCAGGTCAACGCCTCTCACAGGATCCATAATTGCCCGCTCTCTCCAGATGGTTACCGAAACGCCACGTCCCAGAACGTAAAGCTGATCATGATCGCCAGAAAAATGACCGTACTGATAAAGGAAACCTTGATCACCAATCCCTCATATTTGATGTGCATGAAGAACAACAGGACCAGCGTCGCCTTGCTCGATGCGACAAACAGGGCGATGGGGACATTGAGAAACCCCCAGTCGACGTAGGAAACCGCCACCGTCAGCCCGGTAAGCAGCACCAGCGAGCCGAGGATGAAGGCAAGAAAGCGGTAACTCAATTGATGATCATGCTCCTCTTCGATCATGGTCGTTTCCTTCTCATCGGTTTATGCATTTCTATGAAGCTCCCCTGGTATCATTTCTGATTCAGGATAGTGCGTCCGGTCGGCCTTGCCATGCGTGTCCTGTTTGTTACCAGGGAGCCTTGAAAAATTGCTATTTCGCCCAATCTCGTCATTGCGCAATCACACTATATCCTCGGAATATCATGTATATGCCTGCGGCAAAATTTCTTGCGCGCCTCGATCTCAAACGAAATTTCGAATGTTTCAAGGCCCCCACCACTCATTTCCCTGGTGTTTAGAGGACCAGGTAAAACAATGGAAAGACATAAATCCAGATCAGATCGACCAGATGCCAGTAGAGCCCGCTGTTCTCCAGCATCGCATAACGATCATGACGGACCCGCCCGGTAATCACCATGACCAGCGCGATACCGAGCAGGATCATACCGATCACCACATGCAGGCCGTGCAGGCCGGTTATCGTGTAATAAAGCCCGAAGAATATCTGGAACCCGGGGTCCTCGGAAAACATCCTATCGGAATTGGGATAAAGCCCGTGGGCAAACTTCGCTCCCCATTCGAAATATTTATTGACCAGAAAGACCAGACCGCAGCCCAGAGAAAACACGAGAAACCCGATGGCCTGCGCGGTTTTTTGTCGCTGTACGGCGGTAATCGAGGCCGCCACGGTAAAGCTGCTGAGCAGCAGCACCAGGGTGTTGGCGGTGCCGAACAACCGGTTCAACTCGAGCCCGCCGGTGGCAAATTGGCTCGGATGATTATGAAAGTAGACGGCATAGAGGACAAACAGCCCGCCGAACAGGATGATCTCCGAATAGAGAAAGATCCACATCCCGATCCTGACGCCGGTCTTATCGCTAGCTCGCTCCATGATCCTATTTCTCTTTGTCCTGCTCCGCGGCGCGTTTGATGACCTCGGAAAAATCATACGGATAGTCCAGCACCCGCGGCGCTTCAACGAAATTGTGGACCGGCGGCGGTGACGGCACGGCCCACTCGAGCGTCGTGCCGCCCCACGGGTCTGCAGAGGCAGGTTCCCGCTTGAGGAAGCTCAGCCAGAGATTGACAAACATCAGCATGATACCGAACACCATCAGAAACGCCCCGAAACCGGCAAGGAAGTTACCGGTCTCAAACTGCGGCAGGTAATCGTAGTAACGCCGGGGCATGCCCTGCATGCCGAGGATGAACATCGGCACGTAGTGGAAAATGAAACCGACGGTGGCCAGTACCGCACCGATATAGGCTTTTTTGAAGTCGTACATGACCCCGAACATCTTCGGCCACCAGAAATGAAGGGCGGCAAAAAAAGCGAAGCCCGTGCCGCCGAACATCGTGAAATGGAAGTGAGCGACGACAAACTGCGTGTCATGCACATGGATATTGGGCCCTGCCGCGCCGAGCACCAGGCCGGTCAGACCACCCACACAGAAGAGATAGATGAAGACCAGTGAGAGCAGCAGTGGCGGGGTCATCAGGATCGAGCCTTTATAGAGCGTCGCCACCCAGGAAAACACCTTGACCGCCGTCGGTATTGCAACCAGATAGGTAAGCAGCGAAAAGACGAAGACCGACACGTCACTCATACCGCTCGTATACATGTGATGCGCCCAGACCAGCGACCCGGCGGTGGCAATGCCAAGCGACGAGACAACGATCCCCTTGTAACCGAAGATGGCCTTACGGGCAAATACCGGAATAATTTCGGAGATCACCCCCATGCCGGGCAGGATCATGATATAGACGGCCGGGTGGGAGTACATCCAGAACAGGTGTTGGTACAACAGCGGATCACCGCCCCGGTCGGGATCGAACAGACCGATATTAAGAAAGCGCTCGAGAATGACGAGCACCAACGTGATCGAAACCACCGGGGTGGCCAGAATCTGCACCCAGGCGGTGGCGTAGAGCGACCAGGTGAACAGCGGCACCTGCAGCCATCCCATATGCTTGACCCGCATCCGATGTACGGTGGTGACGAAGTTGAGACCGGTCAGCAGTGATGACATACCGAGGATGAAGGCGGCGGTCACCGTCAGCGAAACATTGGTTTCCGTCGTTACGCTGAACGGCACATAAAACGTCCAGCCGGTATCGGCAAACCCGTCACCGGTAAAGAGGGATACGATCGCCACGAGCCCACCGATCATATACAGATACCAGGAAAGCAGGTTGAGACGGGGGAAAAAGACGTCGTCCGCGCCGATCTGGATCGGCAGTAGGAAATTGCCGAAAATCGCCGGTATGGCCGGAATCACGAAGAGAAAGATCATGATCACGCCATGCAGCGTAAACGTGGCATTGTACAGATCGGCGGACATGATCGTCTCACCGATTGCCATCAACTCGACCCGCAGGGCCAAACCGAGGAACAGGGCGAGGACCAGCCAGAAAAAGACCGCCCACAAATACATCAGGCCGAGTCGCTTATGGTCGTGGGTCAGCAACCAGGCCATGATACCGGTCCGGTTCGGCGGGGACGGTGTCGCAAAAAATGAAGGGTGTTCAGCCATGGCAGTTTCGACGCTCTTGGCAACACGAGCCGGGCCGACCGGGGTGGCCGCAGGTGAATCAACCTGCGGCAGCCGCGACCGGACCGGTCACACGCTGCACTCCATAGTGCAAAGTTTCAGGACGACCGGTTCTAACCCCCGGAACGCCCGCCCCCTTTCTCCTGGGTACCTTGAAAAATTGTCATTCCGTCCAATCTCATCGTTGCGCAATCACATTTTATCCTCGGAATATCATGTATATGCCTGCGGTAAAATTTCTTGCGCGCCTCGATCTTGAACGAAATTCCGAATTTTTCAAGCTCTCCTCCTGATAAAGCGAATGAAAAACCAGACCAAACCACCCCCGAAGACAGCCAGAGTCACCAACTTAACCGTCTGAAATACCAGATTGGTAGCGGCCGGGTCGTAGTTGAAACAATAGTCGAGGAACCGTTTGATCGACGTGGCCACCACACCCCGCCGCGCTTCGCTCAAGGCGATTTCGACATCGCCGGGAATGAATGATCCGTAGACATACTTGCTGATTATGCCATCGGCGGTCACCACCGCCAGCATCGACGGGTGGATATAGGTGCCGTCTGCCAGTTCTTTATAAGAAAAGCCGATCGTTTCCAGGACCGCATCGATAGCGGGCCGGTCACCGGTCAAAAACGTCCACTGGTCCTCGGGAAAGTTGTCGCCAAGTAGGCGAAGATAATTATTCTTGGCCCGACGGGCATCTTCGGCGGTCTCCTGGTCGGCAAAGCTCAGGGCCACCGCCCGATAATCAACGCCGGCCTGCAGCTTCATCCGCCCCATGGCGACCGCGAGATTGGCGAGATTGACACTGCAGCTGTTCGGGCAGGTGAAATAGATCGGCAACACAATGGTCGGTTTGTCGATCAGGCTGCCAAGCGAGACCGAAACACCGTTCTCGTCGACGAGAACGGTCTCAAGCGGCAGGTGTACCCCGGTCTGCTCGACAACCGTGATCTGTCGGGGTTCGGCTGCTTCACCTCGCGTGTTGGCCCAGCCATCTCCAACGGGGCCGGCGAGGGTCGAAAACAGCAGCGCCGAAACCACGGAGCCGGCATATGCTGACATCCGCAGGGCCATGGCAGCGCTATTTTTCCGCCCCGGTGGCCAGGTTGACCGTCTTGCTGCCCCGGAAGGTGTGTCGTGGCCGGAAGCTGTCGCGGTCCGGCCCAAAAGCCATCAGCAGCACCGTATCGCCATCCGCACTGACAACATTGTCGTAGGCATCGCCTGAGTTCATCGGCATCGTGAACTCAATGGTCGTCATCCCATTCTCCTCGCCGGCGGCAACCAGCGTGACATCGGTGGTTCCACCCAGTTCGGTATCGTCCTTATGGGAGGTGGCGCTGTCACCGAAATGATCGGCGATGACTCCTTCACCATCCTTGACATAACCGATGATAATGTTGGCATCTTTCATTTTGCTGCTCGGGTTGAAGCCGACGGCCACCCAGCCGCCGGTCCTGGCTGACATTTTGCCATTGAGGGTATCGCCGTCAACCGACCAGGCAAAGGTCATGCCGCGCGCCTCCACCTCATGATCATAGTCGGCGGCCTGCACCGATAAGGCGAGAGATATAATCGCTGCCGCCACTGCTGCTCGTACCATCTGCTTTCCCATCTGCACTCCTCCTTGACGTGTTCCCATAATGAAGTTTCGCACGGCGCATCGCTTGTTCCCGAACCGCGGTTATGTTCGGTTCGCGTTGCCGGCTGCCCATTGTTGTCGGCCACTGCCATTATCTATCAGACATGACTGTCACATTGTCAACACATCACTTTATCGGCCGGCCCACTTGACGCAATCGTCGGACGGCAACAGCTCAGCGCATCGCTCTGTTACTGTTATGATCCAGGGATGAGTCTCCATTGCAATCCAGTGAAAGCTATCCCCGTAACAACTAACCATTCTTTCGTAATCACTTCAATAACATGTTGACAGGAAAAAAAAGCCTGTTAGGATAGGTCAAATAATGATAACCATTAACAGAGAGTTCGCAAAGCGCCTCCCCGGCTGCCGGTTCTACCTTCAGCCCGAACAGCGAGTAAGGCCTGTTCCTCACAGCGGGGAGGCGACGGCAACAACCATTGACAGGGAGGAGTATCATGGCAAAAAGGCTGGAAGTCTACAAATGTAAAGTATGCGGTAATATCGTCGAGGTTATGACCGGAGGTGCCGGGGCGCTGGTCTGTTGCGGTCAGGACATGATCCAGATGAGCGAGAACACCGTCGATGCCGCCCAGGAAAAACATGTTCCGGTCGTTAAAAAGGTCGACGGCGGGTATGAAGTCACCGTCGGTTCGGTGCCGCACCCGATGGAAGAAAAACACTGGATCGAATGGATCGAACTCAATGCCGGCGGGATCAGCTACAAAGAGTTTCTCAGCCCCGGCCAGGAGCCGAAAGCATTCTTCCCGGTTGCAGCCGACAACGTATCGGTTCGTGAATACTGCAACCTGCACGGTCTCTGGAAGGCCTGATCGACATCCGCTTCATTTCCGTTGTGCATGACGGCTGGGTTGCAAAGACTCATCCGTCATGCCGATGTTCTGTTCTTTGCTCACCCTGAGGTATCAGGCGCTACAAGGTCCAGAATCACCCGCCAGGCGTCAGCTTTCTGGCGATAAGTCAGTGTTGCCAGTGCCGGGCTGGTCGATGGCAAACCGATCAGGTCCAGGTGCGAGAAACGTTGACCGAGTACCGGCTGCACGGCCCGGCGAAATTCCTTCTCCGCTCTGCGGCCATTGAAGCACACCGTCTGAATCGACGGGTGATCGCTAAAAAATCTCAAAAAATCGTTGACCTGAATTGAGTCCGGGATGATCGCCGCATCGAGGCTGCCGCGTCGCAGACAGGTGCCCACGACATCCCACAGGGCAATCCGCCGCCTGCGCAATTCGGCAAGCCGCTCCTGGTAGGGCACAGTCGGCCGAAAATCCAGCAGTTCCGCCATGATCGGCCAGAACGCGTTCCGCGGATGGGCGTAATACTGCTGCTCGTTCAGGGAGC
>CAZSOA010000151.1:0-8644 GCA_964608305.1 uncultured Desulfofustis sp. | reverse complement strand
CCTGCCGGCCGGTATCCTCGCTGCCGCCTCGTGTATCGATGCCGGGCGGGCGATTGAAAAACTGCGGCAACTGATCGAAGTCAGCACCAGCTTTTCCTGAGCCTCGCTCGATTTCCGAGCAATCAGACACCCGAGGACTCCATGATACTTGATCGGATCGTCAAACGGAAACAAGAGGAGGTCGCCGTGCTGCGCCGGCGCGGCATCGTCTTGCCTGCACCGTATCGCCATTACCGGCCTGATGAGCCGCGCGGTTTCCGCCAGGCACTGCTGGCGCCGTCTGAAGTGGCCATTATCGCCGAGATCAAGAAAGCCTCACCTTCCAAAGGGGTCATCTGTCACGATTTCGATCCGGTGGCCCTGGCGACCAACTACCAGGCCAACGGTGCCGCCGCGTTATCGGTGTTAACCGATGTCGACTTTTTCCAGGGCAGCCTGCTGTATTTGATGCAGGCCCGGGAGGCGGTCGGCCTGCCGGTTTTGCGCAAGGATTTCATCATTGACGAACTGCAGGTGCATGAGGCCCGTGCCCATGGCGCCGATGCGGTGCTGCTGATCGTCGCCATTCTTGAGACCGCGCAGATCATCGCGTTGCGCGAGTCTGCCCGGTCGCTCGGCATGGATGTCCTGGTGGAGGTGCATGACGAGTCTGAGGTGGACCGGGCACTGCAGGGCGGTGCCGACCTGATCGGCATCAACAACCGCAACCTCAACGATTTCAGCGTCGATATCACCACGACATTTCGTCTGCGGAAGCTGATTCCCGCTACTATTCCGGTGGTTTCCGAATCGGGACTGGCGACCATCGACGATCTGCAGGCCCTGCAACACAACAGAATCGATGGTGCGCTGATCGGTGAAACACTGGTGCGGGCCGGTGCCCACAGCGGTCTGCTCAAGCGTCTGCGCGGGGCGTCGCAGAGCGATGCCTAGGACGCCACTGCACCGGGTGCGCATCAAAGTCTGCGGTATGACCCGCCGCGAGGACGTTCGCGCCGCGGTGGCGCTGGGTATCGATGCGCTCGGCTTTATTTTCGTTCAGGCCAGCCCCCGCTGTGTCGGCAGCGAGCAGGCCGCTGCGCTGCTCGACGGGTTGCCGCCGTTTATCGCCCGGGTTGGGGTATTCAGCGATGCCCCGTTGGAAACCGTCCAGGATATTGTCGAGGCCTGCGGTCTGACCCAGGTGCAACTGCATGGCGACGAGACTCCCGACTATTGTTCCCGTCTGCGTTCGTGGCGACGCGGCGTATCGATCTGCAAGGCATTTTGTATCGGCGGCGAGCACCTGCCCGGGCACATCGACCGTTACGAACAGGCAATCGACAGTATCCTGCTCGATACCTATGTCAAGGGCACGTCCGGCGGCACGGGGCTGAGCTTCGACTGGCGGCTGGTCGCACACCTGCGCCTGCATTGCCCGCTGATTCTAGCCGGCGGGTTGCATCCGGGTAACGTGAGTGAGGCGGTCAGGGCGGTTCGCCCCTATGCGATCGATGTCAATTCCGGAGTGGAATCGGCTCCGGGCATCAAGGATCACGACAAAATACGCCGCGTCGTCGCGGCGGTGCGGTGCGTTCCGCCGGAAACGGACTGATCGGCTCCGCCGATCTCTGAGCGACTTTTTTTAGAAACGGATCAGCGGGCGACGACGAAGGCGTTCTTGTAACCCCGCTTTTCGAGGATGGTGCGGGCCTGTTCGGCGCCCTGCAGCGATTTGCCGACGTAGACGTGGACCCGGTAATAGGTGTTCTGGTTTTCCTCGTACTTCTGGATGATGGTCTGGTGGCCCGCCTGCAGGAATCGATTCTGCAGACGCTCGGCATTGGTGGTGTTGGAAAAGGCGCCGATCTGCACAAAAAAATCACCGCTGTAGAGCTGCTGCGCGAGATCCATCCACTGCGATTCATTACGCTGAGCGTCGCTGAGTGCGGCGATCCTGACCCGGGCGGTGCCGTTGCCGACGATGTCGAGTTCCTGGGCGGCGGCATAGCTCAGATCAATGATTCGTCCTTGGACGAACGGTCCGCGATCGTTTACCCGGACGACGATTTCCCGGTTGTTTTCAAGGTTGCGGACCAGCAGCACGGTGTTCATCGGCAAGGTTTTATGGGCCGCCGTCATGGCGTGCATGTTGTAGACCTCGCCGTTGGAGGTCCGCCTCCCGTGGAAATAGCCGCCGTACCAGGAGGCGATACCGCTCTGGTCGAAGCCGTACGCGGATGGGATCGGGTAGTAGGTACGGTTGTTGATCTTGTACGGCCGCTGTGTCGGATGGATATAATCGGTACCGGTGGAGGCGGAAGTGGAGCAGGCGGAGAGGACGGCGATGCAATAGGCACCGATGATCAGCAGCGGGGCCGTCAGCAGCCGGCAGTCGAATCGGAGCAGTCGGGTAATCATCCGGTCGGGACAGTAGGTGCGCATCGCCATCCGTTGAAAGGTTACAGTATCTTGCCCGTTTGTATCCTATACATCGTCAGTATTCAAGTGTTTTGCCATCAATTCTCACGGTCGGCGTCGAATTCGCCGATCTCAAAGAACCGTAACCGCTCTTCATAGAACAGGCCGGCGGGTCCGGTGGTATGCGGTGTATAGGGAAGCAGCAGCGACTGGCCCGGCACCGGCCTGAGGTTGTCGAACCGCACCGTTTCACTCCGGTCGATCCACGACAGATGCAGATCAAGCATCGGCCGGGCCGGGGTAATTCGGCCCTGTTCGTCGCGGGTGAACAGCGGTTCTTCCCAGCGCCGCTCCAGGTATCCTTTGATCCAGATACCGGGCAGTAGCGCGCCGGTAAACTTATCGCTCATCACCGGATCGAGCCATTCCCCGTCATCGTCGATATGGCTGGCGATGATCCGGGTGACCTCGGAACTGCCGTCCACGCTGAGACGGAAGAACTCGAAGAAATCATCATGATCGATGCGCAACAGGTGGGTCGATCCGTCGTTAAACGTCCAGCGTGCGTGACATGCCTGGCAGACGGCCCGAGCGGCATACTGTTCATGGGCCGGATGGCGCATGGCCGGAATACGCAGGCGCAGTGACGTCGCAGCCGACGAAAAAAGAGTGTCGGCCCCATCTCTGATAATCACGGCGGTGGCCGGTTGGTATTGATTCGGGTCGTGGCAGTCAACACAGTGCAGGCCGGTCCCGAGCCCCATGATCTCTTCCTTGCCGTGGCAGTCGATGCAGACCAGGCCGGCCCGGTGGTGGAGATCGGCCTCCAGTTCATGGTACTCGACCCCGTAGGGCGGTACTTCGTCGCTGACACGCAGATACGGTGTACGGTATTCCTGGTTGAAGTCGTGCTCGAACCGGCCGTAATAATCGAACCCGACATGATTGCCGTAATGGCAGGAGAGGCAGCGGTTATCCGTCGGGTAGCGGGTAAAATGATGCGATTTCCCGGTTTTTGATCGTGGCTCCAGGTGGCAGGCGGCGCAGCCGACTCCCCGCGTGGTCTGCGAGTATTCATCGCCGGTGTAGTAGACGTGGCAGCGAAGGCAGCGCCGCCTGAGCAGGTCGTCCACCAGTTGCTGTTCGTTTTCAGCAACGGCTGACGAAAAGAGGGCAAGGGCATCGTCGTTGCCGTCGGTGATTCCGAAAGCGCCGCGAATCTTCTGCAGGTGGCCGGTCAGGGTATAGTGATGATTATTCGCAACCATTGCCGTTTCCGAAGCATGGCAACCACCGCAGGTCTGCGCGGCATGGTCGGGGTGCGCCGGTTGCACGATCAGCCCGGCATGGGCTGCCGCCGGTGTTTCGGCCCGATCGTCGCCGCCGTGACAAACGCTACAGGCAAACCGGTGGTGTTCGTCGGGCTCCACCTGATGACAGGAGCGACAGCCCCGAGGCGTCGTGGTGACTGCGGTCTCTTCTGCAGGCCCGGTCTCCTCCGAGCATCCCGACAGCATGATCGGCCAGACCAGCAGAAGAATCATGATGCCGAGTGACTGCCAGTGCCGCAACGATCGGAAATGACGTGACCGCACCGTGGCAAGGGGGTTGATCAGATGTGACGGCGGATGCTCGGTAACCATGGTCTCAACGGGGTATCTCAATGAGTGTCACCAGCCCCAAGAACCGGCGGGTGCCGCTTTATTCACCCTCTTTCCTCTTTATCATGGGTAATGGACCAGAATTGAAAAGAAAAGAAAAGCGACTTTTGCCGCTTTCCTGCCCGGCCGCCGGTCAGGAGAGCAGCCGTCGTTCCAATTCGAGATAGCCGCCGGTGAACAGAATGCAATCGTGGTAAAACCAGGCCCGGCTGTGCCGGTCTGCGGCCGTGCCGAGTTCCTCGATAAACGGTTGGAGAAATTCGTGGACCAGGCCGGCCTGGAGGTGTCGTGTCGATTGCCCGTTTTTTTCATGGTGGACCAGGGTTGCCAGCATATCAAACAACACTACCAGCGTATCATCCGGCTCGGTCAACAGGGAATGGCGCTGCAGAGCGGCACCCCTGATGAATTGGTGAAGTGCAGCCGTCGTATCGTCATAGGTCCTGCCGTCGAGGTAGTGTGAGGCCCTCAGGCTGAGCCGCGCAGCATTGTTGCCGAAAAGCTCGGTGTATTCCTGCTGCAGATCGCTGAGACGGTTTTCTGCCAATCGCTGCCGGATGCGCTCGATTCCGTGATCCAGCAAGGGGGCAACCCGCTCGTTATGCAGCGCATGAAAGATGCCACGCCAGCGGGCAAGGCGCTCTGCATCAGGCATCTCGAAAAAGAACGATTTGATCAGGTCAATGAATCGCAGGCGAACCCGGGTAATGTCTCGCAGTTGGTCGTTCATTCCTGTTCTTTGCGGCACACTGCGGCAAGCATCACCGGCAAAGGACCGCCGGTCTGCCAAAATCCGCGACACGGCCGCCGGCGATGTGTATCGTAGCGACAGCAGCCTGGTTTGCTGTTGAATTTTCCCCTTGATCCTGCTATAAACACCGTCACCATACGCCACCGTAGCTCAGTTGGTAGAGCAGTTGATTCGTAATCATCAGGTCAGCGGTTCGACTCCGCTCGGTGGCTCCAGGAAAAACAAGGGTTTAGAGATCATCTTCTAAACCCTTTTTTGTTGATATGTAAAAAAAATGTAAAATATCGGCCATTGGTCAGTAATTATCAGTAGAGTAGGGAATTATAGCCGGTCCTGAGACAGAAAAAAAGGGCAGCCGGTCTCCCGGTCTGCCCTTTCTCTTTTCGCCATGGCAGCTGTTACTAATATTCCGCTGCCATCTGCCGCTTTTCATCGAACGCGGTCACGTATCTGGATAACTCGGTAATCGTCCCGATCGCTTCACGCATGTTCGCCAGCAGACAATCTTTCTTTGTCACCTCGCCGCCGAACAATTCGACGATTTGGCAGTTTTCAACGACATCCATTGCCAGTTCAAGGTTTAAGATTGAACTGCTGGCCATTTGTTCCAGGTCGCTCGGTCGTTTTTTCATAACGCCCTCCAAAGGAATTTGCCGTGAGCGCTTCTGTCAAGCCTTGTTGCACGCTTCAAGCGCGTCGTTCAGGTTCTCAATGGTATCTCTTGCCTCATGAAGAATGGCGTAAAGTCCATGCTTGATATCACTGTTTAATGATTGGTATTCTTCGTTCTCGGTGAGAAAAAATGTAGCAAATCTGATTTTTGCAACGGTATCAACTGCTTGACCATACAAAAAATCATAATAATTCGTATTGTTTGCTTCTCCGTGCGCTCTTACCGTGAGATCTCCACGCCCTTTTGCCAGTATCTTGTCCTCTGCTCCGCCATCCTTTTCTTGATCGATTCTACTCAGCAGGTCTTTAGCGGATGCAGCAAGTCTTTTTAATAATTCGGTTTGTCTAGCCTTATTTTCTTCATTTTGCGTTCTTTTCTCGGTCATTGTCGATCTCCATAAAAAATGCCGAACTGTTGTCCAAGCCATGAAGGGCTTCCTGGCCCTCGCGGATACCAGACAGTTCGGCAAATGATATGGGCACAAAAAAAGCCGTGTTTAAGGTGCTGGCGCTGCACCCTTCATGTTTTGACATACCCATAATAGCATGATGCCTGACAGACTGCAACAGGCATCATGCTGTTTTCCCGGATCTGGTTACGTCGATGCAACCTTCAGCAGTTTGATTGCTCGATAGTCGGTGACGGCCGCCCCGACCCGTTTGGTTGCATAGAACAGCACATAAGGCCGTTGCGTGTAGGGATCGCGCAAGACACGGACCGGAGTCCGGTCAACAATCGTATAAGCTTCCCGGAGGTTGCCAAAAATAACCGGGAACTCACCTTCGCCGATCGACGGCATGTTGTCATCGATTTCCACCGGTTTTCCGAGCAGGACTGCCGGTGCGCCAATTTCCAACCCAGGTCGCCAGATATAGTTGCCTTCGCCATCCTTCATCTTTCTGATATGCTCCTGGGTACTATCACTCATCAGAAAGACTGCACCGTTGCGGTAAAAACTATTCAGCGCGTGTTGCAGCTCGATCAGCACATCAGGATTGGTGAAGGTAGAGACGGCCCCTGTCGGGACAAAACCAATCTTACCCCACGCGAAAGAGCTGTTGGCCACCGTATCATAGTCGAGGATCCCTTTCGGCATCTTGACGCCGTTGCCGGTGAGGAACGCCACGCCTTCACGCCGGGAAAACTCGGTCACGATCTCTGACTCAATCCAGGCTGCGACATCGAAGCCGCCATCGTCCAAAACCCGCTGCGTTGCGCGTGGATTGGCGAACATTTCACCAGGAGTGATGGTTATCTCGGCAAACTGTGAGGTGTCGGTCTCAGGCCTATCGTCCTTCTCACCAACCCACCCGCTTGAAGTGCCGCCTCGATTCACTATAACTGCATGTGCAGACGTGTAACTCTGATCGACACGCGACAGCCGGCGGATCGGGCTCCGATCAAGAATCGCAGAGTTGATCCGGTACTCCATCTCTTCAGGCAGGATAAAGCCGCCGTCAGGGTCGGAGTCGGTACTCATCGCTTTCAGTTCGAGGATATCGTCCTCCCGGCCACTCCTGATCCACCGGCCAAATGCCTTGGTCCCCTCATGGTTGTGCCTATGCGTATCAATGCCACCAAATCCGCCCGGGTTCTTAACGTGTTTTATCAGTGCATCAATCTCCTTCTGTAACCGGGAGATGTCCGCGTTCGTCCTGTCCACCCGCTCTTCAAGCAGCGGATCGGCCTTTCCCTTCGCCTCGATGGCGTCCAGGCGTTGGTTGTTCTTTCGAACGAAATCACCAACTACACGGTGAAGCTCATCCAGCTTCTCTTTCACTTCGTAACTCATATTTTCACCATTCGTGAATTTTAGTTTTAAGTTGCGTGATCACAATCACGACCTGATTGTGGTGTGTCCGCTACGGCATCCCGCCGTAACGTCTCTGCCACCATGCAGACCGGCCTACTTGCGGAATCCCTCCGTTTTCGACGCACCCGCCCTAAAAAAGCGGCGGTTTTATGTAAAAGACCGCTCCGTTCTTCTTCAAGCCGGAGCAGGTCAGTTTTTTTCATTTCAGAGACGAGCCGTTGCGATCGACTCACGCTGATACCCTGCTGCCTGAGAAATCGCTCAAAGGCTCGTGGTGTTCCAACAATGACAATCATCGCTTATCCCCCGGACCGGCGGCCATGGATTGGCCGAACTGATCGAGCAGTTCGAGTAAACTTTTCTGCTCCGGCCGGGACTCGATCAACTTTATCCGCGCCCTGGTCGCCGGAGAGAGCCCGAACTCAGCACACAGGCTTTGCATCTGCTTGACACAATTATTGGAGATCGATAACCAGGCGCTTTGCTGTTGATACCCGTTCGGCGTCGTCATGACTTCCGGCCTCGATTCCCGGTCTTTCAGTAATTCAGCTTCAGCACGGATCCACCGGGAATAGACCACGGCATACATCGCAAGCAGGGTAGTGTCGAGGACGGTCAAAACCCCGAGTTTATAAAGCTCCGGCGCCAGGCGGTTCCACTCTGCAAGGGCAACAGCATCGAGCCATTCGGGCGGATCGGGCAGGGAAGGTTTGATCTTTAGTTCGCCTCCGTGCCGGTCTTGTCTGAAAGAGCCGTGCAGCTTATGAATTTTGCCTGGTCTCGGTTGCGGTCCGCGCTGTCCCATAGCTTAACTCCTTGATTCCAAAACTAATACCCCCCCCTATCGAAACTTGCCAACGGCGCAAGAAGACTGCCAAACGGCTGTAACGGCGAGGTTGGTAGAGATTTGACCCGCCCCTCCCGTCACAGCATCGGCTGCCAGCCGCTTGTATCCGATTTTTTGCTTCCGGCTATAGCGGCGTCGTACAGGTCATTCAGAATTTTATTGAATGGCCGATCAAGACACATCGAGCAAAGCCCGAACGCCAGCAGCTGTGGTCCGTCTTCGAATGGCAGCACGATATCAAAATGCAGCACCGGTTTGTGTCCACAGATACACATGGTGCCCGCGCTTAGATGCGCCTCTGCTACCATTTGTGCGGCGCTTCCAAGGGCATCGGACTGACTTTTGTTTTGCGGTGTCGTCAGCATGTTGCTATCTCCCTGTCATTAAGAGCTTGAATGCATCATATGTCCGAACAGCCGTATCAGTTCAGACCCGTCCTCTTCGGAGAACCGACCCCGGGGAAGTCGTGCGGACCCCGGAATATTGAAATTGATGGTCA
>CAZSOA010000150.1:0-8731 GCA_964608305.1 uncultured Desulfofustis sp. | reverse complement strand
CGGCCCGAAGCGGAGGAATTGCTCAACCGGCTCGCAGCGCAAAACGGGTAGGCTGGTACGGTGGCGACTGGTTAGTAGCCGGCGCCGTAGGGAACGCTCTTGGCCAGCAGCGTCCGTTCGACAATATTGGTGGTATAGGCGTTGAAAATCAACCCGCCGATCCGCTCGCGGCCGATCAGCTCGATCGCCTTGAGGATCCCTTCCCTGCCGGCGCCGCCCTTGCGCACGACCAGATAGACGGTGTCGACGTCGCCGGCCAGGGCCGCGGATTCGGACGCGCTCAGCGCCGGCGGCGTGTCGAAGATGATCAACCGGTCGTCGTAGCGGTCCGCCAACTCCGCAACGAGCGAGCGCATCCGCTGCGAACTGAGAAGTTCCGCCGGGTTGCCCGGCCGTTCACCGCTCGGCAACAGGCTCAACCTGTTGATCGACGTCTTCCTGATGATCTCTGCCAGCTCATGCGTTCCCCGCAGGTAGTCGGCCAGGCCCGGCTGGTCGGGGATACCGAAAAACGAGGCCAGCTTCGGCCGGCGCAGATCGCAATCGACCAGCAGCGAGAACTGGTCCATGCCCATGGCCAGGGATATCCCGAGGTTTGCGGTAACAAAACTCTTGCCTTCGCCGGCGGCGGCGGAGGTGATGACGATCGTCCGGGGTGGCGGCGAGCCGTCTTTCGGGCGCAGGATGCGGGTGCGCAGCGCTTTGAAGACCTCCGGCACCATCGGGTCGTCGTTCACCGCCTGCAGCAGCCGTTGGTCCCAGGAGCTGTTCGGGGTGGTGGCTGTGATGTGATCAGGTGCTGTCATGGTGTTTCCTGCCGGACTCCATGCTGCCGGCCGCCGCTGTATCGCCGGGCTGCTTGATAATTCGTTGCATCATCAGATGATGATGCGTCCACTGCTCCAGAGATAGACCGCTCCGCCGGCAAGAGCGGCGGCATAACCGGTATAAAGGGCCGCGATGACGACGGCTTTCCACATTTCACGGCGCTTTTCCCGCGGCAGCGCGACGAGCGGTGCGGTGCAGACCACCTCCATCCGGGCAAATGAGCGCAGTTCGTCGGGATCGTTGAACGAGGTGTCGGCGAACTCCAGCACGAGTGCCAGCGCTCCGCCAAGGACGGTGCTGAAAAACAGGGCGATTGCCATGATCTTCAGGAAATTGGGCTTGACCGGTTTTTCCGCGAGGCGGGCCGGGTCCTCGATCTTGAACTGGCTCCCCTTCTGGGTCCGCTCCAGGTTCAGCGCGGAGCGGGCCTGGAGGTTCTGGGAGACGAGAAAGTCGTAATGGCGCTTCAGTTCGCCGTATTCCCGGGTCAGCGACGACCATTCGGCCTCCCTGACCGGGGCGGCGGCAACCCATTGCTCGTATTGCTCGATCTGGTTCTTGATCGTCTCCTTTTCCCGGATCAGCTCGTCGATATTGAGCGAGATGCTCTTGAGCTGGAGCTGCAGGTCGACGATAATCTGATCGACCTCGCCGGCCACCGCCTCCAAACCGTCGGCCGTTTCGGCATCGGCCGGCGGCGGGCTTGATTCCGATTCAGCCTGCTCGAGCCAGGCAATCACCTTTTTGGCGTGAATCACCCTGGGGTGTTGTTCGGTGTAGACCTTGAGCATCAACGGCAGTTCGCTCCGCAGCCGCTGCAGTCTCGCCCGGTTGCTCTCCGGCGGCGCACTGCCGTCGGCTAAGAGCGCCGCCTGCTGCAGGGCGCTTTCCAGCAGCTGCTTGCGGGCCGCGATCTGGTCCTGGATGAGGATGCGGGTCCGCTCCAGGTCCTGGATCGACTCCTGCTTGCTCTGGTGCTGCCCCTGCAGCGCGATGAGACGGGCCACGTTGGTGGCGCGCTGCTCGGGCATCTCGTTGTAGTATTGGAGCTTGTAATCCCGCATCCCCATTTCTTTGCGATCGAGCACCGTTTTCGCCCGCTCCAGTTCGTCGGCGATATAGGCCGACGTGTCCGAGGCCCGCTCTTCGCGGTATTTCAGGTTCTCGTCGATGAACCCGGCGGCCAGGGCATTGGCCACCCGGACGACCTGGCGCGGGTCGCTGCCCATAAAAGAGATATGGAAGGTGTCGCCGCGGTCGCTCGTCCTGATCACGATGTTTGCCCGCATCCGTTCGATGACGTCTTCCATCGGCATGTTTCTTCTTTCCTGCCGGTAGAGGCCGACGTCGTTGATGATGCGCTCCAGGTTGGTGCGGCTGGTGACGATTTGCGAGATGGTGCTGACGATGTCGCGGATATGGCCCTGCATCTCCGGGGACATGTTGGCGGGGCTGACCTTCTGCTGCTGGTAGATGAGCAGCGAAGTGCTCTGGTAGACTTTCGGCTGCAGCAGGTAGAGGCCAAGGCCGGCCGTGGCCCGGAAACAGGGGCTTTCCCGCCGCCATGGCCCCGAGCAGGACCAGGGTGATGATGATGAGCTTGCGGCGCAGCAGCAGGTCGATGAAACGGCGAACCGTTTTGACCTGCTGGACGGCCATCTGCGCGGGGTCTCTTCGGCGCGGTAGTGAATGCGATTCGCTCTGCATGGCTACACGATATCGGAATATTGTCGCTTTTTCAAACCTTTCTGTTGCTGCTTGGCAAATCGAAACGGAGCCGCCGGCGGTGCGCGGCCGGAAACGCCCTGTTGCCGGTACGGTGTTTCAGTCTTCGTATCCGTGGCTCAGGAACGTTTTTAGGAGCAGATCAGCGCATTCCGGCAGTCGTTCCAGGTCTCGTGGCCGTGCGAGCTGGTAGAGGGGCACGGCTTTGCTCAGAGAGGCCAGTTGCGCAAACCCCTGTTCTCTGATGGGGGCCGGCTGCTCGTCATAATAGCGATTCACCAGCAGATGCGGCAGCAGCAGCGAAAATGCGGTATGGCCCGATAACCGCTCCAGTTCGATTGCAGAAGACGTCCGGAGGATGACGATTCCGGACACGGCGCAGCAGCTGGTGAGATGATCGGAAGATAGTCGGATCGTTCGTTTTTCAGCCGCGGGCATGACGCGCTCATGATCATCGGGCCGGACGTTCAGATACGCCATGGCATCCGGCCATAGCTTTACCGCCGGAAAGGATGCATAGGTCTTCGGCTGCTTTGTTTCCTGGAGATGGACCGGGCAGATATCATCGGAGAGGAGGCGATGGCCGCGGCTCAGGAGATAGCTTGCCATGGTCGATTTGCCTTCGCCTTTCTCGCCAACGAAGATCACCGCGCCCGCACCGATTTCAATGCAGCTCCCGTGCAGCGCGATAGTGCCTCTTTGGAACAGGGCTATTGCCATCACGGTGCCAAGCAGCGGCAGGGTAACCGGATACGCCACCGGGTCATGGGAGTCGCCCGGGGAAACCGTGATGCGGGAACCGTTTTCGATCAGAAACGAGCCGATGCGTCCCCACTTCAGGTAGAGCCCGTTGGCGAGAAAGCTATACGAGACGCCGTCGTTGGTTGTGCTCAGGGAATCGGGCTCGGCCAGGCGCCCGACACCAATGGCAATGTCGGCCGAGGAGCCCGATTCGCTGCGGGGAAGCGGCAACTCGATCTCCGAGCCTATGGTCAGCCCGTATGCGGTATACGTCTTGGGTGGCATACAGCAACCATGTTCTCTGATTCTGCCGGTTGTGAGCATCACGTCTTCCATAATGAGTTTACCGCGCCGCACCGGGCCGACGCGTTACGATGTCACCCAGGCCGCCTGCTTGCGGTACATGTCGGCATAGCGACCGGCATGGGCCATGAGCTGATCGTGGCTCCCCTGCTCGATGATCCGCCCCCCTTCCAGGACGTAGATGGTATCGGCCATGCGCACGGTGGAAAATCGATGGCTGATCAGCAGTGCCGACCGGCCGGCGATGAGTTCCTTGAACTTGAGGAAGAGGTAGTGCTCGGTGTCGGCATCCAGCGAACTGGTCGGCTCATCGAGGATGATGAAGCGGCTGTCGCGAAAAAAAGCACGGGCCAGTACGATTTTCTGCCATTCGCCGTGACTGAGTTCCTCGCCGCCGGGGAACCATTTACCCAGGGTCGTTGCATACCCGTTCGGGAGATGGTCGATCAGCGGGCCGGCGCCCGCTTTTCGTGCCGCTTCCTCGACGAGCGGGCTGTCAAGCGGCGCTGAGGTGTTGCCGAGCCAGATATTCTCGCGCACCGTCAGCTGATACTTGACAAAATCCTGGAAGACGACGCTGATCGACGTGCGGATATCTTCAAGCCGGAGTTGCGGCAACGAGATGTTCTCCATGGAGATGCTGCCCTGCAGCGGGTCATAGAGGCGGCAGAGCAATTTGACCAGGGTGCTTTTGCCGGCGCCGTTGGCGCCGATCAGCGCCACCACCTCCCCCGGCCTGATGGTGAGGGAAACATCGTTGAGGACCGGTTCGCGTTCGCCGGGATAGCTGAACTGCACCTGATCCAGCACGACGCCGTGTTCCGGCGGGGTCGGCAGTGGCAACGGGTGCGGCGGATCGTTGATCCGGTTTTGTACATCGAGGAAGGTGAAGAAATGTTCGACGAAAAGATTGTCTTCATAGAGTGCGGCAAGGTGCTGCAGGAATTCTTTGAGCGAGCTGATGCCGCGCTGAAATGCTTGGAAGAACATTACCAGATCACCGAGCGTGATCGCGCCCTGCAGCGTACGCAGGGCAATGGCCAAAAAACAGCCCATCAGGACGATCGTTGCGAACCATTGGGCGCAACAGTCGGCAAGCGTTCGCCGGCCGGCCAGTGAGAGTTTTTCTCTGCGAATCAGTCTGCGCAGTTCGTTGAAGCCGTTGGCGAAATAGCGACCCGATTGGAAGAGCCGCAGTTCCTTGGCGAACGTGTCTGCAGTCAGCACCCAGCTGAAATACTTAGCCAACCGCTCGGTTTTGGTGCGCTGCAGTTGCCATTCGTAGTATTTCCGGGAAAAGACCACCTGCACGAACAGGCCGGGCAGCGCCGCAATGAAGAGCAGCACCCCGACCAGCCAATGGAAAACGAAGAGCAGGCCGACCATGGCAACCAGGGACACCGCGCTTTGCAACAGGTGGTTGAGGCCGTTGACGATCCGGGTCGGGCGGTAGGGACCTTCCTGCTGGGCCCGGTGCAGCGAGTCGTAATAGGTCGGATTTTCGTAATACGCCAAATCGAGCCGCATCGATTTTTCATGCATGACCTGGTAGACATAATCGGTGACCTTGATGGTCTGCGCCTCAGCGAAATAGGCGGCGAGTCGGCTCAGGGAAGCCTGCAGCAGCGCGACCGCCGCGGCAGCGGCAACCAGCCAGATCAACCGCGTTGCGCTGGTTTCGGAGGCGCCTGACTGCAGGGCGTCCGAAATGGTGTCGATGATCAGCTTTATCAGGTACAATGAAGCCAGCGGCAGGATCCCGATCACCACGACCAGCACGGCGTTGATGACGGTCAGCCCGGCGCTGGCGCGCCAGACAAAACGAAATGCGCGGTCCACGCGAATGGCGTTCCTGATTTTCGATGATACGTTGAGGGGCCTGTTCATGCTCATCCCGCTGCTGGTGACCGGTGCGCCTGCCGGCGGCCGGAAGGCTCGCGCTGCGGCTATTGTAGCTGAAGGCAAGGATTATAACCACCGGTAGAGGCCGGTAACCAGCAATTTGTTAAGAAAACGAAGGCGACCGACCCGGACCTTTCTCAGATCATGGCTTATTACCGATTTTTTGACCGGATTGTAGCAAGTGATTGGTTGCTGCCCGAGCTGCCGTCCGCGGTGCCCCCGCAGAGACGGCCGGCAGTGGTTGTCTCCGGTGAGCAATTTTCGGTCTCCGATCGGGACTGGCGGCCGCGGCACCGATGGCGGCAAGCCGACGGCGCAGTCAACCTGACCCTGGCCGGGGCCGGAAACGACTACCTGCTCTCGTTCCCCGACCAGACGTCGTTCTGCATTTCCAGTGCCGACCGCCGGGTCAGCGTGAGCATTCCACCGGGCGTATCGGCCGAGACGATCCGCCATCACCTGGTGGACCAGACCCTGCCGCGGCTGTGTGCCCATTTTTTCGGCCATACCGTCATCCATGGGGCGTTGATTGAAACCGGCCGGGGTGGCATCTGCCTGCTCGCCGATACGGGACACGGAAAGTCCACGCTGGCAGGGGCATTTCTGGGGCATGGCTATGACGTGCTGACCGATGATTGTCTCCGTTTGATCACCGACACCGGTGCGATCTACGGTCAGGCGTCTTACCCCAGCCTGCGGTTGCTGCCGGACGCGATGGCCGCCCTTGCGCTGCCGGAAGGCAACCAGAGTGCATCTGCCGACTCTTCCCACAAGCTGCGGATCAGCCTGGGTAACTGCGACGGTGTTGCCGTGCCGATAGCCGGCTTTTTCGTGCTCGAACCGGCGGCGGACAATACCGGGGAGCTATCCGTGCAGCCCCTTGAACGGACGGCTGTCTTCACCCAACTGCTGCGCAACAGTTTCGCACTGGACCCGGGAGATACGGCTTTTGCCGCGACTCAGTTCTCACAGCTCTCGCTTGTTGCCAGGCAACAGGTGCCGTTTTTCCGGCTTCGTTACCCGCGCCGTTTCCGTTTGTTACCGGACGTGGTCGCGGCAGTTGTCCGGGCGATCCGAGACGGAGACCAGTGCCGATGAGCGGCGGGATCTTCGGCATCGTCGGAGACCGGGGGCAGTCGGTTGATTGGGAAGCCTTGGAGGCGATGTCCGACGCACTGAAGACGCGCGGGCCGGACGGTGGGAGCCTGTGGCACGCGGAGGGCGTCGGTTTTGGCTGCCGCTCGCTCTTTGCGACCCCGGAAGCGCCGAAGGAAATACTGCCGCGCTACGACGCAGAGACAGGGCTGTGTATCACCGCCGACGCCCGTCTCGACGACCGGGAGGGACTTATCGGCGCCATCGGCCGCTCCGCGTTTCGGGGCCCGGTTATCACCGACAGCGATCTGCTGCTGCAGGCATTTATTAAGTGGCAGGCCGACTGCGTCCGGCACTTGCTTGGCGATTTTGCCTTTGTCGTCTGGGACGCCCGCAAAAGAGAACTGTTCTGTGCCCGCGATCATCTCGGGGTAAAACCTTTTTATTATTACCACCAGGGCCGAGGCTTGATATTCTGCTCCGAGTCGTGGGTCATCGCCCTGCACGCCGGGGTTCCGGCAACGCTCAATGAAGCCCGCATCGCCGATTTCCTGACGCCGCATCTTGAAGGGTACGACAAGACGTCGACCTTTTATCGTGAGATTTCCCGATTGCCGCCGGCCCACACGCTGACTTTCAGGGATGGGCGCCTGACAATCAAACGCTATTGGGAACCGACCCCGAAAGCCGTCTGGCACGCAAGCGACGACGATTACATCGAGGCGCTCAACGCTCTGTTAACGCAAGCGATTGGAGAGCGGTGCCGTGGCAGCAAGCCGGCACTGCTTTTGAGCGGGGGCATCGACTCGGCGGCGGTTGCTGGAATTGGTGGACGGCTGCTCGGCGGATCGGAAGACGGGCCGCTGCACACTTACTCCGGCGTAGCAAAGGCGCCCGACTGCAAAGAATCCTGCATGGTGCGTGCCATGGCCACGGCATTCGGAACGCAGCCGCATCATTATACCGTAGATGACCTGGCCGCCGATCTGGATGATCTTTTCCCGGTTGTCGGCACTATTCAAGAACCGTTCGACTTCATGATGATCATGCACCTGTATCTCTACCGGAAAGCGGCGTCGCACGGGCACCGTTTCATTCTGGATGGGGTCGACGGCGATATCTCCGCATCGTTATCTTTGAGTTATCCCGCCTGGTTGTTTCGCTGCGGGAAGATCCGCACCGGGCTGGTGCAGACCTTTTTCCAGTCGCGCGGCTACCTCCGTGACTTTTACTCCTTTCCGGGCTTGCTTTACCAGTATCTTCGCTCCGCCTATACTCCCGAGGCAGTAAGGCGTATCGTACGCTATCTGCGCGATAAATGGGCAGCCAAACGGGTTGAGCATACCTATGGCGTCAACGACACTTTCGCCCGGCGAATCGGTCTCGCCGACCGGCTGAAAACATTCGGGCAATACGGCAGCAACTGGCAGCGCAGGTCTCATATCGATCACTATATCGAAAGAATAATGCACCCGTTTCTGACCGTAGGCATTGAGCGCTATGACCGGGTTGCATCGATCTGCTCGATTGAAGCGCGGCACCCGCTGATCGACAAGCGCATCATAGACTTCTACCTGTCGCTGCCGTGGCAACAATTCGTCCGAGACGGTTGGTCGAAACATCTCCTCCGCAAAGTCGCCGAACAAACCGTTCCGCAAGAAGTCTGCTGGCGCACCGGCAAAGAGCACCTTGGTTATTCATTCACCAGCACCCTCATGCAGAAACGGAAAAGGGAATTATTCTCATTAATCACAGCTAATTACGATTTCGTAACAAGAATCCTTGCCTTTTCGCCAGACGAAACCTATAATGATGGTAACGGTTTCAGCCAATCTGAGGCAATGATGCACGGAAGCGCCCTCGCTCTTTGGTTGAACAGCGGAAAAGGAATTCAGCAAAGAAATGCTCAAAAGTCACGTCAAACACCGGCTCCCCAAAGCCCCCTACACAAAACCGACCCTGACCATTCTCGGTCCGGTAACCGTCCTGACCACCGGCGGTAGCAATGTCCATAGCGAATGTGAGCACCCGGGCAATCCAGACGCCCAGAAACGAGGTTGGAACCGCTGCTAACAACAGATGGCAATACTCGGGGACGCAATACTCGGGGACGTTGCTCACTTACTCACTTAAAAGG
>CAZSOA010000149.1:0-8779 GCA_964608305.1 uncultured Desulfofustis sp. | reverse complement strand
ATGATCTCCAAATCATTGCGGCCCTTGCCGGAGAAATGGCATGGCCTGACCGATGTGGAGACCCGGTATCGGCAGCGTTATGTTGACTTGATCGTCACGCCGGAAAGCCGGGACACCTTTCGCAAACGAGTGGAGATCATCAGGCTGATCCGCGAATTTCTCAATACTCGCGGTTTTATGGAAGTGGAAACGCCGATGATGCAACCGCTGCCCGGCGGTGCCACCGCCAAACCGTTCAAGACCCACCACAAGGCCTTGAACATGGATCTGTATCTGCGGGTCGCCCCGGAACTCTATTTAAAACGGCTCCTGGTCGGCGGCTTCGAGCGGGTCTTCGAGATTAACCGGAACTTCCGCAACGAGGGGTTATCCACCCGCCACAACCCCGAGTTCACGATGCTCGAGTTCTACCAGGCCTATGGTACCTATCACGACCTGATGGACCTGACCGAGGAAATGATAGCCGGCGTCTGCCAGCAGGTGCACGGCACGATGCAGATCACCTACCAGGGCAAGGCGGTCAACCTTTCCCCGCCCTGGAAACGGTTAACCATGGACCAGGCCCTCGTCGAGATCGCCGGTCTGGACCCGGCAGCGCTGGCCGACGACCGGCAGGTGCTGGCCCTGGCCGGAGAACACGGCATCAAACTCGATTCACAGGCCGGAGCCGGCAAGGCCAAGACTGAACTCTTCGAGTTGCTCGTCGAAGAACGACTAATCGATCCGACCTTCATCACCTCCTATCCAACCGAGGTGTCGCCACTGGCGCGGCGCAATGAGCAGGATCCGACGGTCACCGACCGCTTCGAACTGTTTATCACCGGCCGGGAAATCGCCAATGCCTTCAGTGAACTCAACGACCCCGTCGATCAACGTGACCGCTTTGAAAAACAGATTGCCGAACGGGGCGACGACGACGAAATCCACCCGGAACTGGATACCGATTACCTGCGTGCCCTCGAGTACGGCATGCCCGCGGCCGCCGGCGAAGGTATCGGTATCGACCGGCTGGTCATGTTGCTCACCGACTCACCGTCGATCCGCGACGTCATTTTGTTTCCGCACATGAAGCCGGAAGAGCGGAGCACCACTGAAACGGAGCCGCACAGCTGATATGTACGAGTGGTTCATCGGCCTGCGGTACCTGCGTGCCAAGCATCGACACGGATTCATCTCGCTCATTTCCCTGATCTCGGTGATCGGCATCACCGTCGGGGTAATCGCCCTGATCGTCGTGTTGTCGGTCTATACCGGTTTCACCGAGGGGCTACGCGATCAAATCCTCGGCATCAACTCCCATATCATCGTCCAGCGCAGTGAGGGCCGGATCGCCGACTACCATGAAACCCGCGAGCGGATTCTGAGCGTTCCCGGCGTCACCGGCGCCACCCCGTATCTCTACGCCCAGACTCTGGTCAGCGGCAGTGCCGGCGGATCGGGTGTGGTCGTGCGCGGTATCGACCCGGAAACCGCCGGCTCGGTGATCATCCTCGACGACCAGATGATTGTCGGAGCCATCGACGACCTGATCGGTCCCGCGGACGACCCGGTGCCCGGCATCATCCTCGGCAAGCAACTGGCCGCGGAGCTGCGCGTCGGGGTCGATGCCAAAGTTCGGCTCATCTCCCCTTCCGGTCCGCTGACCCCGATGGGGATCATCCCGAAGATCAAGACCTGCCGGGTGGTCGGCATCTTTGAATCGGGGATGTACGAATATGACTCGTCGCTCGCCTACATGTCGCTGCCTGCCGTCCAGGCCTTCCTGGAAACCGGCGACGTGGTGCACGGTATCGAGGTACTTGTCGAGAAGAAAATGCTCCACCGGGCCGACCGGGTCGCGGAACTGATTGTCGCAGAACTCGGCCCCGGGACCATCGCCCGGGACTGGATGGAGATGAACCGCAATCTGTTTGCCGCGTTTAAGCTCGAAAAAATCGGCATGTTCATCTGCGTGGCGCTGATCATCCTGGTGGCCGCACTGAACATCATCAGCGCCCTGATCATGGTGGTCATGGAGAAAGGGACCGACATCGCCATCCTCAAGTCGATGGGTGCGACCTCACGCTCGATCATGAAGATCTTCTTCCTGCAGGGCATGGTCATCGCCGTTGTCGGGACAACGCTCGGTGTTCTCGGCGGGCTCGGGCTCTGTGAGCTGCTGTCGCGCTATCAGTTTATCGAACTGCCGTCCAATGTCTACCCGATGACCACCCTGCCCATCAAAGTCCTGCCGCTGGATGTGCTGATCATCGCCGGCAGTTCCATCATCATCACCTTGTCGGCGACACTCTATCCGTCATGGAAGGCATCCCGGGTCAAACCGGCCGAGGTGCTCGCATGAGTGCACCGCTCTTCGAGGCCTCAGCGATCCATAAGGTGTATCGTAGCGGAGGGGAGCAGATCGATGTTCTGAAGGGGATCGACCTGACACTGCAGCGCGGGGAAATGGCCGCAATTGTCGGTGCTTCCGGCTCCGGCAAGACGACCTTGCTCCAGGTCCTCGGCACTCTGGCCGCCCCCAGTTCCGGGCAACTGCAGTTCAACGGCGAACGCCTCGATACGAAAAGCGAGCGGGAATTGGCCGAGTTCAGGAATCGTTCGCTCGGCTTCATCTTTCAGTTCCACCACTTGCTCCCCGAATTTTCTGCGCTGGAGAACGTCATGATGCCGTCCTTGATCGCCGGCAAAGCGCTCCGGGAGGCTGCCGAACCGGCGCGCCGGCTGCTGGCCGCAGTCGAGGTCGACCACCGCCAGCATCACCGTGTCGGCGAACTCTCCGGTGGCGAACAACAACGCACCGCGCTCGCCCGGGCCTTGATTATGGAGCCGCACCTGTTGCTGGCGGATGAACCAACCGGCAATCTTGACAGCCGGGCCGGCGAACTGGTGTTCAACCTGCTGCACAACCTCTGCCGGCAGCGCGGGCTCGCGGTGTTAATGGTCACCCACAATCAGCAACTGGCGGCCCGGATGGACCGTTGTCTGACCCTGCGTGACGGTATTCTCGAATAACCGCCATAACGGGACGTCACAGCGAAGCTTAAAAATCATGGCAAGGCCGACCCGAGCGGTTTCGTCGGGGGCTGCATCGTGAAGGACCGGCAGAACTCAGCAACCAGGCCCGAAGGGGTGCGGGCAGACATCCGCAACCGGCAACCAAGACAAAGATGGCCCGGCGCCGGCCACGGATTTCAGCCGATCAGGCTGCCGTATCGAAAACAAGCTGATTACGGCTCGATCTTCGAGCCGAGCACCTCGAGAAACTTTCGCATCCACTCCGGATGTCCCGGCCAGGCCGCCGCCGTCACCAATTTCCCGTCCACATAGGCGTTGGAAAAGGTTTCGTTGACCTCGCCCCATTTCCCACCGGCCCGTTCGACATCGGGCCGTACTGCCGGATAGGCGGTGCAGACCTTGCCTTCGACCACGCCGGCGGCCACCAGCACCTGTTGACCATGACAGACGGCGGCGATCGGTTTATCGGCCGTGGCAAACGCCCTGACGATTTCCAGTACCCGGGCATTCAGTCGGATATATTCCGGGGCCCGACCACCGGGAATGACGAGTGCATCGTAGTCGGCCGGATCGATCGCATCGAAAGCCGCATTGATCGCGAAATTGTGTCCCGGCTTCTCACTGTACGTCTGATCGCCCTCAAAATCATGGATGGCCGTCCGCACCGAATCGCCGGCCTTTTTCCCGGGACAGACGGTATGCACGACATGGCCGACCATGGTCAGCATCTGAAATGGGACCATCGCTTCATAGTCTTCGACATAGTCGCCGACCAGCATCAGAATTGTGCGTACTGCCATTGGCTTCCTCCCTCTGGTTTGCTTATTTGATCACGAACGGCAGCCGGAGACACTCCCCCGGCCTGCCTGATACCCCTTAGACTGTAAGACCGCAAGACGGCAATCTCAAGAAAAACGCTGCTGATATACCAAATTCTCGCCCCCCCGTTAGAACAGCCAGCTGCTGCAACTTCCTGGCGAGCGGTACCAGTGGAGGTTTTTTCGAGGCCTTCGGAATTCCCCTTGTGATTTTGACAGCGGGCCGTATTATCACTATTCTTGAAGAGATAGAAAACACGCACAGGCTGTGAGGGACCATTGCCGCGCAGGATACTCTGCGGCATTTTCGACGAAAGCGACCACAGCCACACAGCAAACGTTTTGGCACAGCGATCAGACAATCGCTGAGTCCGGTAGAACGGGAGGGAACCATGAACAACAAAGCGCTTGTCCTTGCTTCGTTTGTCGCCGACTCGCTGGCACTCGGCGCACACTGGATGTACGACACGAACGCAATCGACGCAGCCTTCGGCAAGATCCGCTCTTTGCAGCACCCGCAGCCTGATTCTTACCACAAGAATCGGAAAAAGGGCCATTTCACCCACTATGGCGACCAGACCTTGCTGCTGCTTCGATCGATCGTCAACCACGACGGATTCTCCGTCGAGCAGTTCGCCCGGGACTGGCAGGACTCTATGCAAACCTACGACGGCTATCTGGACAAGGCGTCGCGGGAGACACTGCAGCGAATGAGCGAGGGACACCCCGTGGGCGAGTGCGGCTCCTCATCCGCCGACCTCGGCGGAGCGGCACGGATTGCGCCACTGGTCTACCGATACCAGCACCATCCGGAACGATTGTTCGAAGCGGTCAGGGAACAGACCGCCCTGACCCATAATAACCCGTCCGTACTGGTCGGCGCCGATATTCTGGCCAGGATCACCCTCAAGGTGTTGACGGGGCTGCGCCCCATGGATGCCGTCGAGGAAGTCGTCGACGACGGCATTGGTGATATCGACCTGGACATGAAGATCCGTGCCGGGCTGGACAGCGCCGGCGACGACACCCGTAAAGCAATCAAGGCCTTCGGGCAGACCTGCACCATCGCTGCAGCGATGCCCGGAGTCATCCACCTGATTACCACTTACGAAAACGATCTGGAAGGCGGGCTCATCGCCAACGTGATGGCCGGTGGCGACTCCGCCGCCCGCGGCCTGGCGGCAGGTATGATCCTTGGCGCCCATCTCGGCATCAAAGCCATTCCGCTGGAATGGCTCGGCGACATGCGCGCCTATGACACCATCATGGAATTGCTTGAAGACGAACGACCGGCGGACGATGATGCCTAGGCCGTCCGCCGGTCGCCTTCACGGCGTCTGTTTCAGCGAACGGTAATAGCTGTCGACATTATACACAGCGGCCAATGGGTTGTGCCCGAGCAGCCGATCCTTGACCGCCAGCACGGTGGTCGGCGCAGCGGCGTAGCGAAAGAACATCGAATCGTGGCCGACACAGAGGCCGAGCAGGATATTGAACTCGCTCTGGTGCTCGTTGAGAATGATCGCCTGCAGGATCGGGTTGCACATTGCCTCACAAACCTGGGGATCGATCTGCTGCTCTTTGGTAATGCCGATCTCTTGTTTGTCGGTCCGCCCCACCTTGCATACCGCTGAAACGACCTCGAATCCACGGGATACAAACAATTGCTCGACGCTTTTGGCCTCATTGCGCAGGCCGATACAAAACGCCAACCCAAGCCGCCGATAGCCCATCCGCGACGCAAATTCCATTATCTCTTCAATCCTTGTTTTACCGGGTCGAACCTGTTCATACCCCCGTTCCCGGTGCTGGTACCCCTCTCCCTCCTGAATCGACGCCTGACGGGCGAACTCGTGGATGTCCGGATTGTCCTCATATTCCCGGAGGCTGCGGGAGCTCAGATCGGCAAGATTCTTGGTCGGACAGAACTCCGGCGCCTTGCCGTTTTCGTTGCGGCACAATCTATCGGCAGGTTTATAAGGACAGCGGGCACATTGCGGTAAATCATGCATGATGATCTCCTTTTTTATGATCAATAGTTCCGATACGAAATCAAGCTCTTGCGGCCTTTCGAGACGATCTTGGAATGATGTTCATGCTTCGTTATGAGATCCCGTCGCGGCGGTTCTCTGAAAAACAGAGGCAGCACGTGTCCTGCAGATGTTTTCATGCCGAATGCCGGCCGGCGAAATCGACCAGGATCGCCAAGGCGCGTTCAGCCTGATGCGCCGGAACGAACAGATGATCGTGATAATACGCGGCAACCATATTGGCACTGATCCGGTGGGCGGCCAGTTCGCCGGCCACCGCCGCCGTCAATCCAACCGCCTCAAGGCTTGACTGGACGGTCAACGTGATCCTCCGAAATGTCGTAGTATACTCGATGCCGGCCCGCCGTGCCTGTGCTTCGGCGATAATCAGGGTCAATCCTTCATCCTCCCGGCAAACAGCGAGCGGCCCCAGGTCCATATGGTCACCATAAACGGCGTCAGGAAGGCAGCAGAAGACGTACCCGTTCGGATCAAGACGAGGCGCCAATTGGGCAAGCAATTGATGCAGATCGGTTGGCTGCTCATTCCGTGTCATGATTCCCCCTCAGGATGCGTGGTAACCGTCGCAACGCATGAAACGATTCTGTCGCCGGCATCATCAGAACAACGCCAGCCAACCGATGAGGATAGCAAGCGATGCAAGGGTTACCGGCACGCCTACCAGGCCATGCTGCAGAAACGAGATGCCGATCCGGTAGCGGGCCGCCTGCTCGACAACGATCAGGTTGGCAATGCTGCCTAATAGAAACAGATTTCCGGCAAAGGTACTGGCCGCCGCCAGAACATACCATTGCACCGGTTGCAATGGGTCAAGAAAGCCGAGCAACAGCATGACCGCCGGGACATTGCTGAACAGGTTGCTGAGCAGTGCCGCGGCCCCGGTCAGCACCCCGAGATGCTGCAGATCGACGCCATGCCGGGCCAACCCGGTCACGGCCGCCGCCAAAAGGCCACCCTGGGTGATGCCATGGATAATGATGAACAGCGCACAAAACAGCGTGATCAGGTGCCAGTCGACCAGGCCCATGATGTCCCGCGTCTTCATGCGCCGGCTGCAAAGGAGCAGGCCGGCCACACCGATGGCCGAGATCTCTCGAGGAATCGGCGTCAAAAAAAGCGCCACGAGCAGCACCACGGTAATGACCCCTTTGGCGCTTTGCCAGCGATGAAACGGTTGCAACGGTTGCTCGGCGTCAACCACCGCAGCACCATAGGGCTTGCTCATACTGCGGTAAAAAAACATCAGCAGAATCAGATAGGCAGCCAACAGGCTGAGCAGGGACGGTGGGAAGCACCAGAGAAAAAAATCGGCAAAATCGAGGCGGGCGGCCTGACCGATCAGCATGTTCTGCGGGTTTCCGATGATGGTCGCGGCCGAACCGATATTGCTGGCCATCGCCAGTCCGAGCAGAAACGGCAACGGGTTGATCCGGGCTTCCAGTAATGACTGCGCGAGAATCGGCGTCAGAGCGAAGCAGACAATATCGTTGGCAAGCACGGCCGAGAGCAGGCCGGAGACGAGCATAATAATCAGCAGAAACCGTCTCGGGCGCACTGAAAGCGGAACGATCTTCAGGGCGACCCAGGTGTAGAAGCCGCCCAGCCGAAGCTGGGCGGAGACGATCATCAGGGAATAGAGGAGCAGGATGGTCGGCAGGTCGATGGCATGAAAGGCTTCTTCCGGTGTGACCACCTGAAAGACAACCATAGCAATGGCCCCCAGCACGGCAACGCCGACCCGATCGAGCAACAGCCCCGGCACCTTGCCCAGGGCGATACCGAGATAGGCAACGCAGAAGATGAGCAATGCGACCATGAGATCAACCGAATTGACGGGGATCGCCGCCTTCTCGAGAAAATCTCTCGGCGATCAATTCGTAGAGTCGGCAGTCAAACCGAACGAGCGGATCCACGAGCGCACGGACCGCCGGCCGGTCCATGTCGAACAGGGCATAACCTTTGGAACGATTGGAACGCAGGGTCTGCTGCTGTGGCGGCAAGCCAATATCCCGACAGAAACGATCGCGGAACCGATCATAGTACTCCGTCAGGCCGACCAGCCGAAACCGCCGCAGGTTCTCCGCTGCTTCATGAAAATCCGTTTCCCTGACCCGCTCGGGCCGTGAGCTGAGGAAGAATCTTGTCTGAATATTGTCAAAAAAGTCGCATTGGCAACCGGATAGTCCATCGACAAAGCGCTGCAGGTGACGATCTTCGTGGAAATCGACGTGGGCAAGGTACTCGGCCATGGCTTTGATGGTCTCATTATGATGATAAGCGGAATACAGTTCATGCTCGGCATCGAGATGAACCCGCCGGACGTAGTTGATGTGCGAATGCAGATGAGCGTACGGTTCCCGGACCAGGGCATAGAGATCATGACGATCGTTGCCGAGCAATGCGGACGCCTCCCGCCACGGCAGGTGTCCGGAAAGATAGCGGCCGGTTACGACCGCCCGCCGCTGCTCATCAGGCGCCAGCCGCTCCAGATGGGGGACGTACTCCTCCCCGGAAAAACAGCGCCGGGCAAACGCATTGAACGAGGTCCCGGCCGTCTTGGGGATATGCATGAAAAAGATCGGCCGGCCATCGTTTGGTTGCAGCAACTCCAGTTCGCAGCAGGGGATCTGCAGATGGGGACGCCGGCTGTCGTTGAAAAACAACTGAAGCCGTTGGTGCTCCTGGGGAACAAACGACATGGGAAAACTGAAATCAAACCCGCAGCAACCGGTCGGATGCAGGCCGTACTCTTTAAGATCCCGCCGATAGTCGCGGCACACAACTGAACCGAGCTCGCGGTCATCCACGCTGACCTTGATGATCACCGGGCTGCGCCTGGCCCAGCGGTGAAAACACCAGCCGGTCATAAACCGGCCGTTGATTCGGTCGATCGAT
>CAZSOA010000148.1:0-8846 GCA_964608305.1 uncultured Desulfofustis sp. | reverse complement strand
TGCCGGTCGGGGTTCCAGTCGGCGTGCCGGTCGGGGTGCCGGTCGGGGTATCTATCGGGGTGCCGGTTGGTGTGCCGGTCGGGGTCGCTTCAGCGTCAAGGGCAGCACTATCTCCCGGAGGAGTCGTCGGGATATCCGGATCAAGAAAATTGCCCAGAACTCCTGTTGTCTCGGCCCCACTATCCGGAATAACTTCTTCTCCGGTAAGGGTAAAGACAGGATATTGCAGCCCACCACCATCGCTGGCCGGACCTGCTGGAGGACCAGCGCCCGGCGGGGGCAGCATGGTTGTCGGATCAAATGATTCATCGGCCAGTGCCTGCTGGATATCCTCAATATCACCGATGACATCAGAACTATCAGAAATGGCCTCGAAATCAATGACATCTTCGTCGATCAGAAATTCCGAATTTCGTCCCAGACTCAGCATGGTCTGCGACGGGTCGTTCAACACGATGGAAACACGACCATCGCCACCGGTTACGATTTTTTCATGAAAAAAAACAGGGCTGTTCGGTTCCAGGAGCCGCACCGTCCCATCAGGTGCAATAGCTCTGACCTCGCCCATCGCCACAAATGCCTGGCCAACGGGGCTGCCTGCTCCCCCGCTTCCCATATCTCCTGTTTGCTCCGCCATGGTACACTCCTTTTCAATATACGAGTGGAAAACTACTCCCCTAGCACAACAGTAACGCGTGGCTTTGCCCTGTCTATTGAACCTTGGTACATTCTCACCTGTTTCTTCATCCCTCGGGGGCCTTGAAAAATTCGAAATTTCGTTCAAGATCGAGGCGCGCAAGAAAATTCATGTTTTTTAAAACTTCTTGAACTTCAAACCGATCTATTGTTAATTCATATAGTTGCCTGTTCGAATTGTTGCTTTATTGCGACAAGATACTCGTTACCCACCCTGCCACCGTTGACCGAAGCATGTCAGCCAGGCATGCGCATGTCACCAGTACAGGTTTTATCGGCATGAGGTAGTCATCCTTCACGGCACCGACCCGACTTGTCACCATCCAGCATACATACCGTGTCACCATCCCGGCATTTTCTGTGGTTCACGGTTGCACTGTTTCTTCTTATCAACGCCTGTTCCATTCATACGGTTCAAGCACGCCATCCATTCAGGCTTGACCCAAAAATTCTTGACAACGCCGAAGCAAAATATGGACAATCGGCTCGAAAGCGGTTACTTGCCTGGCAAGATCTCCTTGACCATGACAGGAGCTCGACCGACCTGGAAAAACTTGAAATAGTTAATAATTTCTTTAACAAGATCCCGTTTGTCAGTGATGCCGAGCATTGGCGCCAGGAAGATTATTGGGCTACTCCGATTGAATTTCTGGCAAGCAATGGCGGCGACTGCGAAGATTTTTCACTGGCAAAGTATTTCACCCTGCGGCGACTGGGAGTTGAAGATAGCAAGTTACAGCTTTCCTATGTAACGTCGCTCACACTCAGGCAGGCTCATATGGTTGTCACCTATTATGTAACACCGGATGCCGAGCCGCTGGTATTGGACAATCTGGTGCCGGAAATCAAACCGGCATCGACTCGATCCGATCTCTTACCTGTCTACAGTTTCAACGGTACCGGTCTGTGGCTCGCCAAAGCGCGAGGCCGGGGACAGTTGATCGGCGACAGCAGCAGGCTGAAACGCTGGCAGGAACTGTTACAACGGATGCCTGAAGGATTCACCGAGGCCAATCTATGACACTCTACCGGCAATTATTGATCTTTACGCTGACCTTGAGTTTTCTCCTGTTCGTTGGTGTCTGGATCGACAAACTGCAGAGCACCAAGACCTTTTTATCAAACCAGTTGTCATCACATGCGCAGGATACGGCCTCATCACTGGGGCTCTCATTGTCGCCCTTTATAGCCGCGGGAGACCTGGCAACCGCCGACACGATGCTCAACGCGATCTTCGATCACGGCTATTACCGAACGATCCGCATTGTTGACTTGAACGACGTCACCGTGAGCGAGCGCTCTCTCGGGATCGCCGCCCTCCAGGTTCCAGACTGGTTCATCGATCTGATTCCACTGCCTACCCCGCAGGCTGAAGCCTTGATCATGGATGGCTGGCGACAGGCCGGATCGGTTCACGTCGAAAGCCACCCGGGCTATGCCTATCAAACGTTGTGGAAGACAACCAAGCTGATGACGCTCTACTTCCTGTTGACCGGGGTAATCGTATTTATTCTCGGCGGCATCGGCCTGCACGTTCTGCTCAGGCCGCTGCATCGGCTTGAAAAACAGGCGGAAGCCATTTGCCGGCGGGAATACACGCTCCAGAAACGGATCCCCCGAACCCGCGAACTACAGCAAGTCGTCATCACGATGAACCAGATGACCTTGAAAGTGAAGGAAATGTTCGACGAGCAGGCGGCGATAGCAGAGAAGCTGCGCACCAGTGCTTTTACCGACGTATTGACCGGTCTTGGCAACCGTCGTTTCCTGATGGCCCAGGTTACGGCTGCCATGGAGGATAAAGCGAAGGTTGTCAAAGGTGGTTTTCATCTCATCCAGATCAACGATCTCCAGGAAGTGAACACCGATAAAGGCTACGAAGCCGGGGACACCCTGATTGAGCAGGCCGCACAAATCATACGGACCATCGCCGCATCCTGGACCGGCGCCACCGCAACCAGGCTGAATGGCGGAGACTTCGCCCTTTTCTTACCAAATATCGATGAGGCCGGCAGCCAACGGCTGGCCGAAGAGATTGCCGCCCAATTGGCCCGGCTGGCCGCCGATAAACTCACGCCAACCGATCATGTGTGCACTATCGGCATTGTCTACTATTGTGTTGCCACCACGCTTGATCAGCTGTTGGCTCAAAGCGATACGGCATTAAGCGCCGCCCGGCAAACCGGTCCCAATCAATGGCGGTCTGCCCCTCCTATCGCCGGGGATATTCCTGCCGAGGTTCGCGGAAAAACGTGGCAACGAGAGGTCCTTGATCAAGCGCTTACCCAGGGGACCGTTCGTCTCTATGCCCAACGAATAGCAACGCTGCCGAGGTGCGAGGCAACATTGCATCAGGAGCTTTTCTCGCGGATTTCGATCGACGAACAGACGGAAATTCATGCCGAGGCCTTTGTACCGATGGCCGCGCGCACCGCGCTGATCACCGAACTGGATCGCCATGTGATCAATCTGGTGATGGACACCCCGTCAGCCTGGGGTGCTCATGACCTGGCAATAAACATCTCGATCCGTTCGCTGCTTGACCAGCAGTTTGTCACCACCGTGCTCGACAGAATCAGGTCACTGCCGACCGGCATACCTCGCTTGTTCTTTGAGTTCCACGAGTATCGGGCGATCCAATATCGACAGGAGTTGGAACGTTTCGCCAAGGCGATCCGCGACGCCGGGCATGGCATCGGACTTGATCATTTCGGCATAAGTTTCGGAAACTTCGGTTTTCTCAAGACATTACAACCGCATTACGTCAAGATAGACCCCGCCTTTACGAAAGATCTGGCAACCGGGAAAAATGACAGTTACTTCTTCGTCTCCTCGCTCAAAGGCCTGGCCCACAGCCTCGATATCAAAGTGATTGCCGAAGGAGTTGAGACCGAAAAACAAAGGGCTATCATTGAGGATCTTGGTTTAGACGGAATAAGCGGGTATCTGATCGAGCAGCCGCATCGATTTTGCTAGAGAGCTGGCTTCTTCAGCGAAATCAGATAATATCGTCTTCCGCCAGGCGAAATGCCTGCATGCGCTTGCGCGCCTCCTTGCGTGTCCCGATCAGCTGTTGCGCATCGTCAGGCAGATCAGTCAGCATAATGATATTTTTTGCGATCAGCACATCGATGAGATCTTCGAGAACCCGAATGACACGTCGATCGGTGCCTTGCAACAGTGATTGATACTGTTCCGTCCCACTGCTTTTGGTCAGAAAATCAAGCAACTCTTCCTGACTGATAACCTCGATCGGGCCTCCGTCATGTTCCGGTTCCGCCCTGATGGCAACAATCTTCCCATTCCGGTCCTTCTCTGCATAAAACATGGCTGACGGCTCCTCTCCCGATGGTTATTATTGGACGACACTACCTACAAACCATCTGCCAAACAATCGAATGAATGTCTCGACAGTTTTTTTGCTACAATCGAGAACTCATGCAAACCGACTGGTGCTTGGCCCACCAATAAAAAAGGGCCTGCATGATGGATGCAGGCCCGATATGTAAAGGCCCCTGAGAGCCGGTGTGAATTGATCATGCGGTACAGCAACGCGAATATAGTCAGCATGAAACAAATTGCAAGTCCTTTTCGACAAAAAATCGTCGATCAAACCACGTTTTCCGCACAATAATCCAGGCGATCTCCATGCAAACATCTCCTCCCCTTTCTATCCTGGTCGTTCTCGGAAGTCCACGAAAACATGGAAACAGCGAGTTCACAGCACGGCTGGTGACAGCGGCATTGCACGAACACCTCGATTGCACGGTGGACACTATCAGGCTCACCGACCATGCCGTTTCTCCCTGCATCGGCTGCGGCGGATGCGCCAAGACCGGTCTGTGCGTCATCAAGGATGACATGGGTCCATTATATGAGCGCATCGATTCCGCCGATATAATTCTGCTGACAAGCCCCATCTATTTTTACGGACTGACTGCCCAGATAAAGAGCTTTATTGACCGGACACAAGCACGCTGGTCCAGGAAATATCTCCTGAATATCCGCTATCGCCGACAGGACAGGCGCCGCGGATACCTGATCTGTACCGCGGCGACCAAAGGTAAAAAATTGTTCGATGGGGCAATTCTCGTTGCAAAATCATTTTTTGACGCGATCGACGTTCCCTATGGCGGAGAACTGACCATCAGAGGTGTGGACGAGAAAGGGGCCGTCGCAGAAAAACCCGAAGAAATGAGCCGAGCACAAGATTTTGCCCGGTCGATCGCAGCAGAGTTTGCCCGATGAAGTGGCCGGCGCTTGTTCTTTACACGGCAGTACTGCTCTTTGCTACCGGCTGTTCATCTGGAAACAATTGGCGCGAAGCCAGCCGCGAGTCGGCCGGCATCGCGCCGGACCCCTTGAGCACTGGCGAAGCCGTTCTCCATGTCTATGGCGCCGATGCCTGGGGCTGGCGGGGATGGTTCGCCATCCATACCTGGATCGCCGCCAAACGATCCCACGACACCTACTACCGGGTCTACGAGGTGGTCGGCTGGCGTCTCAACCGCGGCCTGCCGGTCGTCAGAATCGCTCGTGACATCCCGGATCGCTACTGGTTCGGTGCCCGCCCGCGGCTGCTTGCCGAGTACCGAGGTGACGGAGTCGACGAATTAATCGCGGCAGTCGATATCGCCGCCCGCAGCTACCCATGGCCCACCGCCTACAAAGCGGTTCCGGGCCCAAACAGCAATACCTTCACCGCCTGGATTGCCAAACAGGTGCCCGAACTCCGCCTGGACCTGCCGCTCTCGGCCATCGGGAGCGGTTATATCGACTGATCGCCGGGCCACCGGCAAGCGTTCCCACCGGGCGGCGAACGGTGTCGCTGTTCATGCTGTCAACCTACTGAACTTTCAATCCTGTCCGCTCGCTTCATGCTGCTCTCCGAGTCCTTCCCCCCCGATGGCGCTTGCCTGCCCCACCGGGCAGCTGACTTGCCGGCCGGGCGGATCTGGCAGGACACGCTCCTACGGCCGCTTAAAGACCCGGCCGAAGAATCCCGATTGCTCAGGCTCAGGCCACCCCAACTGCCTGCGGATAGACGCTTCCACCTCATGCTCCGACACGTCAGTGCCCTCGACAACAATTTCATCACCGACCATGACCGCCGGCGCGACTGGAAGGTCGAGGGCGAAATACTCATCGGTTTCGTACGCTGCTTGTGGTTTTGATGTAACCTCGATTTCGACCGGATAGCTACTGCCCAGCCTGGGCATTATTTTCTTAAAATGCTTTCAAGGTTTCCCGTTCGGTTCATTGAGAAAGAAACGTACTTTCAGCATGGCCACCTCCTGTTGTCCTGACTCCTGTTCCCGGCCGTCTGGCAACCACCGCTTGATCGCCGACAACGATGCAGCGGTCGTCAGTCATCCGACACGGACCTGATTACCTCGCTCATCCTCACCAAAAACTGCTCCGGCGGAAGATAGTCAACAAGACGTAAATCCGTCCGCTCGCGACCGTCGCGGTTGAGAAAAACGATAGTTGGCACTCCTTTTATTTCGTAGCGCTGCAGTAGCGATTCATGGAGAGGATTCCCACCGGTGGTGACGTCGACTTTCAGCATGACGAAATGCTGCTCAGCCACCAAAACCACATCGGGATGATGGAAGGTGATCTGCTCGAACTCTCGGCACGGCGCACACCAGTCGGCATAGAAGTCGATGATCACCGGCTGTTGCCGGGACCGAGCCTGTTCGACCGCTGCTTCGCTATACGGTTGCCAGGCAACTCCCGGTCCGCGCAGCATCCAGCTTGTCAGCCAGAACGTCGCCAGCACCAGGCAGATCGTTCCGACCAAGGTTTTCAGCAGCCCAAACGAAGCGAAACCCGCCTTGTTCCGGTCAAACCAGCCAAGGTGCAGACCGGCACCAACTGCAGCCAGCACCGGCAATGCAATTTCGAAAAACTCAGGGAGCACCGGGCGGATGAAATAAACCGCCATACCGACAAGCACCCAACCCATAATCTTACGCACCCAGAGCATCCAACCGCCGGCTTTCGGGAGTCGCTGCAATTGACTGGAAAAAAGGGCCAGGAAAAACAACGGCAGCCCAAGCCCGAGACTGAGAACAAAGAAAACCAGAAAACCAAGCAGCGGACTGCCCATACCGGCCACCCAGGTCAGCAGCCCGAGCACAAACGGACCAATGCACGGGGCGGCCACGACACCGAGAGTCAAGCCCATGAAAAAACTGCCAAAATATCCGGAATGGGACCTGCCGGCGAGCTGGTTCAAGGCCCCAGGCAACCGTAATTCCCATAAACCGAACAGGCTGGTAGCAAACAAGACGAGCACTCCGGCCACCAATGTCAGAACGATCGGATTTTGCAGCAGAGCGCCCATCAGGCCGCCGGTGAGCGCAGCCACCATGCCGAGCAGAGAATTCGTCAGTGCCAAGCCGAGAATATAGCAGAGACCATGAAGGACGAGTTTCAATTGATCCGGTTTATCCTGGGATGTTCGCCCCCCGAAAAAGGAAACGGTAATCGGAATCATCGGATAGACGCAGGGAGTCAGGTTCAGCGCAATCCCCCCGACAAAGATACCAAGCAGCGTCCAGACCATCGCCCAACCCTGGAGTGAGCGCCCCTCAAACTCCCGCTCGCTGGCCTCAGCAAGCGAGACAAGACCTGCAGGACTGACGACACTGGGCAGCCCCCGCTCATGCCAGTCAGGGTACCCGTACGGATCACGATAGACGTTTCGATAACCGAGCGAGACGGCCACCCGGGCCGCCGAGTCACTGCGGACTCAGGTCAGACCAGCTCAGTAGAACACGAGCACCTGATCGAGATCCGGACCAAGCAGTTCCTTGAGTTCTGATGACTTACGCCAGCGCGCCCACCTGGTTGGTTCCATCGGAAAATGGAGCGACCGTTCAATATGGCCGCTGCGATGCTCCCATTCCTGCCGGGTGTCGATCAGCAGCAGCCCGTCCGGGTCCGCCAGATATCGTTTCGCGAGTTCATCGGTGGTGATCAACCGGTAACCGCCGCTGGCCGCTTCGGCCAGCACATCGTCCCAGGTGGCTTGCGTCGGTGCGACCGAACCTTGCAGATACCAGACCGCGATTATGGTCACCAGCACGGCTGTCACCGCCGTGAGCAATGACGTCGACCTTCTCATAAGCGATCCTCCTCGTTTTCCCGGTTCATCGCATTGGCCCGTTTGGCCAACAGAAATGCAGCACCCCGCCGCGATACCCCGAGTCGGTCGGCGAGTTCATCGACTGTTACCGGGTCGTGTCTGCGAAGCATGTCGGCGACCTCGCTTTCAAGCTCTTCGAGCCAATCCTCGAACAGTACCAGCAACTCAGGATCGGCAATCGCGCGTAGCTGCTCCGACTGGGTTACTTTGTCCACCAGGCTTCGGCACATCTGGGTTGGGTCGACACCTTCGCCCATGCATTCAGCCAGTCATAGGTGGACCATACCGGCAATCTTGTCACCGTCGGACCGGCCGATCAGTTCCATAAAAAACCGCTCCCGCGCACCATCATCCAGATCCGCCAGCAGCCGGCCGACAACCGGAGTGATGGCCAACAATGCTTGCTCAGGAGGCATTTCAGCAATGAATGAGTACAATTTTTCCATACACACCCCTCAACTGCCTAAAAAGTTTTCCGATCAGCAAGCAGATCTGTCGCCACATCGTTGAGTACCTGCACGATTTCGACGATCCGCTCATCGGCGAGTTCGTAGTAAATAAACGGCCCGGCCCGCTCGACCCGGACCAGCAGCGATCGCTTCAATTCCTTGAGGTGATGAGAAACAAGCGGTTGTGACAAAGCCAATTGCTCAACAATGGCCGATACCGATCGCTTGCCAGTGCTGATGAGCAGCAATATCCGCAGTCGATTGCTATCGGAGAGGCTTTTGGCTAAAAATGCAGTTCGCTGCAAGAGATCCGCCGGCAGACGCTCCAGATCCATACTCGTCGACACGCTTTTGGACATCCGTGTTTTCCTCTGTATCACCGCTCTTGAGCAAGCCGTTCAGTCTGCCTGCTCACTGAAATAATGATAGCAACCGGCCTCCTTGACACCGCCGTAATCACTCAAAAGGATGTGTCGTTTCTCAGAGGAGTCAGGAGCAAAGTCATCCACACTTAATCAATCAGCATATAAATATATACTTATATGCTG
>CAZSOA010000147.1:0-8848 GCA_964608305.1 uncultured Desulfofustis sp. | reverse complement strand
CCCGGAGGCGGCGAGCACCGGGGTGATGATCGGCAAAGTGATATGAAAGAAGCGTTGCCGGGCATTGGCGCGCAAGGTGGCTCCGACCTCCACCAACTCTTTACCCATATTCTTCAGCACCGCCAGCAGCATCAAGGTGATAAACGGGATCTCTTTCCAGACATAGACGGCCAGGATGCCAATACCGAACCGGTCGTTGACCAATAGCGGAAACGACGCTGCATCGGCAACCAAGCCCAGTGACGATAGGGCCCTGGCGACCAGGCCCGACGGCGTGAGCAAGAACAAAACGGCAATGGCGATAACCAGGTGGGGTACGGTCAACGGGATCTGCAGCAGAAAGGAGACGATCCGGCTCCGTGATTCCAGGGATACCAGGGTCAGGGCCAGCGCAACGCTTACCAGGCCGGCAATGATCGTCGAGGTTGCCGCAATATAAAAGGTCAGGGCAAAACTGGTGAACAACTCAGGGTCGACGAGCACCCGGCGGAAGTGCTCAACTGTGAGGGAAGCGACACCCTGACCGGGCGCGCAGCCGAGCGCCTGCAACACGCCCAGAACCAATCCGCCGATAAAGAGAAGCCCGACGACCAGCACGGCTGGACCAAGCAGCATGATCAGCCGTCCAGCCGATGCGGGACGTCCGTCGGGAACGACCGTCCCGGATGCCCGGGAACCATTCATCATCGGTTCTTCAATACCTGCTCCTCCCACCCCTGCTCGAGATGGATCAGGATTTCACTCGGGGGTTCAGGCAGCTGGTGTGACTGCAGAACACTATCATCGAGGGTAGCCGGGCCACGATTCAGATCGGCAAATCGCTGCTGCCACTCGGGAGGCAATCGGTCCCGGCTGACGACCGGGAAATCACCCCATACCTCCGGAACGGCTTTCTCCCGTTGGGCCTCAGGAGAAAGCAGAAAATCGGCAACCACCATCGCCGCCGCCTTGTCTCTGGCATTAAACGGGATGGCGACAAAATGGGTATTGGCGATCGTCCCTTCGTTGAACACAAAGGTCCGCACCGTTTCCGGGAACAACCCATCGTGGATGGCGCGGGAGGCCTCTCCCTGGTGGTAGGAGAAGGAAAAATCGAGTTCTCCGTCGGCAAACAGGGTGTTCATCCGCACCGGGGAATCGGGATAGGTGCTGCCGCCCCGCCACAACGACGGTCGCAGATCCCGCAACACCGCAAAGGTGGCATCGGCGGCGGCCTGCAATTCAGCCCCGGTGTAGTCACCCTGCCACCGCTCCGCAGGGCCGCCCACATGGTAAAAGATATGGCGGACGAAAACGGAACCGGTGAAATCAGGTGGAGCCGGATAACTGAACCGACCCGGATTGGCCTTGATCCAGTCGAGCAGCGCCTGCATGGATCGGGGTGGCTCGGGGATTCGCGCCGCATCGTAGATCATAACCACCTGGGCACTGCCCCAGGGCGATTCCATCCCTTCCACCGGGGTTCCGAAATCGTTGGCCACGGTCGGACTGCTCCAGTCCACGTAACGCTGGTTCGGCAATCGATCGGCAAACGGTCCATAGAGGAGGCCGTGGCGGATACAGGTACGGAAATTCTCGCCGTTGATCCACATCAGATCGACACTGCCGCCGCTGTCCTTGCCGGCCTGCTTTTCCACCACCAGCTTGCTGACCACCTCGGCGATATCCTTGACCGGCACCTGGCGCAGCGTGATATCGTACCGCGCTTTCAACTCCCTTGCCAGATAGCCGTTCACATACGCGTTCACCGCCGGACTGCCGCCCCACATGTACCAATCTACCGTCTGGCCGCGAGCCTCGATCACGACCTCATCCCAGGTCAGGACCTGCGATTGCGCAGCTCCGGCCAGCAGAGAAACCAGCAGCGCCACGACCGGCAGCAGCCACCACCGTCGGCAATCGTTCAACCCTTTTTCTTCAGAGATTTCCCGATTCATCATTGCTCTCCTTTCTGAATCAGTATCAGCGGATTGGGCACACCCTGAAACACCTCTGACTGATTTGGCCTCCGGGACAAACCATCACCCTGTCATTCCAGCGTATTCGATCGGTTTCATCCAGGCAACACTTTATCATCCGATCGCAGATGTGTTTTTCGCGACATAAGGCAATACGATATTCAGTATCGCCTGGTCTGTTGATGAAGGCGTATAAACAATCCGGCACCCATTTCCATGATCGGAAACGGTGCCGGATTGTTTGGCTGACCTGACAGAAGCGGTGAAAAAAAACCGCGCTGACTCAGCTGGGAGGTGTTTACTTGAACTGCTCGTAGGCTTTCTTCACGAAGGACATATCGATGACCTCTTCGTAGGGAATATCCCGATCGATGATCTTCTCCGCCCGGCAGAAAGAAACGATGGTGGCATGCCCCTCCGGGGTGATGAAGCCATCAACGGAAAGTGACGGGCGCAGATAGCCGATATTGTGGGCGGCCATATTTCCTGCAGGAAACATCGGCAGAGCCTTCTCCGCCGCGGCTTCGTCACTATTCTGGTTGAGCCAGATCATTGCTCGGACGACGGCGTTGGCGAACTTCTGGATGGTCTCAGGATGTTCACTGACAAACTTTTTGGTGCCGGTGACTATGGTCGATTCGTACCGTGAAGTCCCATAAATCTTCTGATGCTGCTGTGGATCAGAGACGTCGACGAGGATATTGGCGCCGATTGCCGCCACCTCTTTTTTGGCCGTTGAGCGGATGTAGGTCGCATCGACGTGTCCTTTCTCCAGAGCCGCCAGTGATGCCCCATAATCCATTTGCGCCCAGTTGACATCGGTGTCCTTCATTCCCTCCTTGGCCAGAATCGACAGGGCGAACGAGTGGGGAGCCGATCCCGGAGCACCGGCGAAAATGGTCTTGCCTTTCAATTGCTTCACATCGGTAATCGCCGACGACCCGACGAACATGTAGGGTTTGTTGGTCAACAGGGCCATGATGATGATCGATTCGAGCCCCTGCGCCTGTGCCCGGAGCACCGGTTCGGTACTGAGCATGGTCAGATCGGCGCTACCGGCATGCATCCCCTGAAAGGCCACCGGGCCATCTTTGGTGGTGATGAAGGTGACAGCCAGCCCCTCTTCCTTATAAAAGCCGAGCGTTTCAGCAAGATATGCCGGCAGCCAGAATTCGCTGCGTAATTCGGCCACCGTCAGCGGGGTCAACGCAACCGGAACCCCTGCCGGTTGACCTTTCTCGGCAGCGGCGACCTGTTGGGCCAGGAGCAGCAGGAACAGCCCGAACAGACCGAACCACTTCGTTGTTTTCTTCATCTTCACGATCCTCCGTAATGGTGTCATGGATTGAAAGAGCCGGTACCGGGAGCCCGGCCAGAAAGCTATAAGGTGCCGCTGTAATCGAGCGGTGGCCGCCATTTGAGCAACAGTTTTTCGACATGCTTGAGAATCATGTTGAAGATGATCCCCACGACAAAGAGGATGAAGATGCAGGACATCACCCGATCCACCCGGAAAAATGAGGTGGCGGAAGAGATGACCCAGCCGAGCCCGGCGCTGGCACCCATATACTCGCCAACGATGGCGCCGATCAGCGATGCCCCCAGACTGCCTCGGATACCGGCGAGTATCCAGGGGACGGAGGAAGGCAGGATGACTTTGCCGATGATCTGCACTTGCGTTGCCCCCATGAGCCGGACCGAGGTAAGGATCGTCCGATCGACGCTCTTGATGCCACCATAGGTACTGAAAAATACCAGGAAAAATACCAGGAGACTGGACATGATGATTTTCGATTCCAGGCCCAGGCCGAACCACAGCACGAAAATGGGTGCCAGGGCCAATTTGGGAATTCCGTACAATGCGGTGATGAATGGCTCGATCACCTTGCCGAGCAGATCCGAGAGTCCGAGCAGGAAGGCGATGACAATGCCGAACAAGGTTCCGAACGCCAATCCCCACAGCGCCTCCGCCAGGGTTACCCCGGCATGTTTAAGCAAATCCCCTTCCCGGTAAAACTGGGGAAGATCACGAAGCACATGGCTTGGTTGACTGCTGTAGAAGGGATTGATCACGCCGCTTGCTGCCAACAGCTCCCATGCCGCCAGCAGGGCCAGGAACAGAAAGACACGGAGAAACGTCTGCATCACGCTACCGCGGGCGTCCAGAGCGATGATCTTCATGACGCTCCCCCGCACTGCACTTCGTCCTGCAAGTCATTCCAGATTCGCTTGTGCAGTTCGATGAAGGCCGGATTGAAACGCAATTCGGCCGGGATTCTCGGCCGTGGCAGAGGCACGGGGTGCTCGGCCTTGACCCGTGCCGGCCGTCGCGTCAGAATGAGCACCCGGTCCGACAACAGAATCGCCTCGGTCAGATCGTGAGTGATGAAGAGAACGGTACGCTGCATGGTCTGCCATAAAGAGAGGATATAACTCTGCAGCATCTCGCGGGTGAAGACGTCAAGCGAGGCAAAGGGCTCATCCATGAAGATGATCTCCGGTTCCATGGCCAGGACCTTGATGATATCGACGCGCTTGCGCATGCCACCCGACAGCTGATACGGGTAGGCGTTTTCAAACCCAGCCAGATCCGCTTGACGGATAAGGGCCAAAGCCCTGTCTCGGCGCTCAGCTTTCGGCACCTTGCGCAATTCCATGCCGAGTTCGACGTTGGCCAGGGTGGTGCGCCAGGGGAGTAGGCTGTCCGATTGGGAAATATAGCCGATTCTCGGGGTAATGCCGGTTATCCGGCGGCCATCGAGGGTCACCGAGCCGGACTGGGGGGCAAGCAGGCCCGACATGATATTGAGCAGGGTGCTCTTGCCGCACCCGCTGGGCCCGACTACCGCCACGAATTCGCAGGACCCCACCGAAAATGATACATCGCCGATGACCGAAACCGGGCTGTCTGATTCACTGATGAACGCATGGCGCAATCCACTGACGACAAATTTCGCCAGCTCGGAAGGTACCGGGGGCAGGAAATGCGGGTTGGCCTGGTTCATGACGATTGGCGGGGCTGCAACTTCTTTTTCTTCTCGAGATCGGTGTAATAGGTATACCCGAGGCGAAAGCCTGGATCGGCAAGACCCCGGTCGAGGAGTCGTTCCCGAATAGCCTCTTTTGCAGGATCCAGCTCGACGGCATCGGCCGTGTGAAGAAGGCCGTCCACGGTCGCGGCACAGGCGCTGAATGGCAGTCCGATCGCCAGTTCATGGGTTTTCCAGCGGGCGAGAAACCTGGTTCCCGAGCACAGCAGTGACACGTTCATCTGGTCCCGTTCCAGGGGATGGGCCGTGCATTCGCTGCACAGGGCCTGATTGCCGGCTATCTTCATGACCGGCTGAGCACCGTGATGATAGGTATAGCCTTGCACCAGACGCATCGCATTTCTGGCATCGGTAACGATAATCACCACATCGGGCAGCATGTCGTCGCCATAGTTCTCGAGAGGCTGGGCGAGGACTCCATAACAGGCCGATCCGCGCACCGTCATGCCGCCAGCCACCTGCTGGCTGATCGACTGGTCTCGGTACAACCCGAAACCACCATAGAGCTGACCGCTGAGAAAGGCCTCTGTCGGAGGGGTGAATCCGAGCGCCCTGCTGCCGCCGTTGCACCCGGAAAACGGAGCGGCCAATTTCACGCTTCTCCCGGCCATGGCGGCCTTGACCATCACGCAATAGGCGATCTTGGCACGCATCGGTGTAGCCGACGCCTTGTCGTACGCATCCCGGTTCACCAGGAACGTGATGCCGACAACGTGCCGCTCCAACGCCAGCAACGAGGCTATCAGGGCAGACAGTTCAGAACACTGACCGGTCATGGTATCTCGTGCGGCTTGTCGGTCTGAACCAGTCGTCTCACCGGGGGTTGTTTTCATCGATAGCGGAAAACGGCAGAGCGATGTCGTTTTCCTGGAGCATCGCGAACAACTCCCCAAGGAAGACCCCTTTCCCCGCTACCTGCTGAATTGACGGGGAAGGCTGGTCATCAACAAGACCGCCGCAATAGCCTTCACAGGTAACGTGTACACCACAGCTGGGACTGCCATCGACGCCGACCACTTCCTCGATGTGGTAGCCGTGTTCTCGGTATTCGAGAATCTGGTCAAGATATGGCGCGAGCAGGTTTCGGCAGTGGCGGCGATAGAAAGGGGTGTCGTACTGGTTCCTGGTCATTCCCCACCGTTGCAACCCGAGATAGGTGGTTTCCGGACACGGTAACTGGATGATGCCGGCGCCGGATGCCAGACATTTTTCTACCTGCGGTGCAAAGGCCCCGCCATACTGGGCCAAACCAGCCACCTTGGCGTTCGAGTTGAGCAGGCAATGGCACAACACAACGATCTTTCTGTTTCGTTTCATAATCAGGTTCCTTTACCCTCTCTTACCGATTCAGCTATGGCTACCAATCGAAGGTCAGTGGCAGCACCCTCTCGACCCGCAGGATCCTGAGCTGCACCCGCCACTGCTCACCGGAAGCGGGTTGGCAGAAGAAATGGTGAATCCGGAGCGACTCCCAGCCTCGATAAAATCGACACTGATTCCTCCACATTGCTCAAGGAGGCTCTTCTCAACGACAAAAGTCAAATCGTCAATGTGAAATGATTCGTCCTGCAGTCGCTCCTCGTCAAGAGAGAGCCCCAAGGCCGGGCCGGAGCACCCTCCCTGCATCAGGGATACCCGAATCGCTGAGGAAATCTTGTTTTCTTTCAGATAATTGACCAGTTTATCATTGGCCATGGCGGTTACGTTGAGCATACCCATGTTCCTTGCAAATGCTTTCGATCGTACAGGACTGACCCCACCCGTTACAGCGCTTGAAACGTATAGGTGTAGGAGAATCCCTTTGGATCATAAAAGTCCACCTGTTGATCGCCAACTTCAGCGTACGGGTAGCCAAAGGTGTTAAGCGGGGGGCCTGCCTGAGGAGGATTGAGCACCACATCCCGTCCCTGTGCAATGACCACACGATAAGGATCGGCACCACCCCAGAAAAACTCCCGATACGCCTTTGTCTTCTCGTCCTCCAACGTGAGATTTTCGACCAGCATTGCCTTGCGGACATCTGCCGGATCAGCGGTAACCCACCCATAGCCGGGCAGAAAGAACTCAGCCCAACAATGCTGCCAGGTGGTGATATCTTCTTGATCCTTTTTACCGAGACGAACACTGAACAACTCGCGCGCCGGAATCCCAGCAGCACGACACAACGCGATAAAGACCGAGGAGATATCGGTACATTTTCCGCCGGGTTTTTTCAGCAACAGACAGACATCGCCTGTCCCACAGCCTATTGTCTCGGGATCCCGATACATGGTATCAACCGTCCAATCATACAGAGCCCGAGCCTTTTCCAGAACCGTCTTTTTGCCGACGACAAGCGCATCTGCCAGTTTTTTCACTTCTCCATCAACAGGTCCGAGGCTGGTCGATTTCAGGTATTGAGCATAATCGGATGGGTTCCAGGCCGGCTCGACACTTGGCAAACCCGTTTGACGGATCTCCTGGCGCTCCACCGTAAAAGACAAGACCAACGTCCGGCTATCGGCGCCCTTCGGCCACTCGGCATAAAGGATCGGCGTCCCGTTGTCCCGATCGGTGTAGACACCAGATGTGGCAAAGTTCCCTGCCGTGCTGATATCCGAAATGGTCTGACGGCCATCTGACACCGGGTAAGGGATCCACAATCTGGTTTCCTTTTCGTTCGGCTGGTGAGAAAGATCAACCGTCAGGGTAACGACGCCAGATCGGTGCTCTGCCCCACAGGTCAATGAGCCGATGAGGAGCAGAACGATGGCAAGCGCGATCGAGACAACCTTTTTCATGTAAATTTCCTCAAGATCTTTTCCACGTGTCGTTGCTTGACAGGCAAACACCTCTCCGGGCAACCTACTATCGAAAGAAAGGATCTGTCAAATAGGAAATCTCAATTATAAAATGCAATACCATAGGGATATATATTCTCTGCAACTCTACCATCTGACACGGTCCTCACAGTCTATCAATCAGCGGCAATCGATCGGTATTACCTTCTTTGCAAAGAGGACAATCTGTGCGATGCATCATGCCATGCTGCTGGGGTTAATCGAACGAGACGTACCAACGTCTATCATGTCAGCCAAACAAGGTTTTTCTCAGAACAAACCATGTTGACAGTTTCAACTGGAAGAACGGGGCGGCCGCCCTGCAGGCTGCACAACGACCTTCTCTTAAATCCCGTTTCTTTCCCGATAATCTGATACATACTTTCACTTGTCAAAAAAACTGGCCTAATTTAATAATCATTCCTACTTTGTTACAAATATTCCTGTCTGAACGGAATGAATCCGAGGCTTGAGGGTTTCTCACCATGGAATCCGTTGTGTAAAAGCTGAGCGATTAAAGAGGAGGAAGCTGGTCTTACCGGCGCGATCCCATCTACGTCATGAACCTGCGTCTTGGTCTGTGTTGCCTGTTCAAGCAAGAAGCGATCTCTTTCCGCACCACCACCGCTACGGTGTTGGGCAGGTTTGATCGTACCGAACAATTGCGGCGGCTCTCGGAGATCTGCCTGAACAATGCCGAAAATCTGTTACAGGCAGTACAGACGGTTCACCGCCTTGGCATCGGAGCGTTCCGCATCATGTCGCCGCTGTTCCCCCGCATGACCCATCCGGATGTGGGGTATGCCTTGGAGGACCTTGCTCAAAATGACGAAATTGTCACTCGCCTCGCACAGACCCGCCGCTACGCCAGGCAACACGACATCCGACTCAGTTTTCACCCGGATCAGTTTGTCGTACTCGCATCACCGAACCCGCAGGTCGTCGCCAATTCTATTCGCGAACTGGTGTATCAGGGTTTTCTTGCAGAAATGGTCGGGGCCGACGTGATCAACATTCACGT
>CAZSOA010000146.1:0-8878 GCA_964608305.1 uncultured Desulfofustis sp. | reverse complement strand
TGAACATATCCGCTTCGATCAGGTTACAGATATGGGCGCCCAGCATATCATTGTCGCCGAAGCGAAGTTCTTTGACCGATACCGTATCGTTTTCATTAATGATCGGAATGACCCGCCAGCGCAAGAGCGTCAACAACGTGTTGCGGACATTGAGATATCGTTCACGTTTGGCGAGATCACTGTGGGTCAGCAATACCTGTGCAATATTCTGGTGCTGTGCGGAAAAAGCCGCATCATAGGTCTGCATCAAACAGGATTGCCCGATGGCGGCCAAGGCCTGTTTTTCTTTCATACCGGGATGAGGCGGACAGGTTCTGCCCAGCCGCTTCCGGCCGGCTGCCACCGCTCCGGAACTGACCAGAATCACTTCACGGCCGGTTGTGTGCAGAAACGATAGGTCGCGGGCGATATGATCGATAACCGGTCGAGCCAGACCGTGTTCATCAGTCAACACCGCACTCCCGACCTTGATGACGATTCTTCGCGCCTTATCGAACAGGGTCTGCCGGAGGTAGAGCCCCTCATCTCTTGCTATCATGCCGGATCACCCTATGCAAGGGCCTCGGTTTGATCTGGAGCACCCGGCTCGGCCAACAGAGCGATCAGCGTCCGTTTCAGCTCAGGGATACCCTGCCCGGTCAAAGCCGATACCGTGCAGATGGTGCGGTGGCCACTGCCCAGTCCGTCGACGATCTCCGCCACCATGTCCGGGTCGACCAGATCGATTTTGTTCAATACCAGAACTTTCACTCGGTCGACCATGTCTCGGCGGTATGACCCCACTTCCCGCTCTATGACCTGCATCTCCCTGGTATACGAATCGCTCGATATATCGACAACATGAACGATAAGTGACGTTCGCTCGAGGTGTCGCAGAAAAGCGTGGCCAAGGCCAATCCCCTGGTGCGCTCCCTCGATCAAGCCGGGAATGTCGGCAATAATATACGGATCATGGCCGGGGTCCTGCAGGACACCCAGTTGCGGCTCAAGTGTTGTGAATGGATAATCGGCAACCTTCGGATTGGCTGCCGACAACATCGCCAGCAAGCTCGATTTCCCGGCATTGGGGAGTCCGACCAGGCCGATATCGGCGAGCAGTTTCAATTCGATTCGCAACCAGTACTCCTCGCCCTTCCCTCCTTTCGTGGCAAATCGCGGTGTACGATTCGCTCCGGTGGCAAAATGCATGTTACCGAGACCGCCGCTGCCGCCCTGGGCAACGATAACTTCTTGTCCATCCTCAACCAGGTCGGCCACAATCGCGCCGTCATCAATCGTGATAATCGAACCAACCGGCACCTCGATGAGACAATCCTTGCCCTTGGCACCATGTCGATCCTTGCCCATACCATGCTGGCCGCGCTCGGCCTTGAAGTGGCTGCGAAAACGAAAATCGATGAGTGAATGGAGCTGCCGCGATGCCCTGATTATCACATTTCCGCCGCGCCCACCATCACCGCCGCTCGGCCCGCCTTTCGGGACATATTTTTCCCGGCGGAAACTAACGCAGCCGTTGCCGCCATCGCCGGCCTTGACAAAAAATTTCGCTTCATCGACAAATGACATGGCACAATCTACCGGCACCAATGATTTATCGGGCTGCCAAGCGTTTCAGGAGACGCCCTGCGTGCACAGCCCGCAACAGACAATAAAAAAAAACTCGACCACCGCATTTCGCGATGATCGAGTCGGTAACGAAGAACCGCTCTTCCGGGCGGCTCGTCAGCGCTTTGCCATCAAGCGGCAGGATAAACGCTGACCCGCTTTCGGTCCTTGCCGAATTCCTCAAACGTTACAACACCGTCGATCTTGGCGAACAAGGTATAGTCGCGACCGCAGCCGACGTTGGTTCCTGGATGAATTTTAGTGCCGAGTTGTCTGACGATGATATTACCGGCTCTGACCGTCTCACCACCGAATTTCTTAACTCCCCGTCGCTGTCCTTGACTGTCGCGGCCGTTCCGGGAACTACCGCCTGCCTTCTTATGAGCCATGATACACTCCTTATCGCTTGTCAGCCCGAAAAAACACAGCAGGATCAGGAATTGATTTCAGCAATCTTCAAGGCGGTAAATGCCTGCCGATGCCCTCTGGTCAACCGATATCCTTTTCTACGCTTCTTCTTGAAGACTCTGATTTTCTTGTGTTTACCCTGTTCGGCGATGGTCGCCGTCACGTGCGCACCGGCAACCACCGGTTTGCCGACCGTTATCGATTCACCGTCGGCAATCAACAACACGTCGTCGAGTTTGACGGTGTCACCGACGTTTCCCTCGATCTTCTCGACCCTTACCTGCTCCCCGGCGGAAACCTGGTACTGTTTTCCTCCGGTCCTGATTATTGCATACATGATATAAGCCTCATCCAGACATAAACTTGATGGTTCTACTTCACGGATCAAATAAACAGAGCAATATAGCAAGACTCATCAAACTCTGTCAAGACACGTTTTTCACAACGGCTCCATTCCGATCCTCAGAGAAAGAGCCGCCTTTTGTGCGCTTCTGCCTTATTACATGCCGAGACGCGCCGTCTCCCGACTCTTCCGTATCTCGCAGGCCCGCTCGAATGCTGCCTTTTTCCCGTGCTTTTTGATAGATACCGAAGTTTTGCCTTGCTTGCCCTGCGGGGTGACCCAGCTGACCTCATACCGATTCAATTTCTCATTGAGCCGGACGCCCACGACGCCGGTACCGGAATTGCTGACCGTCACCATATGTTTGTTGGTTCGCACCTTGCCGAGTTTTCGTTCGGTCTGGTCACGCCAGGAAATAGCCGAAAGCAGACTGGAATAGCGTCCGCCGCATTTGCGATCCGAAAAGAATTTGGAATGGGTTCTTCCCTTGAAGCGAACCCGCACATACCATCCATGCGTTCGTTTCGATTCCTGATCGATACGGGCGATGTCCTTATGCTTTTCCAACAATAACTTTTGTTTTTTATCTGCTCCTATCACTTTTCAAAACCTCTCTTTTCTGTTTTGGTTATCGCGCATAAGCGCTGCGACCGGCTGCCCGGAATACGACGTTCGTTGCAAACAGCCGATCGAATCGGGATTAATATGCTATCTCAGCAATACCACGCTGCGCCTAGACTACTTAGTTGGTCAGGTGGCGAATGTCAACATTTTTCGGCCGGATTACACGAAAAACGGTCTGTTTTCAAGCCTTCCGCAACGGTTCGAGGTGTTTTTCCAGGCAATCGACGTTGTCGCGGCGGCAGGAAACGGACATGAACGGCCAAAGGAGCACTGCATGAAGAACGATGCCGACACAACCCGTCAATTTTCCGAACTGGTCGCGGTAGTGAGACGATTGCGCGAGCCATCCGGTTGCCCCTGGGATCGCAGACAAGACACCCGGTCGTTGACCCACTATCTCCAGGAAGAGTTCAATGAAATCATGGAAGCTATCGTCGCTGATGATCGGCAAAATCTCTGCGAAGAACTTGGCGATTTCCTCTATCTGATCATCATTCTTGCTGAAATCAATGAAACCGAGCAACATTTCTCGTTGGCGGATGTGGTGCGTTCTATTCATGATAAACTGATCAGACGCCACCCCCATGTCTTTGCCGGCACTGCCATGCTCGACGACCAGGCACTGACCGAACAATGGCAGCGCATTAAACAGCAGGAAAAAGCCGGCAAACAATGAACGGTTCATGAACCCGTTGCCTCCCCCACACCCCTGTGTCGCGAATCAGGGGCGCCTGTCTTTCCGAGAACCTGTGGCCGTGCGGTCAATGACGCGCGATCATGATTCCGGCTCACAATTGCCGTTATCACCTGGCTCTGCGCTCCTGAATCAGGAAAAAAATTGACTTTCGTTCAGATAATAGAATAGAATGTAAGGTTCGCAGACGCCCGGGAGAGGCCCGGCCGTCTCGTTTACTATCCCTCTTCGCTCTCTGCATGCTGTACGGAAAGCGAGGGCCGAACCAGAGGCGGCAGAGCCGCCCGACACCCGTCCACGAGGAGGAACACATGAGAAGGTACGAACAGGTCTACATTCTTCGCCCATCCCTGAGCGAAGATGAGATCAACGCCGTGATTGACAACACCAACGAGGTCATCCGGAAGGAACAGGGTACGATTATCTACCTGGACAAGTGGGGAATGCGAAAACTCGCCTACCCGATCAAAAAAGAGCTGCAAGGCTTCTATGTCTTTTGCGACTTTGCCGGCACCCCAGCGGCAGTGGCTGAGATTGAGCGAAAATTTCGCATTGACGACGCTGTCCTGAAATACCTCTCGGTAAAAATCGCCGACACGATCTCTGCTGATGAGATCACGACTGCTCAGGAAACGGCTGCCGCACAAGCAAGCGCAGTCGGTCAGGATGACGATGGCGATGACGATGGCGAGCAGGACGATAAGCACGATGGCGACAACCAGGACGACAACAACTAATAAAACGCCGGCCGAAGCGCCGCCTCAAGGAGATATATCATGGCAGTAAGACCACAACGAAAACTGTTTTCTCGGAAAAAAGTCTGCCGCTTCTGTATGGATAAAGAACTGACCATCGATTACAAGGATTACAGAACGCTGCGCAATTTCGTCACTGAGCGAGGTAAAATCATCCCCCGCAGGATCCTCGGAACCTGTGCAACCCATCAACGTCATCTCTGCAGCGCCGTTAAACGGGCCAGGCAAATCGCCCTGCTTCCCTACCAGGGAAATACCCAGGGCTAAACGGTTCGCAGACAATCAAAGACACCAGTGGACGATAAGTCACCAGGGAGGATCATGGAGAACAGGAAGCTGCAGTTCAGCCTGCTGTTTGCCCTGATCATGTTGTTGCCGGGAGTACAGGGAGCCCTGTTTGGCTGGCTCTATTTTTTTGTGCCGACCGCGGTACTGTTCGCCATGTACCGCTGGCAACACGGCTTCCGCCTGGTTCTCGCCGGGACGATTGTCGCGGTGATCATCGGCATTCTGATCGGCACCTTGACGGCAGTGATGCTGGCCGCAGCCTTGATCCCGACCGGATATATGCTGGCTCACTCAGCTCTGCAAAACGATTCACCGACCTTATCGGGCCTGAAAGGCTCGTTGGCGCTCATCGTCTTCAGCCTGTTCCTGGTAGCCGGGCAAAGTCTGTTCTTTGGGAACAATCTGATCGCCGCCTTTCTCAATGCGCTCGAACATGATGTGGAGACAGCGCTCGCCCTGTATCGGCAGAGTGATTCGTTTGCACCGGAAACAATGCTGTTGCTGGAACAATCTCTTCAGCAGATGAAAACGATACTGCCCAAGGTGCTGCCGTCGTTGATCTGCAGCATGGCGCTCTTTATTACCTGGTTTGCCATGCTTACCGGAAATCGCCTGACCAGGCGACTGACCGACTATCAACCATGGGTTGACCATATCCGCTGGCAATTACCGGATCGGCTTGTCTGGCTGTTTATCGCGGCAGCATTGCTGGTCATGCTGCCGATCAGCGGATCCCGGTTAATCGGCATCAACCTGCTGATTGTACTCAGCCTGATTTACATTTTCCAAGGGTTTGCCATTCTTGCTTTTTTCCTGCATAAATGGCGAACGCCGCTCCTCCTGAGATTTTTTATCTACGGCATGATGCTGTTTCAGTCAATCGGCACCATTTTGCTCCTCACCGTCGGACTTGCCGACGTTTGGTTCGACATGCGTCGCCTGAAACATGACGATCAACCGTTACCAGACGACCAGGAGCAACCGAAACCCTGAATTTTTTCTGCTTGTAATCAAGCATAACCGATATGAGGTAAGATCATGGAACTCATACTGAAAGAAACCATCGACACCCTCGGCCGGGAAGGCGATGTGGTCAAAGTGAAGCCCGGCTACGCCAGAAACTACCTGCTGCCGCAAGGCAAAGCGGTATTGGCTACGCCGGCCAACCTGGCGGTACTCGAGAAGAACAAAGCGGCCATCCTGGCCCGCCTCGCCGACGAACAGAAAAAGGCCCAGTCAGTTTACCAGAAGCTGCACGGCCTTGTTCTTGAATTTGAAGCACTGGTCGGCAGTGATGACAAATTGTTCGGATCGGTGTCTGTCAATGATATTTTCGACCGTCTCACCGCCTAAAAGATCGGCGTCGAGCGGAAAAACATCCTGCTTGGCGAGCCGATCAAGAGCCTTGGCGAACGGCAGGTTTCCGTCAAGGTGGGCTTCGATCTCTTTGCCGAGATCACGATCAAGGTAGCGGCGCAACAGAACGAAGGCTGAACCCGTTCACGGTGTCACCATGGCCCGCGAGCGACACCGGTTCACGGGCTGTGGTGAGACGACGCTCAGCATTGCTGAACACACCGGCAGCAGTTCGCCTGTTTCGGTGTTTTTTTTATTTTGACTCTGCAGTCTGGTTATATTAGACAGCACCATGGGTTCACTCCGGCATCGGCGCTTATGAACGATCCACATCAGAGTTCAGCTGCCCCGCAAAAAGGTATCGGCAGTCGCGTTCCTCCGCACAATATCGAGGCCGAGCAATCGGTACTCGGCTCAATTCTGCTCAAAGACAAAGCGTTCGCCGCCGTGGTGGAGGTCGTGACGGCCAATGATTTCTATCGGGAAAGCCACCGGGTCATTTTCACCGCGCTTGTTGAGCTGTTCAATCGCAACGAGCCGCAGGACCTGGTAACCGTAACCAGCTTGCTGAACGACACCAACCAGCTCGACGCAGCGGGCGGGGCAGCATATCTCGCCTCGCTGACCTCTATCGTTCCGGTGACGGCCAACATCTCCTCTTATGCTCGGATCGTCCGGCAAAAGGCGGTTCTGCGTCACCTGATCGGTGTCAGCAGCGATATTGCCAATCGGTGCTTTGAAGAACAGGACGACATCGACCAGTTGGTCGACGATGCAGAACAATCGATTTTCGATATCGCCGGGAAGAAAGACGCCTCGGTCTTCCAGCCGCTCAAAAACGTCATCCCCGGTTGTTTTGACAAAATCGAACAACTCTACAAACGTAAAGAGCTGATCACCGGGGTACCCACCGGCTACAGCGAGATCGATCGGTTGACCGCCGGCCTCCAGCCCTCCGACCTTATCGTGCTTGCCGCCCGTCCATCCATGGGCAAGACCGCCTTTGCCCTTAATATCGCCCAGCATGCGGGGCTGGTTGAAAAAACCGGAGTGGCCATCTTCAGCCTGGAAATGTCCCGGGAGCAACTGGCCATGCGGCTGCTTAGTACGGTCGGCCACATTGACTCTCAACGTATTCGGACCGGTCGTCTGCATTCGGAAGACTGGCCGCATTTGACCCGGGCCGTCGGCATGCTCGCCGACGCCCCCATCTATATCGATGACACCCCTGCATTGTCGGTCTTGGAGATGCGCTCAAAGATCAGGCGGCTTGCCGCACAACATCAGATCGGCCTGGTTATTGTCGATTACCTGCAGCTCATGCGCGGCAGAAGCGCGGAAAATCGTACCCAGGAGATCAGCGACATCTCTCGCTCGCTCAAGGCCCTTGCCAAAGAACACGGCCTGCCGGTGCTGGCCTTGTCGCAGCTGAACCGCGGCCTGGAAAGCCGGACCGACAAGCGGCCCATGATGGCTGATCTGCGCGAGTCCGGCGCTATTGAGCAGGATGCCGATGTCATCTGCTTCATCTACCGCGATGAGGTCTACAACAAGGCCGAAGACAATCCACAACGGGGAATAGCCGAGATCATCATCGGTAAACAGCGAAATGGCCCGACCGGTATCGTCCGGCTGTTCTTCAAAAAGGAATATACGATGTTCGAAAATCTCAGCGCCTACGAGGAAACGCACTGAGCGGGCCAGATTGACCGGGATCACCGACTATTCAGTACACAGCAGCGCAAGAGGAAAGGCATGAACGAACCGAGTAGATTTCCACAAAAATACGATTTCCGCAGCGTCGAGCAGCACTGGCAGGATCACTGGCAGACACAGCAGACCTATCAGGTAAACGAAGACGGAACAAAAGAGAAATACTACCTGCTGGAGATGTTTCCGTATCCCTCCGGTCGTATTCACATGGGCCATGTCAGGAACTACACAATCGGCGATGTGGTTGCTCGGTACAAGCGATTACGCGGTTTCAACGTCCTTCATCCGATGGGCTGGGATGCCTTTGGCCTGCCCGCCGAAAATGCCGCCCAGAAAAACCGGACCCATCCGGCAAAGTGGACCTACGAGAACATCGATTATATGAAGTCGCAGTTGAAGAAACTCGGTTTTTCCTACGACTGGAGCCGGGAGTTCGCCACCTGCAATGCCGATTACTATCGCTGGGAACAAAAGCTTTTCCTGGAGATGTACCGAAAAGGTCTGGTCTACCGAAAAGTGACCACCGTCAATTGGTGTGAAACCTGTCAGACCGTTCTGGCCAACGAACAGGTGATTGAAGGCGCCTGCTGGCGCTGTGACGAACAGGTGCGGCCGCGCAGCATGCATGGCTGGTTCTTCAAAATCACCGATTATGCCGAAGAGTTACTCGCCGATCTGAACACCCTTGGCGGCTGGCCGGAAAAAGTGGTTACCATGCAGCACAACTGGATCGGCAAATCCACCGGCCTGCGCTGTTCCTTTCCCATCGTCGGGGATGAACGCACCATCGACATCTTCACCACCCGTCCGGACACCATCTTCGGCGTCACGTTCATGTCGCTCGCTCCCGAACACCCGTTGATCGACACCCTGATCGGCGGCGGTGAGGGGGAACCGCAGCTGCGCGCGTTCATCGACTCGGTAATCGACGAAAAACAGCGTAAACCGGTTGCCGGAGAGGTCGATAAGAAAGGCATGTTTACCGGCCGTTTCTGTCGTAATCCGTTCAACGGGCAGGAAATACCGATCTATATCGCCAATTTTGTCCTCATGGAATACGGCACGGGCGCGATCATGGCGGTCCCGGCCCAT
>CAZSOA010000145.1:0-9045 GCA_964608305.1 uncultured Desulfofustis sp. | reverse complement strand
TGTCCCTGCAGAGTACACGGTGGGTGGACTCGAAAACTCTGCGAAAATACCCACCTTCCCGGTGCGGCTGCAGATCAAGTCGCTTGATCAGTTCAACAGCGCGTTTTTCCATAGGCAGCAAACCATCCTTACGAACCGTTCAAGCCCCGGGCGCTTCTCGGCCCGGCTCAGCTGTGGCGGCCTCCGGCCTTCTCGGCCAGGCATTGATGACGTCCCGAAGCAAAATGGCCAACGGGATCGCAAAGAAAACACCCCAAAAGCCCCACATGCCGCCAAAAAAAAGGACGGCGACGATAATGGCGATGGGATGCAGGTTGATCATCTCCGAAAAAAGCAGCGGCACCAGAACGTTGCCGTCTAGAACCTGGATGATGCAGTAGGCAACCAGGATCCAAGCAAGATCACCCGTCCAACCAAACTGAAAATAAGCCACCAGCGCCACCGGGAACGTCATCACGGCAGCACCGACATACGGCACCAGCACCGAAATTCCGACCAAGAAACCAAGCAGCATCGAAAAATTGAGCCCCATGAACAGAAACGTGAGATACGAAACCAACCAGACAATCAGGATCTCCCAGAATTTTCCGCGGATGAATTTACCGAGCTGGGCATCCACTCCTTTCCATACCCGGGCGGCGAGACCACGTTCCTGCGGGAGATGACGGCGAGCCCAGCTAAGAATCAGCTCCTTGTCTTTGAGAAAGAAGAAAACCAACAACGGCATCAGCACGATGTATACCACCAGCGTGATAATACCGACCACCGAGGAAAGCGTCTGGCGCAGCATGCTGTCGGCAAAGGCAATTGTTTCCCGCCTGATCTGGTTGAGAATGGTCTCAATCTCCGTCTCGCTGAGAAAGGCCGGGTATCGTTCGGGCAGCGTCAGTATGAGCCGTTGCCCCTCGTAAAGCATGGCGGGCACCTGCTGCAGCAGCTGTGTTGCCTGGCGGATGAGAACCGGCAAAAGACCGAAAAGCAACGCCAGCAAAACAAGGAAAAATATCGTAAAAACGGTGATTACCGCAATCATTCTTGGAACGCCCAGCTTATGCAGACGATGAATGATCCCATCAAGCACATAGGCGATAATCACACTGGCAATGACCGGCACCAGATGCTTGCCGGCAAAAAAAACCGCAATGAAACCTGAGATCAGCAGCCCGGCGAGAATGACAACCTGCGGGTCGGAGAAATGTCTTTTAAACCAGTCTCTGACAATATCTAGCATTGCTATACGCTCACCACGTCTCGTTTTAACCGCATGCCCAGTCCCGACACGTTACGCCAGAGATACCGCACATCATCTGAAAAGCCCGGCGGACCGGATGTCCTGCGATTTATTTTTTGCCGATCACGCTGTCCACGCTTATATGGTAGTATAATAGCTCCTGGTTATTCAAGCACGTGATCATGCCATGCTCAAGCGATTGTTTCCCTGGAAATATCTCCTGAAACTGGCCGCCCGGCGGTACGAATTCATCGATCCGCTCTCTGTTGCCGCGCGAATCAGAAGTTTTGCCCAGCCCTCTGAAGTTCAGGAACCCATCGAGTTGCTGCGTGCCGGCATGGTCTTTCACGCGCGCGGTCTGCTGAACACCAAAGCCATCCAGCACAATCTTGATTGGGTCTGGCCCTACTGGGTCCAGCGGCAATTCAACCCGAAGGACCGCTCATTCATTCCCCGGGCGTTTTCCTTTTCTCACATCAATCTCACCCACCGGAACTGGACCGCATTGGGGCTACCGGACCTGCCGATCTACCCGATCGTCGATCCGCACGGCCTCGTCACCCCTTTGTACGACGGCTGGTCGATCGACTGCTGGTTCATCGACGACGAGGGCGGCAGCCTCTGCCCGTCGCAGTTGCAAAATGTGCGGCAGCACCTGGTCGACGACACCAATCGGACCATCGTTACCCGGGCCGAGTCGGACACCGCGGCTCTGATAACCGAAGCTTTTGTGACCATAAGCAATGCTTGCCCCAGGCTGCATCTGCGGGCGGCCGTAGACGGAGCAGCCGGTGGTTGGCTGATTTTCGCACTGCGGCCGTGCAACCCTGAAGGTGTCCAGTTTATTGAGGAAGCCAAAACGCTTCCGGGCAAGGGCGGCTGGCTCGTCAACGGGAAAACCGAGGTCCGGCTTCAGCCCCCTCCGGACCGAATCATCTACTCCGATTATCATGATGGTGACGTGTTCTACCGCCTCACCGAAGCACCGTCAGTGACCCGGCAGTCCTGCCGCATCGGCATGGTGACGTCGGCAGCCGCATATCGCCTTGAACCAGAGGCGGGACAACAACACTTCTCGCTATCAGTCGACCTGAAGCCGGCGACAGATAGTCCGCAGCATACGAAATCACAAACATGGCCCGAAGCCGAAAGCGGCACGGCCCTCCTGCAGGTACCGCATCGGCAAACCCGTTTTCTCTACGAAACCGCTGTCCGCACCTTGATTCACCTGTCCGCCGGCGAGGTCATTCCCGGCCCTTATACCTACAATCGTTTCTGGTTCCGGGACGCTTGCATCATGCTCAACGCGATGCTCTGCATCGGCCTGCAGGAACGTTGCCGGCATCACCTTGACACGTTCGTGGATCGGCAGCGACGTGATGGTTTTTTCCACTCCCAGGACGGAGAGTGGGACGCAAACGGCCAGGTGCTGTGGATTTACAATCGGTATCGGTTACTCAGCGGCGGGGCGTTCGATGACGGCTGGCTGGAGCCGATCCGTAGAGGGGCACGGTGGATCGCTAGAAAACGTGACCTATCCACCGACGACCCGAAGCTCCGGGGACTCCTGCCGCCCGGATTCAGCGCCGAGCATTTCGGGCCGAACGACAACTACTACTGGGACGATTTCTGGGCCGTCGCCGGTCTTCACGCAGCAGCCGACATCATGGCCGCACGGGGACGCACCCAGGACGAGCAGAACATCCGCCAAACAGCGGTCGACATGGAACGTGACCTGCTGCGCAGTATCGCCTTGGTGGCCGAAGAAAAAGGTACCCTGGCGATCCCCACTTCACCGAACCGACGTCTCGATTCCGGTGCAATCGGCTGCCTTGCCGCCGACTATCCGCTGCAATTGTTTCCGCCGGGAGACAAACGGATGCTTGCCACGGCCGGCTACCTGTTTAATAATTGCCTACTGAAGGGCTGCTTCTTCCAGGATATGATTCATTCCGGCATCAATATATACATGACGCTGGATCTGGCACAGGTGTACCTGCGAGCCGGTGATCTGCGATTCAAGCACTTATTTCAATCAGCCGAGGCCCTTGCCTCGCCGACCGGCCACTGGCCCGAAGCGATTCATCCGCTGACCGGCGGCGGCTGCATGGGGGACGGACAGCACGGCTGGGCGACGGCCGAATATCTGATGCTGCTGCGCAACATGTTTGTCCTTGAAGAATCCGACTCGCTGATCATCGGCCGAGGTATTCTGCCCGAGTGGCTCGCCATGCAGCAGACGCTCAGCTATGGCCCGGCGCCGACGCCGTTTGGTCCGATCAAGGTGAGCATCAGGGCTCTGGACAACGGGGCCGAGGTCAGCGTGTCGCCGCAGTGGTTCAACAAGCCGCCGCAGCGGCTTGTTGCAAGCCTGCCCGGCCATCGCGTTGCCGCTCTTGACGCACCACATTACCACAGCATTGCAGTGAGGGTCGAATGAAAATATCCATGTTCACCAACACCTATCTGCCGCACGTCGGCGGTGTCGCCCGATCGGTTACAACCTTCGCCGAAGACCTCAGAAACCGTGGCCACCGTGTCCAGATCATTGCGCCGACCTTCAAAAACCTGAAGAAAGGCAGCGAAGAAGATGTCGTTCGGGTCCCTGCAATCCAGAATTTTAACGGCAGCGATTTTTCCGTGCGTATTCCGCTCCCCGGTCTTATCCGCGACGCCGTTGAAGCATTCGATCCCGACATCATCCACAGTCACCATCCTTTTCTGCTCGGCGATGCGGCGCTGCGCATCGCGCGCTCCGCTTCACTGCCGCTGGTTTTTACCCACCATACCCTCTATGAGCAGTACACCCACTATGTACCGCTCGACTCAAAGCAGTTGAAGCGATTCGTCATCAACCTGGCCACCGGCTACGCTAATCTTTGCAACCAGGTTATTGCGCCGAGTACCGCCGTCGAAAAGCTCCTGCGCGAACGGGGAGTGCAGTCAAATATCACGGTTCTGCCAACGGGAATCGACATCGCGTTTTTCGAAGCAGGCGATGGCCGACGATTTCGTCGTGAACACGATATTCCTGAAGATGCGGCGGTCATCGGCCACGTCGGTCGGCTGGCAAAAGAAAAAAACCTGCCGTATCTGGCTGAGGCAATCGCCCTGGTTCTGCAAGGCAACCGGAATGTTCGTTTCCTGGTTGCCGGCAGCGGCGATGCCGAAAACGCCCTAAAAAGAATCCTCAGCGAATGCCACGCCGAAAAACAACTCGTCATGATGGGCAACATGATCGGCGCCCAACTGGCAGATTGCTATGCAGCCATGGACCTTTTCGTCTTCGCTTCACTGTCGGAAACCCAGGGGCTCGTGCTGGCCGAAGCGATGGCCGCCGCCACCCCGGTCATTGCCCTCAGTGCTTCCGGTGTTAACGATGTCATCAGGGACGGCAGGAACGGCAGATGCCTGCCCGCGGATGCTTCCATCGACCTGTTCTCCAAAACCGTCACCAATGCCCTCAACAACCTCGAACAACTCCATTCGTGGCGCCTGCATGCCCGCGAAACGGCACTTGCTTTTTCGCGGGACAAGGCAGCCGAGCGCCTTATCCAACTTTACGATCGCCTTCTCGCCTCACAACAGCATCCCCATACCGACGAGATCGACCTGATTGACAGCGTTGTGCTTTTGATCCAGGCCGAATGGGATCTCATCCAGGAAAAAGCCGCGGCCGCCATCGAATCATTTACATGAACACCCACAACAACTCCCCAGCCTCCATCATGACTAAAAACGACACCACTACCGCCGGCACATTACCCTCCTCACCAGAGGTCCCAATGCACAGCAAGCTGAAAAATCGATTCGGCACCCTTTTCCCGATCTAGCACACAAGGTAATTGTAATGGAAACGACGCGAAAATGTCAAAAAACAAGACCTGACCCCATTTGTGGGAATAGTCCCCTACCATGAAAGATCCTTCCAGCAACCCACCCTGGACAACAGGCGATGCAAGGACCCTCGTCTCGACCCGGGTCTTCACGCTCCTCGCCGCCAACGTGCAATGCCCTCGCTCCGGCCTGCACAAGGATTTCTACAAACTCTCCGCCAGCCCCTGGGTCAACGTCATTGCCGTGACGCCGCAGGATGAACTCCTCCTTATCCGCCAGTATCGTTTCGGCAGCGGCCGTGTGGAAATCGAGATCCCGGGCGGCGCCGTCGACCCGGGTGAAGATCCGCTGCAGGCCGGCTTGCGCGAGTTGCGCGAGGAAACCGGCTACGGTGGCGACAAGGCCCGGCTGATCGGTTGGGTGCGGCCCAATCCGGCCATTCAGGACAATATCTGTTCCACCATCCTGGTGGATCACATCGAAAAACGTGGCTCCCCACGCCTCGAGGACATGGAGGACATTGAGGTCTTCGCCGTTCCGGTGCACGAAGCGTTGGCCATGATCGCCGCCGGTGAGATCAGCCACGGCCTGGTACTCAACGCCTTCATGTTCTATGCCATGCACCGTGGCCTGGCGCTTCCCGGATTATCTTCTCGCTGACCGGGCTTATTAATTGTTGCAATCCTACCATTGTCTTCGTGCTGCTTGGCCTCTATACTATTAGGAAATCAACGAAAGCCGGTTGCTGACCGCAACCCAAAAGGCGGTGATGACAAATGACCGTCTCCAGACGCCGAGATCGCAAAGATCATGGGAAAGGAGAGGAAAATGATCTCCTTCATTACCCGCTCCGGGAGCCCAACGATTCGCCGGCCCCAATGAACGTGGTGCGCCTCGACGAGTTGAGGCACCCTCTGCTGGTACGGTGAAATGCAAAGAAAAACGGTATCGTGCCGAATCAGGATATGGGCCCTGTGCGTCACGTTTCTCTGTAGCTTGTCCGCCACGGAGGCCGCCATGACCGATCTTCAGTTTCATCACGACAACAGTCGGCAGCGTATCGAGCAGCACCTTCATCTTCTCACCAAGGAAATTGGCGAGCGCAGTGTTCGTCGCTGGCAAAATCATGCCCAGACGCGAGACGCTCTCCTGGAAATCTTCCAGCGCATCGGCCTCGAAACAACGCTTGAGACCTACGATTACGCCGGCACATCCGTTGCCAACGTGATTGCCGAAATCAACCCGGGCAGGCAGCCGACCCAACGGTATCTCGTCGGAGCTCATTATGACACTGTTGCCGGAACCGTAGGGGCCGATGATAACGCCAGCGGGGTCGCGGTTCTCCTTGAATTGGCCACCGTTCTCCAGGAAAACCGCACCCTCCTGGATCCGAATCTGTCCATCCGTCTGGTAGCCTTTGCCCTGGAAGAGCCACCGGTATTTTCCACACCGTACATGGGCAGTAAAGTCAATGCCCGTGCGATGAAAGCGAACCAGGAAGTATTGAACGGCATGATCTGCCTGGAAATGGTGGGTTACACCTGCCACCGGAAAGGGTGCCAATCCTACCCCTTCCCGTTGAAATTTATGAACTATCCCCAAACAGGGGATTTTATCGGTATTGTCGGCAACTATCAGTCCCGAAAGTTCACCGCCGCGTTGATGAACGCGTTTCGGAACAATCCGGCGCTCCCGGCGATTTCCCTGTCGGTACCCTTCAATGGCTGGCTGATGCCTGCCATTCGCCTCAGCGACCACGCCCCTTTCTGGGATCAGGGCTTCAATGCGGTGATGATCACCGATACGGCGTTTTACCGCAACCCCCACTATCATCTCCGATCCGACACCATGGACACCCTGGACACAGGCTTCATGGCAGAACTGGTCCGAAGCCTGACACTCTTTTTCCTCGCCGCAAATAACCCCTGATTTCAGCATCAGGACCTATCTATCCAGAGGAATGGTCATCAACCTTTTAAACCATCTCCCAAACGCACTCTTCGCAATCCTGCTTTCCCACCACAAAGCGCACCTGAACAAACGATCGTTGAGGTGGCTCCTCGTCGTTTTCTGTGGATTTGCTTTTTTAAGAGAGCAAACCCACATAAAACGACAAAAAGACAGAAAAACAACATGTTGTTTCATGAGATACCCCCAATCAGGATACAAAGGCATCTCGAACAATGGCTTCCACCTAAGTGTCGGGAGAGCAGGGCTACCGGAGGCAATCCGAGGTTTTCTGCTCTGGGCGACATCATTATCTCGGCCCATGCGGTACTCCCTGTCATAGGCAAATTCCACTCGGAATGACGAAGAGCCATCGAGGTTATCAGGAAACACGTCAAACTCAAGCCTGTTCAAAATGGTTAATGTGGCCAGTGGGTATGTTCATACGCCTTAACGATGAATTGTATTGGGACACAATAAGTGTCGGCAAGCATTGAGTGCATAGATTGTAATTCCGATTGACAATTTATGCATACCTGGTAAGTATAGAATTTGTGATTACCAGAAAACTCGCCAACAAGCTGTTGCAACTCGCTGCATACTATCCCGTCGTGGCAGTGACTGGCCCCAGGCAGGCCGGAAAAACCACGCTTTGTAAAGCAGCTTTCCCGGATAAACCCTATGTGTCGCTGGAATCCCTGGACTTCCGAGAGTTTGCCCTGACCGATCCTCGGGGATTTCTGATGGAATATCGGCAAGGTGCCATCCTTGACGAGATCCAGCAGGCACCTGGATTGGTAAGCTATCTGCAAGCCGAAGTCGATGAATCTCCAGAGCCCGGCCGTTTTATTCTCACCGGCTCACAGCATTTCGGTATATCGCAGGTTATTTCTCAGTCGCTTGCCGGGCGTTGTGGGATGCTGAATCTGTTGCCTCCGGATTATGATGAGCTTCGGAGCTTTTCCAATGTTCCGGATGATCTTTTTACCCTCCTTTGGCAGGGCGCTTACCCGAGGATCTACGACCATAACATTCCTGCCCATCAGTGGCTGGCCGACTATATCGCCACCTATGTGCAGCGCGATGTCCGTCAGGTCATGAATGTAGGTGATTTACTCACTTTTTCCAGCTTTCTCAAGCTCTGCGCCGGGCGTACCGCACAGGAAATCAATCTTTCATCCCTGGGGGGTGATGCCGGGGTTTCTCATAATACAGTGAAATCCTGGTTATCTATTCTGGAGGCCAGTTATATCATCCATCGGATACCTGCATGGCATGTCAACATACGCAAGCAAATAGTGAAGGCACCGAAACTTCATTTCCTGGATACCGGACTGGTCTGTTTTCTCATGCAGATCAGAGAGCCAGGGCAACTCAGGTTACATCCTCTGCGAGGGGCAATTTTCGAAAGCTGGGTGGTGTCGGAGTTGTATAAAGCAATGGCCCACCAGGGCGAGCAGCCGATTCTGCATCATTATCGTGAAAGCCGTGGATTGGAATTGGATGTACTGGTACAGCGTAATGGTTGCCTGCATGCCATTGAGGTCAAATCGGCGGCCACGGCAGCTGCTGATTTTTTTAAGGGATTTGATCAACTTGCCGAGAGAGTACAGACGGCCGGTCTGCCCCTGCGCCTGGATAATGTGGTGGTTTACGGAGGCGAAACATCGCAGAAGCGCTCAACAGCGAGACTGCTCGGCTGGCGGGATGTGAGCAAGATTATGCATCAGCAGTTACAGCATTAACGGGGTCGGCACATTTTACTTATAACTGTGCGATTCAGGAAGTATACGTAACAAAAATAAAGATGAACCTGTGATATAATCAGGTCATGAACATTTTGTTTTTTCTAAAAAAGAAGGATGACATTTTTTGCTTTACTGGCAGAAAAGGTATTTTCTTGTTCTACTCTGCCCGATTGATGGCCAGTTCGTCCGTCAGTTCCCTTCCCTCTTGAGGGGAAGACATAGAGATTGCAAGACCGTATCTAAACATTTTTGGCATCTGCCTGAACGAAACCTTCCTACTGT
>CAZSOA010000144.1:1550-9126 GCA_964608305.1 uncultured Desulfofustis sp. | reverse complement strand
GGTAGGCGCCTCGGCGGCCATGCTCTTTTCGCTGATCATCGCCTTTACCGTCACCCCGTGGGCGGCCACCCATATCCTCAAGCGTGGCGCCCACGGTTCAGCGGCGGATCACGACCAGGCGCCTGACGATTTTTTCACCAGGCTCTACCACCGCATCATGGACCCGCTGCTCGCCCACGGTGGCTGGCGGATGATCTTTTTTGCCGGGATCACCGTCCTGCTGCTCGGCTCCATGGCCATGGTCGGTGTCGGCCTTGTCAAGGTGAAGATGTTGCCCTTTGACAACAAGAGCGAGTTTCAGGTAATCATCGATCTGCCGGAGGGATCGACGCTGGAGACCACCGCCCGGGCGGCCCTGGAAATGGCCGCGGTGATCGACAACGATCCGGCGGTGACCGATTACCAGATCTATGTCGGCACTGCCTCGCCGCACAACTTCAACGGCCTCGTCCGCCATTATTTCCTGCGTCGCGGCGCCAACGTGGCCGACATCCAGGTCAACCTGCTGCCAAAAGGCCAACGCAGCGTCAACAGCCACGATATCGCTACCCGGGTTAGACCGCCGCTAACCGCAATCGCCGAGCGTTACGGTGCGGCGCTTGTCGTCGCCGAGGTGCCGCCGGGTCCGCCGGTATTGCAGACCCTGGTTGCCGAGATCTATGGGCCGACCGAACCCGACCGGTTGGCCCTGGCCGAGCAGGTCAAGGAGATCTTCTCGACTACCGCGGGCGTCGTCGATGTCGACTGGTACCGGGAAACCGATCGAATGCGCACGGTCATTACCGTCGACAAGGAAAAGGCGGCGCTGAGCGGCATCACCGAAGGCCAGATCACCCGAGCTATCGGCATTGCCGTGGCCGGCCTGTCCGTGGATCTGTTCCACCAGCCGTACGACAAGGAACCGATCAACCTCGTCATGGAGTTGCCCCGCGCACAACGCGCCCGGATCGATGAACTTCTCAATTTGTCGCTGCGTGCTGAAACCGGCGGTGACGCCCCGCTCGTACCGCTGCGTGAACTGGTCAGTATCTCCGAGGCGCCGGTGGAACAGCCGATCTACCGGAAAAACCTCAAGCCGGTCCTCTATGTCACCGGCGATGTGGCCGGCGTGGTCGAAAGCCCGGTCTATGCGATTTTCGAGATGAACGAGCGGATCAAGGCGCTTGACGCTACCGCCTTCGGTGGGGCGGCGGCCGATCTGCGCATCTACAACCTGTTCCAGCCATTTGACGAACGTGAACCGGCGATGAAATGGGACGGCGAGTGGCACATCACGCTCGAGGTGTTCCGTGATCTCGGTCTGGCCTTCTGCGTCGTGCTGATTTTGATCTACATGCTGATGGTCGGCTGGTTCAAAAACTATGTGACGCCGCTTGTGGTGATGGCCGCCATCCCCTTCTCACTGATCGGCATCCTACCGGCCCACTGGGCCTTCGGCGCCTTCTTCACGGCCACCTCGATGATCGGTTTCATGGCCGGGGCCGGCATCGTCGTGCGCAACTCGATCATCCTCGTGGACTTTATCGAATTGCGCATCAAGCAGGGGCTGCCGCTGGCCGAGGCAGTGGTTGAAGCGGGCGCGGTACGATTCAGGCCGATGCTGCTCACCGCGCTGGCGGTCGTGATCGGCGCCTCGGTCATCCTCGCCGACCCGATTTTCCAGGGGTTGGCCATCTCGCTGATGTTTGGCGAAATCGCGTCGCTGCTGATCAGCCGAATGGCGGTACCGGTGATGTACTATGTGGTCAAGAAGCGCCTGCATTGATAGAGGATCGGGCTGGTTCCGGTCGTGTGTCGCCTGGTGTTGCGGCGGTGTCTTGCTTGTCGTGTCGTCGCTGTTAAGCTACGCCGGCACTCATATGACGGTTATCGATAGCGAGCAAACGGAGTACCTGTTGCACAGCGGCGCCATCCTTATCGACAATCGACCGCCTGCCAAGTTCAGACAGGGTCACCTTCCCGGGGCGGTCAATCTCCCCTTTTCCAATCCCGGCCACCCGACCAATGAGATGTCCAGAGAGGCTCTCGTCGAGGCGGTCGGGGACAACGACGTGGTTGTCTTCTACTGCTCCGGCATGATGCGCGCCTATCACGCCTTAGAACAGGCGAGGCAATGGGGGATTACCGCAGAGCTGTATTGGTACAAAAACGGTTTTGCAGAATGGTACCGGCTGGGGAAACCGGTTGATCGCTGACAAGGTGATCGGTCGATTCGATATCGGCCGTGCCTGCACGTGATTACCTGAACCTAATCAGCGCGCGGGGAAAATGCCTGGAGCAGGCCGTCATCATGTTTTTTCCCGCACAGGGCACACTTGGCAATCGCTATGGTTTCCGGCAGGTAACGGCCATACATCTTGATCGGCAACTCGGAAATGATCACGGTAGGCGACAACGCCAGGGCAAGCAGATACTCAACGAGAGAAGCGGCATTCTGTGCGATCGGCCCGCAGAATGCCTCGCGCTGTCGGAAGCGCAGAATACGAAGCTCGTGCATCGAGCGACCGAATTCCGACTCCATCAACTCGTCATAAGTGGTCAGGATGATTTCAAAGCAGACGTTGTTCGCGCCGCGGCTGAGATAGTCCCTGAAACCTGCCGCCACATCCGCCGGGTCGAGGCCGCGCCGGGCAGCGATCGACCAGTCATAATCCCACAATTCTTCAACCAGACGATCCGGTGACGGCAACGCCACATGAACCAGCAGGTTGACGGCATTGTAGTTGCCGCTGTGCACCTCGGTTTCCGCCACCGTAAAACCGGGAAAGCGTGCCAGGACTTCGGGAACCCGGCGCAGCTGGTCCGGCTCACCGATAATCTTGAAGCCAAGCAAGTCGTTGACCGTTACCGAGGCCTTATCGATCCGGACATCGTGGTCACGGAACCGACCGGCGACAACCGTCTCGGCGGCGGTAAAATCGTCGTGCATTTCCTGTTCGGTGCTGACCAGATCCGCTATCGAGATGCCGGCGACCACTGCCCGCCGAGCAGCTATCTGCCGGGCCTCGGCTTTGATTTCCCGAAACAATGCATTGACCAGCCGGTACGATACCTTCTCCGCCACCCGGGTGAGTCGTTTTATCCTGCCGATCGCCGCCAATCGATCATCGGGGGTAATTGCCAGCAGTCCATTGATCGGTAAACGCGGGAAAAAATATTCGGGGTCGGCGTTAAACCGGGCAATGATCTGGCGGCTTCGTTCGGTGGAATGGGGAAGGTACTCAATGAGTCGGCGGCGCAAGACCTGTTTTTGCCGGATTCGCTCCAATTGCAGCGGCGCCTGGCAAAAATCGGTGAGAAAGGCGACAACCCGGTCGACCAGCGCCACCGATACGGCGCTTTCATAGAGGAAGATGCGAGTCAGCGTCAACCCGTCCTCCGCGTGAAAATCATCGTTGAGCCAACGCAGGGTCAGATCGAACAGCTCATCCCGATGGGTCATGGTGGTAAAGTACATGGCTCACGCTCCTCGCCGTGACGATGCCGCACGTATCACGTCAATTCGTACCAACCTCCATAGTACCACAAACCAACAATGAGCGATGGGAAAACCGTAACCTCTCGCAAAGCAACCGTTCCCGGATGCCGATACGACCGGCCATCAGGTGCAAACGCGATAGTGATACGCTTTCATTCTCGCCTCGGCACGCCCATCTGTTCAAGCGCACCGACGATCGTTCTCTTGTCCAGAAATCCGACATGGCGAAACACCTCACGACCGTCAACATCAAAAAAGATCTGGGTGGGGACCGCTTTGACATTGAATTGTTTCGCCTGAGCAGGATCTTTCCAGACATCAATAAAAATGATATCAGCCCTTCCTGCGTATTCGCTTTGCAACTCCTCGATAATCGGTGCCATCACCTTACACGGCGGACACTCTTCGGCGCCGAGGTCAATCAGGGTTACCCGGCCGGATGGATCTGCAAGCACCAGCCCATTTTCACCGGTGAATGACACGCCACCGGTCTTCGGGACCCGCTGCCAGGCAAACGCGGCGGTAACGATGGCAAGGACCAGCAAGCTGCCAAGGATCGCCAATCTGACTTTTTTATTATCCATCTCAGCCGTTCCCTATCTCTTAGTCCGTTACCGCCGCAGCCAGGAAAGTACCTCTTCCTTGGTCGGAACCTTGCCGACCGACTTCACCTCGCCGTCGATAACCACTGCCGGTGTGCCGAAAACGCCGTGGAGCGCTATCTTCATCAGATCGGAGACCTTCTCCACATCGGCCGTCACTCCCGCTTCCGCAACCGCCTCTTTGACGATGTTCTCCGTCTGATCACATTTTTTACAACCGGGTCCCAATACCTTGATTTCCATTCTGTCCTCGTGTGTCGTTTTTATAAGAATATTTCTTAGTATCTGCAGGTTGAGTCGATCAACCGAACATCGCGCCATAGATCATCCCGGCGATGGTTGACATGATGATAATGATAACACAAAACGTCGCGGTTTTCCTGACTCCCATGACGCTGCCGATAACGAGCATATTGGGCAGCGACAACGCCGGTCCGGCCAGCAGCAGCGCCAACGCCGGGCCCTGCCCCATACCGGCCCCAAGCAGTCCCTGCAGGATCGGTACTTCGGTCAGGGTGGCAAAATACATCAGGGCGCCGGCCACCGAGGCGATCAGGTTGGCCGAAAAAGAATTTCCTCCGACCAGTTCCTGAATCCATTGTTCGGGGATAAGCGCCGGATGTCCCGGTCGGCCGAGCAGAAAACCGGCCACCAGCACGCCGCCGGCGAGCAGCGGCGAAATCTGTTTGACAAAACCCCAGGTGGATTCAATCCAGTCTTTTCGCTCATCTGCGGTAAACCAGGCCTTGATCATGAAACCGAGTATCACCAGCAGCACGCCGGTGATGTACCATTTCACGGCAAAAATGGCCGCCCACAAACCGGTCGAACCAGGCTCCGGACGGGCGAACGCGGCAAATACCAGGATCAGAACCATGGTCAGGATATAGAGCGAATCCTGGAGCAAGGTGCGCTGTTTGGCGTCCTCATCCGGCAGATAAATCTGGCCGGCGGTCCGGGCGGCATCGTCCTTACGAAAAATCAGGGCCATCAGCAGACCGGTAACAATGGCGAAAATAATGGCGCCGATCGCCCGGGCCAGTCCCATCTGCCAGCCAAGAATCTTCGCAGTCAACGTAATGGCCAGGACGTTGATGGCCGGTCCGGAGTAGAGAAAAGCGGTGGCCGGCCCGATTCCGGCGCCGCGGGCGTAGATACCGGCGAAAAGCGGCAGCACCGTGCACGAACAGACGGCAAGAATTGTCCCGGAGACCGATGCCACCGAATAAGACAGGATCTTATTGGCCTGCGCTCCAAAATATTTGAGCACCGCCGCCTGACTGACGAAGACGGCAATGGCTCCGGCGATGAAGAAGGCGGGGATCAGGCAGGTCAAGACGTGCTCCCGGGCGTATTCCTGCAGCATCAGAAACGCCTCAAGCCCGGATCGACGAATGAGCTGGTGGTCCCACGGGACAGCGTACGCCGCTGCAAAGACGGCAATGATCAGCACTAATTTTGTTCGTTCTTTCATTGCTGCGTGTCCTCCGCTGACAACCCGGTTGCCAGGCGTCGGGTATCCGATTCGTTCCTAACAGATCGCTCAAAAACAGTATGTGGCCACCGCCGCAAAAATACGCCGGCGACAAGATACAGCGCCATACCCAGGAAAACGACATCCCGCAGAATTGTCCACCTATCCGCAGGCCCCTCGCTGACGTCGGTGGAAAAGCACCCGCAATGAATATCGAGTCCCCGCATCCGGGTATACACCAGCGAGGCGGTAAAGACGATCATCAGAGCGCAACTCAGCGCGGCGGCCCCCGGCACCCAGATATTGGCAATGAGACACAGGCCGATCAGCAACTCGAGCCAGGGCAGGATCAAGGCGACAAGATTAACGAGGCTATCGGGCAGGATCTGATACTGGTAGACTGCCAGTGCAAAGGCTTGCGGCTTGAGAATCTTGTCATAGCTCGCCACGACAAAGATTGCACCAAGACCAAGACGAACTGCGTGATATGAATAGCGCCGCCAGCAATTACCGGAAAGGCGTTGCGTTGACTGAAAAGTATTCATGGCTATGTTGCTGCTTTTTCATCTTCAGGCTGCCGCAGGCAGAACCGTGGTGAGCCAAAAGGCCGCGCCTGGCAGCCATCACTGCACCGGTTCACTGATCGGCAGCCCCGCTTCTTGCCAAAGGGTCCAGCCGTTGACCAGCACACGGATGTTTTCAACCCCCAGATCATGGAGAAACAGAGCGAGATCGTGGCTAAGGCTGCAGCTCTCGCCATCGCAATAGGCTATAATCAGGTCGCTTTCATAGAGCTGACCGATAACATCGAGGAACCGCGCTTCAGCCTGATCTACCGGCAGACTCAACGAGCCGGCGATATGCCCCTGTCGGTACTCATCTTCCGATCGGGCATCGACAAACAGCGCCTGCTGCTGTTGTTCATGCAGCAGGGCGGCTTCGCCAAGGCTGATCAGATCGACGTCGTCGCCGTAGAACGTGGCAACGCCGGTCGACCAATCACCGATCAACGCGATCCCGTCTGGCCTGACAGCGTTGACAAGAAGAGCGGTGATCGCGGCAAGAGCGGTAATCACCAGCGTCTGCCGGACCATTTGTACCAGCAACTGCTGCCTGAAGATGGTTCTGCTCATAAAGTACCTGCTTGTTCCCGTTCGGAAAATCCGTCTGCGGCAGCAACAATGCCGATACCGGCACCATTTCGTGCCGGCTAATCCGGCACGCCGAGATCGTTGAAAACCGTGACAATGGCTTTTTTATCCATGAAGCCCATATGCCGCCCTATTTCACGCCCGTCCCGGTCGTAAAAGATCTGCGTCGGAATACCCTTGATTCCGAATCGTTGAGCCTGCTCGCGATGCTGCCAGACATCGATAAAGATGATCGACGCCCGGCCCGCGTATTCGTGCTGCAGTTCCTCGAGAATCGGGGCCATCATCTTACAGGGGATACACTGGGTCGCCCCCAGGTCAACCATCGTGACCAACCCCGGCGTCGGCACCGGCGGTATCACGCCGACCTGCGCTTCCGCAGCCTGCACGACTGAGCCGCACATGAGGAGTACACCGCAAATCGAACAAAACAGTACATACCATCGACGAGCAATCTTCATACCCACCCCTTCGTTTCCTGCATTGGTTCTATTCCCGATTACCGCCAATCTTTTTTATCCCGTTTTATCAAGACGTTACGGACCGATCACGGCGTTGCATCGGCAAGCCACTCCTGGATTTGGCCAACGGTGGGAACCTTCCCCGACACCTTGACGACACCGTTAACTATCAGCGCCGGCGGCATCAGGATACCGTGCCCGGCAATCTCCAGCGGGTCGGTGACATACTCGAAATCGGCTGCCAGCCCCCGTTCAGTCAAGAGTTGCAGGACGGTATCGCGCAATTGTCGGCACCGGGGGCAACCCGGTCCAAGCACCTTGATGCTCAGCCCAACAACTGGTTCAGGATCAACGGGCAGGCCAACGAAATTCTTGAATTCACGAACAAATGCCTGCTCGTAGAGCGGTTC
>CAZSOA010000144.1:0-1450 GCA_964608305.1 uncultured Desulfofustis sp. | reverse complement strand
GGCCGCCGAACTGCCGGCCACGGCGATCGGCAGACAGTGACCGATACCGAACACCACAATGAATAGCAATCCGGTCAACAGCGTATCCTGGATGGTGATCAGCGCCAGAATCGGGGCGATGAAGCCAAACGTGCAGGATCCGGAAAGAATGCCGTAAGCGAGGCCGAGGACCAGGGCGCCGGACCAGCCCTTGAGCCGTAGTTTTGCCATCATGGTGCCGTTGACCGAACAGCCGGACACACCCATCATCCCGAGGGCCACCCAGATGAGGATGAGGCCGACGGCGATCGTCCAGTAGGGGCCGATATCGCCGAGCATCCGGCCGAGCAGCGAGCAGATGATGCCGATTGCGGCGATGGTGGTAAACAGACCGGCGGTAAACAGCACCGCATAAAACGTGGCCCGCCGCCCTTCGATCAACTCCTGCTGGCCGCCGACATAGCCGATAATCAGCGGGATCGAGGCCAGATGGCACGGGCTGAGCAACACGCTGACCATGCCCCAGAGAAAACAGCCAAGCGCGCCAAGCAACAGTCCCTGGTTCATCCAGAGGTGGAGTGTTACAAAAAATTCCTGCATGAATCACCATAACCGCACGACAGGCAGACCTGTTTGCATCGCCAAGAACATGAATCAGTTCAGGAAAACAAGCTGATCTTCGACCTGGGCACGGATCACTGCCTCGATACAGGGAATGTATTTCAGGATGCACGGCACCTTGAGGCGATAGTAGACCTGCTTGCCGCGCTTTTCATCGGCAACGACCCCGGCCTGCTTAAGCACCGCCAGATGTTTCGAGACCGTCGAGAAGTCGGCATCGATGGACGCGGCCAATTCGCAGACACATTTTTCCCCGTCCCCCAACTGTTCGGCCAACCAGAGCCGGGTCGGATGACCAAGTGCCTTCAATACGTTTGCTTTTGCTTCCAGCAGGGCTTTTTCTCGTTGCTCACGCATGATATACTCCTTATGTTGGGTCGCATGGTAAAATAACCAAATGTTATCGTCAACAGGAATTGATCGGATGTTCTTTTTTTCAGCAGATCTTCGGATGCATCAACGAGATGCGCGACGGGCGCCCGGTGACAAATCGCTTGACCACGTGCCTGGAATCTGGCTCTATCTGCGAACACGGCAATCCGTTGTCCCACCGCACCTACTGCCGGCAGGGCGCGGGGTGCCGACAACCCGGCGGCCTGCCGTACGGCAGATGCCCATCTGAGAGACATGGTCGAACGCTACCCGGAAAAAATGTATCTTGAAACGACAACCCGGTGCAATCTGCGCTGTCCGATGTGCGTCAAGTTCACCCCCGGCTCCGCCATCAAAGAGCACGATTTCGACCCGGCGCTCTTTGCCCGGCTCATTCCGGCACTGCCGTCCGTGAGGCACCTTATCTTCTCCGGTATCGGTGAACCGCTGCTCCACCCCGACCTCACCACACTGATTT
>CAZSOA010000143.1:0-9156 GCA_964608305.1 uncultured Desulfofustis sp. | reverse complement strand
ATCTTTGCCTATGCCGAGTTGGCCGAAATCGGGATGCAGGTCATCGGCAATGACGACAATGTCGATATCCGGATTACCCGGATGGATGAGGCGGTTGATCTTGCCCGTGACGCGGAAAAACTCGATTATCAGGTGATCGTCAGCCGTGGCCTGACTGCGTGTAAGATCAAGCAGTCCGGTATCGAATTGCCGGTGTTCTATATCCGCATCGGCGGCTACGACATCTTGCGGGCCTATAAGGACGCCAAAAAACTTGGTAACCGGGTAGGTATCGTCGATGTCGAGGACGTCATCCTCGGACTTTCCAGTCTTGAAAAGATCATCGAAGACCGGCTGATCAAATACACCTGCCAGAACGATCTGGACGACATCGCCTATGGCATCGGCCTGCTTCGCGAGCGGGGAGCGGACGTTGTGATCGGCAAGATTGCGATGGCGCGGGAGGCCCGCTCCCAGGGCATGGAGGCGGTGGTCATCACGTCGGCCTACGAGACCGTTCGTCTCGCCCTGCTCGAGGCCCGCCGGGTCAACGAGGTGCGCAAGCAGGAACGGCGGAGGGCGGAGCAACTCAAGGCAATTTTCGATTTCACCTATGACGGGATCATTGCTCTTGACCGTGCGGGCCGAATCACCGTATTTAACAGGGTCGCCGAAGAGCTATCCGGCTGGTCCGCCGACCAGGCGATCAATCGGGACGTGACTGAAGTCATACCGGACGCCGGCTGCCATCTACTACTCACGTCAGGCCGTCCCGATCTCGGCGCGGTCTTTGAGATCGGGACGGTTAAGGTGGTCGGCAACCGAGTGCCGATCATCGTCGACGGGCGAATCGAAGGTGTGGTCACCACCTTCCAGCGCCTCGACTCATTACAGAAAATCGAGAGCAAGGTGCGGCGCAAACTCTCCGATAAAGGACTTGTCGCCCATCACCGGTTTAGCGACATCATCGGCAGCAGTCCGGCCCTTCTGGAAGCGGTGGCGCTGGCCCGGGACTACGCCGTCATCGACTCGACCATCCTTATCTACGGCCGCACCGGAACCGGCAAAGAGATCTTTGCCCAGGCCATCCACAACGAGAGCAAGCGGAAACACGAACCGTTTGTCGCCATCAACTGCGCCGCTCTCCCGGAATCGATTTTGGAAAGCGAGCTGTTCGGCTACGTCGAGGGTGCTTTTACCGGTGCGCGACGCGGCGGTAAGGCCGGCGTGTTTGAAATGGCCCATGGCGGGACGCTGCTGCTTGACGAGGTCGGTGAGATGCCGCCGATGCTGCAGTCGCGCTTTCTGCGGGCGATCGAGCAACGGGAGGTGATGCGGTTGGGGGATAGCCGGATTATGCCGGTCAATGTCCGGTTGATTGCCGCCACCAATCGTAACTTGCGTGAAATGGTGGCTACCGGTGAGTTTCGCGAGGATCTTTATTATCGACTGAACGTGCTCTCCCTGCCGATACCCACCTTGCGGCAGCGCCGGGAGGATATTCTGCCCATCGCCGTTCATTTTCTGCAAGAATTCTATAGCCTGCAGCGTAAGCCCCCCGGGTATTTTACCGATCCTGCCGCTGAGGTGCTGGTGTCTCACGATTGGTTGGGCAATATCCGGCAGTTGCGCAATGCCATGGAACGGTTGTCGGTGATGACCCCGGGCGGTATGATTGATGCCGATGATGTCCACAAGGCGCTCCAGATTCAGGAGTTTATTGTCGAGCAGTGGGATGATCAAGGCGGCGTGCAGCCGGAAACGGGAGTGGCCGGGCCGCAGCTGGGTGACGTGGATAACGAGGGCCTACGTGATCGCGGCGTCGCGCATACCGTTCAACTGATCAATCGGGCGCTCGCCGAATCGCACGGCTCTAAAGCGCTGGCCGCTCGCAAGCTGGGCATCAGTCGGACCACATTGTGGCGGAAGTTGCGGCGGATCGACGCCGTGAAGAATCGCACCTGATCGGCGCAGCCGATTGCCCGCTGGGAGCACGCCAGCTGCCTGTTCGGCGACCCGGTTTCCGGGTGCCGGCATGCACACATTGCCTAGCATGACCACCATCTTTACTATCTCTCCGCTGTTCCTGAACGGTTTTCGTGTGAACCGGTGTTTCATCGCAGTTTCAAGAATGAAACGATTTTGAAACCGTGAAACAATTCGTTTCATCAGGCTGAACTGCTTTCTCTGCAGCATCAGCGCTCTCTTGTATTTGTCCATCACTTATATCTGTCATTATTACGGTTGCCTTCGGTGCTCCATTAAAAAAACGTCAGCTGAGCAGACGAGGTGGCCCGCCGCTTGCTTGACATCAACCTGATGGAGACGAGTGTTGGGAAGCATCGTCTCGGTTGGTGTGCAAGCCACTCACGGTGGGCGACCAACAGGCGCAACCACCCCCCTTATCATCTCTTGTTTTTGACGACGGCGAATGAAACAGCACAACCTCATGATGCACTCCGGCACGAATCGCGGCGGCTGGAAAACCCTGTTCGGGCCGGTCGACTGGAACGATACGCTGCCGATGGTTGTGCTGCTGTTCTGTGCACCCGTAATCAGTGCCATCGCTTCATATCTCCAGCACGTTTGTTCCTCGATCTGCCCGATTTCGGTCGTGAACCCGCACGGGTGGCATCGGCCGTTTACCAAGCAAACGATAGCGAGCGGTAACACGTCGTTTCACATGGTTTCCCTTCAGCCTTCCCGGAGCCGGCGCCGAGCGCCGCTCGTGGATCAATGACGGGGCCGTGCTGGAAGCGATCGTAGTGCGCCGTCGGCGAACTGTGAAGTCGAAAATGAACTTCCGGTGATGTCGGGCGCTGTCGTGTTCGATGAAAACCTTGTCAACGAGGAGGTGGACAGGAAAAACGTGAGGTTCGGTCACGCTGGTGTCAGCGACAGGCCGTCGGATCATGGAAGCTGATTCGGCGGGAAAGCAACTCAAAGACAAAAGAGGTGTGTCTATGTTGAGTATGAGCAGATGTCTTCGGTTTTCCCTTTTGGCGGTACTCTCCTTTCTTCTCGCTTTTTCCGTCCAGGCGGCGGAAAAGCCGGAAGGGTACCCGAGCCGTCCGATCGAGGTCGTCGTCCAGTACGGCGCCGGTGGCGGCAGCGATATCTTCGTCAGAAACCTGATGACGCCGGCTGCCAAGATCCTCGGAACGACGATCAATGTCACCAACATGACCGGCGGCGCCGGCGTGAAGGCTTCAAAATATGTGCTGGCCCAGCCGGCCGACGGCTACACCATCTATAATTTCAGCCCGGAGCAATTGATCAATACCGTGCTCGGCCGGGAGAACTACAGTGAGGAGTTTGCCCCGCTCGTCCAGGTTCAGCAGGATATCAGTATGTTTTATGTGAACCCGGACAACAAGAACTTCCAGACGATTCAGGAACTGATCGAGTACGCCAAGCAGAATCCGGGCAAACTACAGTTTACCGGCACCACGCCGGCCAGCCCCGATGAGATCATCATCATGAGTTTTGCCAAGGCCGCCGGCATCGATATCAAATATATTCCGTTCGACAAAGCCCCGCAATCCCATGCCGCGGTACTCGGCGGCCACCTTGATGTGCTCCATGAAGAGCCGGGAGTCATTTTATCGCTGATCGAGGCGAAAAAGCTGATTCCGATCATCGTTTTCAACGACGTCCGTCTTGAGAAATTCCCCGATGTCCCCTGTTCCGTGGAACTGGGCATCGACATCACCACCGGCCGTTGGCGCGGACTGGCCGTCAAGCAAGGTACCCCGCAGCCGATTATCGATTACCTGGCGGCGGAATTGAAGAAGGCCTATGAGGATCCGATGTTTGTCGAGTATCAGGCGGTCTCTCTGCTCGACCAGCGTCCCGGCTGGAAAGATCCGGCGGAGTTCGGTGCGTTCTGGGAAACGGAATTCGAGGCCTACCGAGCGATCATGACCGATCTTGGCTACGTCAAAGAGTGATGCAACCGTGAACAATCGGACCGGGCAATCGTCCCGGTCCGATTGTTCACACCACTGAAGCAAGGGAGGGTTTCGTGTTCAGATTCTTGAAAGCAGATGTCATCATCGGCGCCGTCGTCTTTATCGCCGCGCTGTATCTCCTCTTCGAAATACGAACCTTTGAAGGAGGGGATGTGTATGGGGCGCTGGGGCCGGCTTATTGGCCCAATTTCGTCCTGATCGTCATCCTCGTGCTCAGTGCCGGTGTCATCTTCTTTTCGATAAAAGGAGTTCTGCAGGGCGTCATACCGGCCGTCGAAAAGTTCCATTTTACCATGGCAAATCTCCGATTTGCTGCCTCCGTGGCGCTTATTGCCGGGTATCTCATTTTGTTGCCGTACGTCGGCTTTCTCGTGTTAACCCCGTTTCAGATGATCGCGTTCATGTATCTGCTGGGCGAACGGAGCAAGATCTGGATATTCAGCCTGCCCTTCGTGCTGACCATCGGTATCGTCCTGCTGTTCACCAAGGTGATGTACGTTCCGCTGCCGAGAGGGGTCGGGATATTTCTCAGTATCAGCCATTTCGTGTACTGATCGGTAAAGGAGCCTGAATTATGGATATCTGGTTGATAGCGTTTGGTAATGTGTTCGCTCCAACGGAATTGCTGCTTATCTTTGCCGGGGTCATGATGGGCGTCATGCTCGGCGCGGTTCCGGGTCTTAATTCGACGATGGGCACCGCGTTGCTCATTCCATTCACCTATGCGATGGACTCGACGAGTGGCCTGCTGCTGCTTTCGGCAGTCTATTGCGGCGGCACCTTCGGTGGTTCGATTTCCGCTATCTTGTTCAATGTGCCGGGATCGCCTGAGGCCTCGGTCACCGGTTTCGACGGTTATCCGATGGCAAAGGCCGGCCAGGCCGGCAAGGCGCTCGGCATCGCCATCATGTGCAGTTGTATCGGCGGGCTGTTCAGCGTCGCCGTGATGAACATGATTGCGCCGCAATTGGCCCGCGTGGCCTTGACATTTTCCGAGCCGGAGTATTTCGCCCTGGCCTTTGCCGCATTGACCCTGATCGCCTCGCTCGGCGGCAACAAGATGACCAAGGCATTTCTCGTGGGATTTATCGGGCTATTGATCGCCACCATCGGCATCGATCCGATGTCCGGTGTGGAACGACTCACCTTCGGCTGGAACGGGTTGATCGGCGGCGTCAATTTCATCGTTGCACTGATCGGCGCCTTTGCCATCGGTGAAATAATTATGACTGCCGAAAAAGGCACGAAGCTGGCCGGCGAGGAAGAGGTCAAGGTCTCCACACAACTGCCGAAACTCGTCGAAATGCTCAGGCTGAAATGGAATATCCTGCGCTCGGCGGTAATCGGGACGCTGATCGGTATTCTTCCCGGTGTCGGAGCAACCACGGCTGCCTTCATCGGCTATTCGGAGGCGGTACGCTGGTCCAAGCATCCGGAAAAATTCGGCACCGGTATCCCGGAAGGTATTGCTGCACCGGAAACATGCAACAATGCGGCCACCGGCGGCGCCATGGTGCCGCTGCTCACCCTCGGTATTCCCGGCAGCGCCACCACCGCTGTGATCATCGGCGGCTTCATGGTGCACGGGCTGCAGCCGGGACCGATGCTGTTCCTCAATCAACCGGACCTGATGTACTCCATCTTTCTGGCGATGTATGTGGCAAACGTATTCATGCTGTTTTCCGGGATGATCGTCGCCCGACTGTTTTCCAATTTTCGCAAGCTTCGCTACTCCATCCTCGGGCCATGCATCTTCGTCTTTGCCACCGTCGGCGCCTTCGGTATTGCCAATTCGATGTCCGATATCTGGATCATGTTCGCGTTCGGCCTGCTCGGGTATTTGATGAAAAAATACGATTACCCGGTAGCGCCGCTGATCATCGCCCTTGTCCTCGGCGGTCTTGCCGAGGAATCGTTGCGCCGCGGGATGCGGATGATGGACTATGATCTGCTGGTCTTTCTCGGCCGGCCGATTGCCGGAACGATCCTGGCGGTGGCGGGCCTGACGCTGCTCTACACACTCTACAGCAGGTTCCGGCACAAGCCCAACGTGCTGGCCGGGGAAATGAAACGGACGAGCTTGTAGCCTTGTTCTTCGTCCGGTGCCGTCAACCGACAGCGGGCGGCACTAGAATCAACAACGGAGAAGAATCGCGATGTTAGTCAAGAGTGCCTGCCTGACGGGAGTCAGAGCGATAGAGGTGCGGGAACGGGAGTTGATTCTCGGCGACGAAGAGATCCTGGTCAAGACCCATGCCATGGGGATCTGCGGTCAGGATAAAAATCTGTTCAACGGGATCATCCCCCCGGCGGGCGGCTTGCATACCGAGATGCGAACACCGTTTGGTTACCCCTATTTTTTCGGTCATGAGGCGGGCGGTACGGTGGTCGAGGTCGGTGCCTCGGTCCGCCGTTTTCGCCCTGGAGACCACGTTATCGCCTTTGGCTGGATTCAGACCTACAGCGACTATTTCAAGGCGGGCGAGGACGATCTGGAACCGGTTCCCGATGGCCTGTCGCCGGATCTGGCGGCCCTTGGCGAGCCGATCGGCTGCGCTGTTTTTTCCGGTCTTTCGTCGCGGGTGCAGCTCGGTGATACGGTGGCGGTGATCGGCATGGGCTTTGCCGGCCAGATTATCGCCCAGGTTGCCAAAAAGAAAGGCGCTCACCGGGTGATCGGTGTCGACGTCGTCCAGGGGAAACTGAGTCTGGCCAAACGGCTCGGTCTTGATGTGGCTCTCAACAGTTCCGAAGTCGATCCGCTGCAAGCCATTCTCGATCTGACCGACGGCCGCGGCGCCGACGTGGTGGTCGAGGTGGCCGGCACCGGCGAGGCCGTGCAGCTCTGCAACGATGCGGTGGCCCATAACGGCACTATCGTCTTCTACTCGTGGATCACCCAGGACATCACACTCAATATCTCCCGGTGGCATAACAATTCATTGCACATCGTCAATACCGGTCTGGTGCACCATGGGGTCTGGCAACGCCATATCTGGGTGGAGCAGGCCCTGCGCCCGGTTCTGCTCGGCCAACTCGACCTGGAGCCGCTTATCACTCACACCTTCCCGTTGGATCGGATCGCCGAAGCGATGGCGACGGCCAACAACGACCCGGCGGCGGTCAAGGTGCTGTTGCGGCCATGAGTTCCCTCGAATCACCGATCCGGCCCTGCCGGTGGATCTGTCGGGCAGCTGTTATCGGCCTGAACACGGAGTGCGGGACATGACCGATTTCTTTTACCGGCAACTGGCCAAGGCGGCCCGTCAGGAGACGGTGGCAGTGGGTGCCGCCGTCTCACTCAAGATCGATTTGGCTCTTGCCCACGATGGTACCGGACCGGCCATTTTGAAAGCCTTTTCAGCAACTGCAACGGCGCCGGCGCCATTCTGTCGCATCTTGTTGACGCTTGATCATGCGTTTCCGGCACCGACTGTTGCGGATCGTCAATTTCACCGGGATCTTGCCGAGTTTGCCCGACAGCACCGGTTGGCGTTTTACCGGAACGGTGAGGGGGTGCTCCATCAGGTCGTGGCTGAGGAGGAATCGCTCTGGCCCGGGATGATCATTGTCGGTGCCGATGGGCATGTGGCCACCGCCGGCGCCTTCGGTGCCATCGCCTTTGCCGTTTCGCCATCGTGTTTTGTCGAGGCCGTTGCACAGGGCAGTTATAAGCTCCAGGTACCTGAGCAGCTCGTGATCACGGTGCATGGCCTGCTCGCTGCACCGGTTATGGCTCGCGATCTGGCCATGCATCTGCTATTACACCATGGCCCGGAACTTCATGGAAAAGCCGTGCTGTTGACCGGATCAGCCATTGATGCGCTGTCGGTGAGCGAAAAAATGGCGTTATGCAATTTCCTGCCGGAAGGTGGGATCGTGACGGCGCTGATTCTACCGCAGGGTGAGCCGGCAACCAGTGATCTCGAGATCGATGCGGCAACCGTCGGACCACTTGTGGCCATGCCGGGGGAGACATTGAGCTTTTCCGCCCCGGCGGCCCTGGCCGAACAGTCGGTCACCGTTGCCATCGTCGGCGGTTGCTCGTCGGGCCGGCTTGACGATATAAAGGTGGTCGCCGACATCCTCGGCCGGCATGGCCTGCATCCGGAGGTGACCTGCCTGATTACCCCGGCTTCACGGAAGGTTCAGGAAACCATGGATCATCTAAAATTATCGGCATCGCTCCGGGCCGCCGGAGCGGTGGTCCTGCCGCCCGGCTGCGGCCCCTGTCCGGGGCGACATTTCGGGCTGCTCAGTAGCGGCGATACGGCGATCACGACAACAATTCGCGCCGCCCCGGGTCGAATCGGCGCTACCGGCGCGAGCATCTATCTGGCTTCACCGCTGACCGTTGCCTGGTCCGCCGTGAAAGGTCGGATTACCGCGCCGTTAGCGGTTGAAGAGCGAATGGGTACCAGCAAAAGATAAGGTGTCTTTTGTTTTCATAATTCTTATCATGTAACAAGGAGCAAAGAACCATGAGTTACCACAGCGGTCGTCATTTCCTGCAAATTCCCGGACCAACCAACGTTCCCGATCGGGTTTTGCATGCCATCGGTCATCCGACCATCGATCATCGCGGCCCCGAATTCCAGAAGCTGTCCGAGGAGGTCTTGCTTGGCTGTCGGCGGATGTTCAAAACCTCCGGCCCGGTCATCATCTTCCCGGCGTCCGGCACCGGCGCCTGGGAGGCGTCGTTGATGAACACGCTGAGCCCCGGCGATAAGGTGTTGATGTTTGAAACCGGCCATTTTGCCAATCTTTGGCATCTAATGGCAAAGAAGTTCGGCATCGAAGTCGATTTCGTGCCGACCAACTGGCGGCACGGCGCCGATCCGCAACTTGTCGAGCAAAAGTTGCGGGAGGATCGTGAACGGAAAATCAAGTCGGTCAATATCGTTCACAACGAGACTTCCACCGGTGTTACTTCGCGGATTGACGAAATCCGTCAGGCGATCGATAATGCCGGCCATCCGGCCCTGTTGATGGTGGATACCATTTCCTCGCTCGGTTCCGTCGATTATCGGCATGAGGAATGGAAGGTCGACGTGACCGTCGGCTGTTCACAGAAAGGCCTGATGCTGCCGCCGGGACTCGGTTTCAATGCGGTCAGCGAGAAAGCGCTCGAAGCATCGAAGAGCAACGGGTTTAAACGTCATTTTTGGGACTGGAACGATATGCTCAAGGCGAATGCCAACTACTG
>CAZSOA010000142.1:0-9167 GCA_964608305.1 uncultured Desulfofustis sp. | reverse complement strand
GTCGGTAGTGCTGCAGCTCGATATTGTCGAGCATGATTGCGCCTGCCTCCGGGGCTTGATGTCCGGCGAGCAGGTCGAGCAGGGTCGACTTGCCGCTGCCGTTTGGCCCGATCAGTCCGTAGAACCGTCCCGGTGCAAGTTCCAGCGTTATGTCCCGTAGACCGCGTTGCGTACCATAGGAGAAGCGCAGTGCGGTGAGCACGTAGCCTGCTTGCAAGCTCATCAGCGCCACCGTTCGAGCTGGGTTTTTCGGAAGATGTAGCAGAAGAACGGTCCGCCGATCAGTGCTGTCAGTACGCCGATGGGTAATTCCGTCGGCAGATAGACTCTGGTCACCGTGTCGGCAAGCAGCAGCAGCATGCAGCCGGTAAGAAAACTGCACGGAATGAGCAGCCGGTTGCTCGGGCCGAGCAGCATGCGCACCAGATGCGGGACAATCAGGCCGATAAAGCCGATGATCCCGGAGACACTGACACAGGCGGCGGTGGTCAGCGAAGCGACGACGAGCAGGCGCCGCCGGGTTGCGGCGCTGTCGATGCCCAGTGACTCTGCCGTCTTGTCGCCAAATGACATGATGTCGAGTTCCCGGCAGTGAGCAATGATCACGACGCTGCAGGGCAACACGAGCACGATGAGGATCAGCACGTCGCGCCAGCTCTTGCCGATGAAGCTGCCCATCAACCAGAAGATGATGGCATTTACCTGTTCGTCGGCAAGGAATTTGATCAGACTGATGCCGGCGGAAAGAATGGCTGAGACGATGATCCCGGAGAGGATCAGGCTGGTCGACGAGAGCCGGGTTGCTGGTGCCGACAGGGCCAGGACCGTATACAGAGTGGCAACTGCCCCGATAAAGGCGAACAGGGGAATAATAACGTTGCCGGGCAGGGTGATGCCAAACATCAGCAACAGGATGGCGAGCGAGGCGCCGAACGCGGCGCCCGAGGAAATGCCCAGCGTATAGGGGTCGGCGAGCGGGTTTTGCAGCAGTGCCTGAAAGACGCAGCCGGCCATGGCCAGCCCGCCTCCGACCAGGGCTGCCGAGAGAATTCGTGGTAACCGCACTTCAAGGATGACGAACGGGTGGCTTGCTGTCAGCGTATCCGGAACGGCAGCACCAAAGGGCACAAGCAGGATCTGCAGGATGTCGCGCGGACCGATGGCAATATACCCAAGGCCGATGGCCGTAAAGATCAACGCCAGCAGTATGGCGCCAAGGACCGCGGCGATCATGAGTCCCGGGAGGCGGCGGTCTGCCGGCGCCGGCAATGGCGGGCCGTTTTTCGAGATTGGTGAGGGCATCTATGGATTTCGTCGGCAGCTATTCCGCTCGTTGATACCTCTGACGCTACGATCAGTTCATCGATGGAGTCGCAGCATTTCGACTACCCGCGGTTTGATGTGCGGATGCGGGAATAAAAAATCCCCGGATCTGCTGCTTGATCCGGGGATGCCCTGATTCTTCCACGTCTCTTCGCCGCCTTCCTGTTCCACGGGAAGCGGTAGCAATACCCAGGCAGGTCTTCTGACTTCCGGTTCACTCTACTGGTTGCGCCTTCCCGGCCGGTTCGGCCAGTGACATCGTGCAACGTTCGTCCCGGTTACAGCGGCGGGCCCGTCTCCGAATCACACGGAGTTCCCTTTTCAACCCGGCCACACAAAGGCCGGATACCTGAGTCTGTCATGTGACTTCTACCGCTTGCCGTAGTGTTTGTCAATATGGGGGAACCGGCTGCCGATCGGACGAGCCCGGTTCGGGTTGAAACAGAGAGATGAAAATCCTCATTGAGCAGATGAGACTAATCTGTTGTGGCCGGTTGACGCCGTCTGAGGCTGCGGCGGTGTTGCTGTTCATTACCAGGTCAGCACAACATAGCAGGCTGCTGCGATAACGAGGCTGAGGATCCGAAACAATTGATTGTAGACGATCAGTTCGATCGCCAGCTTTGGGCGGAAAATCCCGGCATAATACGGAAACTGATGCCTGACGGCACGCAGGGGTGAGGACAGGATATTGCCGATCAGCAATGCAAAAACGACCTCTTCAGGGGAGAGTACGCTGTCCTGCAGCAAGGCCCCGGCGGCGGCGAGACCGGCGGTTAATTCCGCTGCCATCTGCAGGGTGATAATGCCGATGGCTTGCGGTGACAGCCAGGGAAGGAAATCGAGATAACCGGCAACCTGCTGCTCCAGGTACGAGAAAAAGGCAAGGCGATTCATGATGAAAATAGCGACATAGATCGGTACCGTGATCATCGCGATCTTCTTCATTCTCTTTTTAAACCGACGCCAGGTCTTGGCGAGAATGACCGGCCATTCATCCTGCTGGCGATTTTTGATGGCAAGATCTACCGGTCGGCAGGGAACCGGCAGCAACAAACGACCGACCATGACGATGGTCAGGGTTCGGAGCAAGGCGGCCAGGAAGGTGATGCCGATATAAATGAACGCAGCACCTTTGATCAACGGCACGGTGATGACGATCATCGTCGGCAGATGCAGAAAATACGTCGGCAGGCTGTTAAACAGGTTGGCCAGGACCAGTTCCCGCTTGTTCATTTCCTGTTTGTCATAGGCCTCGGCAAGCATGGTATTGGCCGCCACCCCGGAGATGATAGCCATTGCAAAGGCTGCGCCGACCCGCTCGGAAAGATGCCCTAATCTGATCAACGGCCGAGCGACAACGGCGATCTTTGCTGTCCAGTTGAGCGACTCCAGGATGGTCGCTGCGAGCAGGCCGACTGAAATAAAGCCGAGCAGCGAGAGCAGGGGCGCGAACAGTTTTGCCCAGAGCATGGGGAGATGATCGACGAGCATATCCATAAACCGATGTGACGCGCGATGTCCTGGGTTGGCTACCGTGGGGAAAAGCAGCGCAGGTAGACGGCCGGCCGCATGCTAAAACGGTGGCAGCATGCAGTGGGCATAGATGCCTCGTGGATCGTTAAAAAGCGTCAGTGCCTGGAGATCCGGCTGGATGGACGCAAACAAATCATAGAACCCTGCTGCGAGGTGATGGTGCCGCAAAAGGGCGTTTGCTTCTCCGCCGATTTGTCGCAGGATACGTTCCCTCAATGAGAGCGGTGCCGCCAGGGTGGTTACCCGGTAGTCATCGATTCCGGCTCTGGCAGCGGCTGCCCGAATGGTGTCGCCAAGGGTGCCGAGGTGATCGATCAACCCGATCTCCCTGGCCGCTGTGCCGGCATAGACACGGCCTTGGGCGAGTCGTTCAACGGTTTCTAAATCAAGGCCTCGCCCCTCGGCGACAATTGAAAGAAACGTCTTATAGCTGCTGTCCAACGTCAACTGGATGGCTTCTTTGACTTCCGGTGCAAGTGGTTGGCTCAGGTCGAAACCGGCGGTCAGATTGGCGGTGCCGACACCATCACGGCGGATACCTGCGGCAGCCAGTGATTGCTCAAAGGTTGGAACGGCCATGAAAATCCCGATGGAGCCGGTAATGGTGGTCGGGGCGGCCCATATCTCGTCGGCGTCGGCGGAGATCCAATAGGCTCCGGAGGCGGCAAGGGCACCCATGGAAACGAGTACCGGTTTGCCGGCGGCTTTGAATTGCAGCAATTCCTGGCGAATCAACTCGGACGCGAAAGCCGACCCGCCGCCGCTGTCGATGCGCAAGACCACCGCTTTGATTGTGGGTGTCAGGCGGGCCTGGCGAAGCAGGGAGATAATGGTCTCGGCTCCGATGGTCCCGGGTGAGCTTTCCCCGGGCATGATGGAGCCTTCGGCGACGATCAGGGCGACGCCATCCCGGTCGTCTTCGGCTGCCTCGTGGGACCGCTGTACCGTTTTCAAATAGGTTTGCAACGAGACCAGTCGTGGCTCGTCGCCACGGGAACCGATGAGATCAATCAGGTATTGATTGATCTCATGGCGTTGCTTCAATTCATCTACCAGGCCGGCGGCCAGCGCCAATTGCGCCGGGTTGCCGTCTGCCTGGCGGAGGTTATCGGGTACCTGGTTGATATAACCGTTGATATCTGCCGGGGTCAGCGAGCGGTGCTCGGCGACGTCCTCGACATAGGTGTTCCACAGGCTGGTCAGCCATTCCCGGGACTGGCTACGGTCCTCCGGTGACATGGAACTTCTGGTCAGTGGTTCGGTGGCCGATTTGAAGCTGCCGACCTGAAAGACGTGGAAGTTGATTTTTACTTTTTCAAGCGCTTCCTGGAAATAGAAGCGGTACAACCCGAAACCGTGCAGATTGACTCCGCCCATCGGGTTGAGAAAAACGGTATTCGCGTGGGCCGCCAGGTAGTATTGATCCTGTGAATAGATATCTTCGGCGGCAATCACCGGCTTGCCGGTCTCACGGAATCTATCGAGCGCCGCACCGATTACCTGCAGCTGGTTCAGCCCGGCGTACCCCATGGGTTTCAGATCAAGCAGCAGACCTTTGATCGTATCATCGCTTCCGGCTTGATCGATGGCATCGAGCACATCCTGCAGAACCGTTTCCCGCGGTTCGTCGGTAAATCCAAGGAACGTGAGCAGGGAACGATCGACCGGATCTTCGCTGCGGCGCTGCTCGACAATGTCTCCGGAAAGCGTCAACTTGAGTAGGCTGTTGAGCGGAATGATTGTTTCCCGTGAAGAAAAGATGGCAAATAAAATGACTGCGATGAACCCGAAGAACAGGAGATTGACGACCAGGGAGCGGACAAAGCTCAGCCCTTTGAACAGGCCTTTGACCAGCGCGACGAAGAAGAAAAATAGCTTTTTCATGAATAGTCCGGATGGTGGTGCTGCGGCGGGACAATGGTGTCGGTTCGGTTTGCCGGCAGATAATAGCAAGCATCAATGCGCAAGTAAATACGATTCACGAAAAAAAGCTCTCCGGCACCGGCGGGTGAATCCGCAATTTCAATAGGTTACCGGGGGGCAACCGACACACTTCCGGCGGGCGGAGCGTCGTTGTCGCCTGCGGGAGAGGGGCTTTCAGCCGGGGTGAACGGCAGCAGCAATTGTTTCGGGCCACGGGACGTGATCGGTGCGAGGTGTGCCAGCGAAATGCCGAGCAGGCGGACGGCCCGGGAACCAACCTCGGTGCGCTGCAGCAGCGGGTCGATTTCCCTCATGATGCCGGCTGCGTCGTTGGCGCCATGATGGATGGTTGTCGAACGAGTGATGGTGGTGAAGTCATGGTAGCGCACTTTCAGGGTTATGGTTCGCCCGACCAGATCCTTGTTTTGCAACGAATCTGCGACCCGCTGAACCAATCGTTCGATGATCGCGGCTATCTGCTGCCGGTCACGAGTATCGGTGCGCAACGTGGTTTCTGCTCCAATCGACTTGCGAACCCGGTGCGGTTGCACCTCCCGCTCATCAATACCCCGGACGATCTGGTAGAAAAACAGGCCGTGTTTGCCGAAATGCTCGAGGAGACGGGGAAGCGACCAGTGCAACAGGTCTGCCCCGCGGCGAATCCCCAAAGCGTGCATTTTTCGTTCCGTGGCCGAGCCGACACCATGGAATGACCCGATCGGCAACGTTTTCAAAAAAGAAGCGGCTGCCTCCGGATCGATGACGCTGATACCGTTTGGTTTTCGCAGATCCGATGCGATTTTTGCAAGGAACTTGTTGAATGAAACCCCAGCCGATGCGGTCAAACCGGTCTCATCGTGAATCCGGCGGCAGATCTGCTGAGCCAGGCGGGTAGCCGAGGATTGTTGCAGGCGGTTTTCGGTGACATCGAGGTAGGCCTCGTCAAGAGACAGCGGTTCGACGAGGTCGGTGTAGTGCCGGAACACGGCCATGATCTGCTCGGAGACCTGGCGATAACGGTGCATGCGTGGCGTGATAAAGGCAGCATCGGGACAACGGGCGGCAGCCTGGGCGGACGGCATCGCCGACTTGATCCCGAAGGCCCGTGCTTCGTACGAACATGCCGCCACCACCCCTCGCGCATCGGGCCGACCGCCGACCACCACCGGTCGGCCGCGCAGTTCGGGATCGTCCAGTTGCTCGACGGATGCAAAGAAAGCATCCATGTCGATGTGAATGATCTTTCGCATCGATGCGTTCATGGCTGGTTCAGGTAGTGCTGTGCAACATCGTCACGATATGCTAGATTTTTTGCTGCTGGAAGTTTTTAAGACAAACGACTGCACAGGCGTGAGCATACCATGATCGACATGAAAAAAAGAGCGGTCATCGCCGCCACTTCATTGTTCAGTGGTCTGCCGGATGAGCAACTGGACAGCATCGCCTCGCTGGCCCGAGAAAAACAGTACGTCCGCGGCGAGACGGTTTTTTTTGAGGGCGATCCGGGAGACGGTTTTTACCTGATTGGTTCCGGCCAGGTCAAAGTTTTTAAAATGAACCTGATGGGCAAGGAGCACATCCTGCATATCTTCGGTCCCGGTGAGCCAATCGGCGAGGTGGCGGTTTTCCACGGTCACCCCTTTCCCGCCAGCGCGGAAGCATTGGTGAAAAGCACACTGTTTTTTTTACCGCGGCGGGAATTTGTCCATTTGATTGAAAAGCACCCATCGATCGCGCTCAATATGCTGGCTGTACTATCGTTTCGGTTACGGCAGTTTGCCGCTCAGATCGAGAACCTGTCACTCAAGGAGGTGCCGGCCCGGTTGGCCGGTTATCTGTTGGTGGCGGCGGAAGAGCAGCAACAGGGAGATGTTGTGCAGCTTGATATTTCCAAAGGGCAGCTGGCAAGTCTGCTTGGGACAATTCCGGAAACACTCTCGAGGATTTTTGCTCGAATGAGCGATGAGGGGCTGATTCGGGTCGAAGGCCGAATCATCACCATTCTCGATCGTGATGCCTTGACGCAGCGGTAAGGCGGTTGGGCAGGGGGGCGGGTCAGTAAAAGATTCTGTTGATCAGTGGTTCCGCCGGTTCCCTGATAAGGGTCTCGCTGCCGGTCGCGGTCTTCAAGTTGAACATGGCGAGTACGTTTTTGTCCATGTATAACCGATAATTACGTGCAGCCAGAATAGTCGCGTCGTGCGGGTTGACGAGCCGTGCCGAGATGTACATGGTACGTTGCGCCATGGACGTCGTCCCGACCAGGATGGCCTGTGCCGGTTGGGTATCGCTGAGCAGGGCGAGGCGCCGTGAGAGGATGGTCTCCCCCGATTGCGGTTCGATTACCAGGTCTTTGCGCAGTTTTACCTCCTTGACCGGATAGCCGTGCTGTACCAGGCGAGCGCTCATATGGTCTTGCAGGAGGCGGCCGAAATGCGAGGTTTTCTCCAATTGATTGTGGTCGACAAAGGTGGTTGTCAGGATCGGCAGGTTCGGATGCCGCGGAATCAGCGGTGGAAACGCCTCGTTGATCAGATCGTCGGCAATGCCGTACGCAAACTCGATGAGATCGACATCACGGCCAAGGGTTTCTTCCAGGCGGGTCTCGTTGAATCGCGCGCAGCCGCTGATCAGCAGCAGTGCCAGGCAGAGAGCCGCGATGGGAAGCAGATGGCGGTCTTTCCGGGTTGTTCGGCAGCCACGGTGGGTAGGAAACATTGACATGGCGTTCTCCGTTGAGGAATTTTCAGATCGTGGTGTCGTCCGGCATGGGAAGCGGTGGCGCCGGCAGCGGCATGACCGGAGTTGCCGACTGCGGTGGGTCCTGGATGGCGGGCGCCGCATCGATCAGTTTGATCTGAGCCGGTTCGGCCCCGGTCTGATAATGCCAGGAGTCTTTGGTGTTGATGAAATAGATACTGGTGTTGCGATAGAGGTAACGCTCATTGACCACCATTGACGTGGTGACCACCACTTCGAATCGATCAAGCGAGGCATAGGCGGCATTGAGGGCATCGAGACCGCCGGCCAGGGCGATGGCTGCCACTTCCCACGGAGCGTTTCGCAGAACGATCACCGCCGCCGATAACGACGTGAGCAATCCCGGTTTGATCGTACGCATTCGCTGGGCGTGATGATAGACCGGTTGTGCCTTGTAATGCACGGTGATGGTGCCCCTGGCAGGAGTGGTGGCGGTCGGTACGCCAAGCCGGACCAGGTGGGTGATCAGCAAATCGCGAAACGCTTCGTTGAATACCGTGGTCCGCGCCGGTTCGCATGGCTGATCTTCGTTGCCGCAGGTCTCGCGAACGTAGACCGGCGCCATCAGGTGATCCCCGAGGATCAGGGCGGTGTTTATCTCGTTGGCGAGATCGGCGGCGAGGACGTCCCAGTGATGGCTTGCCTGCATTTTCTGTTGGGCTGAATAGTCGTAGGTAGCCGGCTCGGGGACTCGGGCGCAGCCTGTCGGCAGCAGGAGCAGTGCGATCAGCAAGAAAATTGTTCCTGGGGTATTCATTGCAAACTCATTGCAGGAAATGGTTGAAGAGAGATCCTGATCAATCGGGAGATGATCGTCGGTGCAACGGGGCCGCCGTATCGTCTCCGATCTGACACCGATTCCTCTTTCTCTATCGGATGATTACCGGAAAACTATAGGAGCGACCGGTGCAGTGACCGATTTTGCCGAGCGTTCCGTGGCGCATCGGGACCTGGGCGGATAACGCATTGCCTGGCGCACCCCAAGGAGTTATCGTCTTTCAAAGAAGCGGCCCGGCCGTTTCACACCGACGATTTTTCTCGACTGGGGAATCTGGCGTACATAAGAGATCGATATGCTTGACCTTCACCTGCACTCACACCATTCTGACGGCTCCCGCTCGCCGGCTGAACTGGTCAAGATGGCCAAAGAGCGGGAGCTTCGTGCCATAGCCGTCACCGATCACGATACCGTTGACGGCATTGCCGAGGCCCTGGCCGAAGGACAGCGACAGGGGGTGCGCGTCTTGTCCGGGGTGGAGTTGAGCGTCAGTTGGCGGCAGTATCATTTCCATCTGCTTGGCTATGATTTTCAGTGGCAGGATGAAGCGTTACAGGAAGGCCTTTCCCGGTTGCAAGTCGCCCGCAGTGGACGGAACAGGAAAATTATCGAAAAACTAAACAGTATGGGGATGGCCATCGGTGAGGACGATCTGCGGCGTTTCAACGGCAACGGACAGACCGGCCGGCCGCATATTGCTCGTTTACTGGTCGATCGGCGGGTGGTGCCCACGATCGATCAGGCCTTCGCGCGATATTTGCGAAAAGGGGCCTGCGCCTACGTCTCCCGCTCTATTCTGGACGCCGAGGAGGCGTTTGCTCTGATTCACGGTGCCGGCGGCATTACC
>CAZSOA010000141.1:0-9194 GCA_964608305.1 uncultured Desulfofustis sp. | reverse complement strand
GGGTCCGCAACGAAGCGATATCCTCCCAACCGTAATAGCTGTTGATCATAGCACCGTCCCGCTCTTCGGTGATACGCACAAAACCATCACCGAGAAACAGGGCTGCCCGCTCGTACAGGCGCCCCTCATTCACCTGCAAGCTGACCCCCTGACGCAATTTTCTCGACAGCGTTCCATGGACCGGCATAGAAGCATATTCGAGGATTTTTTCGATGATCTCTTTTTTCATGGTTCCCTCCCTACAGATGAGCGATTCGATTTCAGATACGTTCAACGAACAGCTTGCTCCCTGAGCCGGTCGGCTCCCCCGAAAGCAGCATTGCAAAGAAGCGGCGAAGCGAGGTCCCGAATGAGACAATGCCCGAGCTGAAGTTCAGTCGGTCCCGGGCTGAGACTGATAGCGCCGCAGACAGATCAACTCGGTGCGGCGCCAGCCGGCCTGCGTGTAGAAGGACAATGCCTGAGCATTACGACGATCGGCCAGCAATTGCATCCGCTTGGCACCATGTTCCGCACCCCAGGCACCGATAGCATGCAGGAGCGCCGAGCCGACACCACACCGGCGTCGGGAAACGTCGACAATCAGGTCCTCCACCAGCAGAGAAACGCCACCTTCGGCAGTCGAAACGACCACCTGGCCGGTGACCATGCCGACGACGCTCGCGGCGATCTCGGCAACAAGGATCCGGGCTGTGGACGATGCATACAGCAAAGCGATGCCGGCGAGTTGCCGCTGCCGATCCGGGGTAAAATCGGTTTCCACGGTGAACAGCGTGTCAAGCAACCTTATCAGCCGCTCGAAATCCTTGGTTTCTGCAGCCCTGATCAACATGAGGCATCCTTACCGATCCACCAGCAGGTAGTCCGGCGGGGGCTCACCGCTTTCGATACCATCCAGGACCGCATCAATGACCGCAGTGGACGTAACTCCCTTGAACCACCAGTCATCCGGCTGCACCACCATGACCGGACCGGCCTCGCATTGCTTGAGACAACCGGTGGCGGCAACCTGAATATCAAGCCCGCGATCAATGATTTCTTCCTCGAGATAGGCGAGGAATCCTTCCGTCTGTTTGTGGCAGATCCCTTTCGGATCACCGTTGACCCGAAAGCTCTGACACAAAAGAATCAACCGTTGCGCCACTGCCATACGTTGTTCCTCCGCGGTTGCCGGCCTCGCCTCAGCGGCGCCGTTTTTGTTTTCCTGATAAGCCGCCGAACAAGCGATCCAGCAACGGATCGATCTGCCCGGAGGCAACCACCACCGCAATCCCGCTTCGCCGTAACACGGTCTGCGGCCGCTCACCTGCCTGGCAGGCGATAATCGCACAACAATCATCGAGCACTGCAGCCAACCGCTCCCACCGTCGTTCGCCGGTCCCAGAGGGCGGCGCCTCCCGTACTGCAAGCAAACAGGGGAGACCATCCCGGCGCGGCCCATAAATAAGCAGTCGTTTGGCTTTGCCAAGATGCAGATCGACATCGATCCCGTTGGTGCTGACAACCGCGATATTCGGTCGACGACCCGTCGGGGCGAGTCCCGGTTCAGGTCCTTCCGCTCCGACACACAAACCGGTTGTGGCCACATTCGCAGGCAAGGGGTCCACCACCGGCAGATAGGATGCCGCCGCCAGCTGCGCAGCCTCCATGACTGCCTGGTCCGGCGGTGCAAGTGAAACTTCCGCATCGGCCGCCAGGTGATATGGCACCAGCGAAATGGCATCGGCTCCCAACGCCTGCATGGTTCTCGCGATCTCCCCGACATGCTCGACGTTGCATCCGGGAAACAGCGTGGTGGTGATGGTGACCTTGATATTTCTGAACTTCAGCGCCGGCACTCCATTTTTCTGTTCGCCGATCAATAAGGCTACCGCATCAGCCAGCGGCAGCGTCTTGTGTCCCGGCCTGATCCAGGCGTAGATCTTTTCCAGGATCGCCGACCGCAGTCCGTTGACAACGATCTCGACGTAATCAACACCCGCCCGTGCCAAGTCGGACGCAAATCGTTCGCTGCCGATGCCCAACGTGCGCAGCCCGAACCGCAGGTCGGGCCAACGATCCCGCAGCAACGCGAAGGTGCGCAGCAAGGTGTCAGGTACCGCCAGCGGGTCACCGGGACCGGTGACGGTCGCCAGAGCGACCGGCACCGGTCCACCCTGACGGACTGCCATCAGCGCCACCGCTTCTTCCGGCGTTATAAACGACGCCCGCAGCGGTGTTGCCGGGGCAAACCTGGTCCGGGCGGTGATCTGCGGCGCCACCGGCAGATCGAGGATCGAGTCGGGGAGCGGCAAAGGGTATCGGCCGGCCATGATCATAAGACGAGTTCGAACTGCGATTCCGGATCGTCTCGATCCTTGCGGTCGAGCAATACTCCGAGGATTTTTTCCAGCAACCGCATCCCGCCCAAATAACCGACCGTCGGGAAATGCTGGTGTCCCTGGCGGTCAAGAATCGGAAAGCCCCAGCGAACAAACGGGACATCTTCGTCACGGGCGATATACTTGCAGTAGCTGTTGCCGATGAGCAGGTCGACCGGTTCGTTTTTGATCCACTGGTGCAGCAAGAACAGATCACCGCCGGCTTTGACATTGACCGTCCGTCCCGTTTCGCCGACCAGTTCGGCAATGCGCTTTTCAAATTTCTTGCCGGGAGTCCCGGTAACCACGTGGGCGGGGATCATGTCTATCGAGACCAGGAACTCGGTCAAGGCGATCAGCTGATCCGGATCGCCGGCGAGCGCCACCTTCTGCTGATAAAAATATTGGTGCATGTCGGAAATCATATCGACCAATCGACCGCGCTCGCGCATGATCTCGTCGGGAACGTTCAACCCGGCAGCGATCCGCAGGGTATCGACGAACCGGTCAGTGGCTCTGAGCCCAACCGGCAGGTCAAGGACTGAACAGGGGACTTTGCAGCGGCTGTCGAGCAGCCTCGCGGCCTCTGCCGAACACCATTCGCCAAGGGCCAGCGTACCGATTGAACCGCCGGCACGCTTGAGGTCGTCAATCGTCGTCCCGGCCTCCGGGAACATCGTGTAGCTCCCGGTTAATGGGCCATTGAGCACGCCGGAAGTGTCGGGGAACATAATGATTTTTGCGCCGATCAGCGCAGCCATCCGCCGGATCTCCTCCATATCCGCCGGCTCCACCCAGCCGGGAATGATATTGATTGCGCCGTTCTTTTTCGCCGTCGGTTCAGCCAGCCCGGCCATGGCCTTGACCATGTTGGCAAACCCGGTGACGTGGGAGCCGACATAACTTGGCGTCGAGGCGCCGATCAACGTTTTTCCCTCGGGAACCTTATTTTCCTTGATCGCCTTGTCGAAGATCTGGGGCAGATCGTCGCCGATCGTCTCCGACAGGCAGGTAGTGTGAACGGCGATGACTTCAGGCTCATAGACGGTAAAAATGTTCTCGATGGCCTGGAGCAGATTGGCCTGCCCGCCGAACACCGAGGCCCCCTCGGTGAATGAACTGGTGGCGGCGGCAACCGGCTCCTTGTAGTGCCTGGTCAACGTGCTTCGATGATAGGCGCAACAACCCTGGGAGCCATGACTGTGGGGCAGGCAGCCCCTGATGCCGAGCGCCGCATACATCGCACCGATTGGCTGGCAGGTCTTCGCCGGGTTGATCATGAGCGCCTGGCGCTCGGTTACCTTCTGCGGTGTGTGTCTCAAGAGCATGGTTGATTCCTCGTTCGACGCTTATTCCCACACATAGGTGGCGGAAAGTTCGGGATTGTCCTGCCATGGTGCCTTCATATACCCCCAGACCCGGCTGTTGACGAGCCGGTCGATCTCACGATAAAAATTTACGGCGCCGCGAAAACCGGCGTAGGGTCCCCCGGAATCGTAGCTATGCAACTGTTTCATCGGCACGCCGAGCTTCTGGATAGCGAATTTCTCCTTGATTCCGGCGCAGAACAAGTCCGGTTTGAGCAATTCCACCAATCGTTCCGCTTCATATTGGTTGAGATCGTCGATGACCAGGGAGCCCTGCTCCATACCCGGAATCATCCCGTCGTAATCCTTGAAGGAGAGTCCTTCACGCTGGAGTTGCGCCACCTCATCGGCGGTCTTTCTCGGGCGATAGAGCTCGGGATCGGGAACGACCTCGAGTTCCTCGATATTTCTGCTGTCGGCGTCGACTTTGAGCGTCGGAATCACGCCACGGCCCTCATAATCGTCGCGGTGGGCGAATTCATAACCGGCCGAGATCGTCTTCATCCCCAATTCGCCGAACAATTCCTGGTAATGATGGGCACGCGACCCGCCGACGAAAAGCATGGCTGTCTTGCCCTCGGTACGCACCCTCACTTCCCGGCAGACCGCCATGACTGCGGGCAGTTCCTCGGCAATAACCGCCTCGACCCGCTCGATCAACGGTGGGGACTGGAAGTAGGCGGCGATCTTGCGCAGTGACTTGGCGGTGGCTTCGGCGCCAATGAAGTTGACCTTGATCCACGGTATGCCGTATTTCGTTTCCAGCATGTCGGCGACATAATTGATCGAGCGATGGCACATAACGCAGCTCAGATCGGCCTGATGGGCGGTTGCAAACTGATCGTAGGTCGAGTTACCGGAAAATGTCGCGATATTGGTGATCCCGCAGGCATTGAGGATCCGGTCGATTTCGAAGCCGTCACCGCCGATATTGTATTCGCCGAGCAGATTAATGCGGTACGGCTCGGTCCGCTCCTTGGTGCCGGTGCCGACCACGTGCCGGAATATCTGGTTATTGGCGATATGATGGCCGGCCGACTGGGACACCCCTTTATACCCTTCGCAACTGAAGGCAAACACATTGCAGTCGCCGAATTTTTCTTTCATCTTTCGGGCGACGGCATGGATGTCGTCGCCGATCAGACCGACCGGACACGTTGCGAACACTGCGATACTCTTCGGGTGAAACAGGTCATAGGCCTCCTGGATCGCCGCCTCGAGCTTCTTCTCACCGCCGAAGATAATGTCCGAGTCCTGCATGTCGGTGGACAAGGCATAGGTCATAAAATTCTCGCCATGCTCGCCCGATGCATCCGTCTGGTTTCTCCTCGTCAACCATGCGTAGAAACTGCACCCGATCGGCCCATGCACCAGATTGACGATATCGCTCGTCGGTCCGAGAATGACGCCCTTGCAGCCGGCATAGGTGCACCCCCGCATCGTGATAATGCCCGGAATCGTCCTGACGTTGGCGGTAATCTCCGGGGTGGTATTGGCCAGCGCCTCGTTGATCAGAATCTGCTTGGCGCGTTTTCGAGCGACTTTCGGCGGGTATTTTTCGAGGAGTTGCTCCTTGATCGCCGTCGGGTCCCATTGTTTTGTCTGTCTCAGATCTTCCATAAAACGTCTCCCTGAACCGGTCAGCTGATTGATTTTGCCCCTTTTTCACCGGTCCTGACACGGACGGCATCGGCAACCGGGACGACGAAAATTTTCCCATCACCCGGTTTCCCGGTCCGGTTGACGGCGATGATGGTCTTGACGATTCCCGCCACCTCATCATCCTTAACGACGATGGTGATCAGCCGCTTCGGATAGAGTTTGCCTTTTTCACCAAGCAATGCGGCAGCTTCCTCGTAACCGAGTTCCGTGCCTTTGATCAGCTTCCGGTTGACGAAGCCGACACCGCGACCCTGCGCCTCATGGGCGAAAAAGGCATTGACACCGGCGGCGGTAAGCGCTTTTTTCGTCTTATTCATCATGTCCATGCGGACAATGGCAATCACCTCCTTCATGGGGTCACCTCCGCAACGGCAATCCCTTCCCGGAGCCCCGAGCTGATGGTGTAGATTTCTTCGACCGCGGTAATGAAAATCTTCCCGTCGCCAAACGCCCCCTTGCCGCCGGAACGTGCCGCTTCGATAATCGTCTTGATGACGAAGTCCTTGTCCTCCTCCCGGACGACGCTCAACAACATGGTTTTCGGGATTTCATCGTACGTCACTTCCCCGATCTTGATGCCCCGCTGCTTGCCCCGGCCGGCTACTGCATATTTGGTGACCGCCGGAAAGCCGGCGTCCATCAAGGCGGCCAGGACATCGTCGGCTTTTTCCGGGCGAATAATCGCTCTGATCATGATCATCATCGGTTGTATCTCCTGTGAATCGTCATTAAGCTGCCATCAGCCCGTAATCGAGCAGCAACTGCTCCAGTTCTTCGATCGCCAGCGGCCGTGGAATAACGAACATATCGTTGCCGTCGATCGCTCTGGCCAATCCCCGATATTCGTCAGCCTGAGAGCAGGCCGGGTTCCACTCGATCACCGTCTTGCGGTTGATCTCGGCGCGCTGCACATCGTTGTGCCGCGGCACGAAGTAGATCATCTGCGTGCCAAGCCGCTTCGCCAGTTCCTCGATCATCTCCCGCTCATTGTCGACGTTTCGGGAATTGCAGATCAGCCCGCCGAGCCGGACGCCCCCCGATTGGGCATACTTCATGATGCCCTTGCAGATATTGTTGGCCGCATACATGGCCATCATTTCACCTGAGCAGACGATATAAATCTCTTCTGCCTTGCCGTCGCGGATCGGCATCGCAAAGCCACCGCACACGACATCACCGAGCACATCGTAAAAGGCATAGTCGAGTCCTTCCCGCTCGTCGTACGCCCCGAGCGCCTCAAGCATGTTGATCGAGGTAATGATGCCGCGACCGGCGCATCCTACCCCCGGTTCCGGACCACCGGACTCAACCGACCAGGATCCGCCGAAGCTCGGTTTCCGGATATCATCAAGGTCGACATCCTCTCCTTCCTCGCGCAGGGTATCCAAAACCGATTTCTGGGCAAGTCCGCCAAGCAGCAACCTGGTGGAATCGGCCTTCGGATCGCAGCCGACCACCATCACTTTCCGGCCCATCTCCGCCAAGCCGGCAACGGTATTCTGGGTTGTCGTCGATTTGCCGATTCCCCCTTTTCCATAAATCGCTACTTTTCTCATACAGTTCTCCTTCAACTCACTCGTTCATGGGACGGTTATGGCACAGGATCGAAGCCGATCCGCGATCGACGCTGAGAGGCTGTCGCTCATCCGTGCACTGGTACCCTTCTTGAGCAAGCACTATGCCAAGCAGATTTTCATATTTTTATATGAACAATCACAGTACGTTAAAAAGATATCCGTGGCTTTGAGCGAATGTATGCCGCGCGAGGGACAGCATGACAAATCCCACATTTTTGTCGCATGATCGACAATGGGCATGAAACATTCAGACAAACAATTTATCTGACATCTTCGTAATTTTTCCATTAGAGCATTTTACATTTTTGACATTATTGGCGCGCCACCACCCCATATTATTGTAAATTTATATTTTAATTTTCAAATAGTTAACGATATCAGCGTGACCTGGAACAAGACTTGTAATAGGCAGATCAGCGCACCACCACCCGTTCAGCAAGTTCCGGTATACCCATGAAGAGCCAAGACAAAGTCGCCGTTGGTCAGACCACCATTGAGCACCGCAAGCTATCGGCCCTGTTCAATATCACCAAATTGATCGGCAACGCTGCCGATCTGGACACGACACTGAACCGCGTTCTCGCGGTGCTCGGCGATACCATGGATATGCAGCGGGCGACGCTGCTCCTCTATGACAAAGGTACCCGACAGCTGGTAATCAAGGCTTCCTGCGGACTGAGCGAAGCGGAAGAAATGCGTGGCGTTTACCGACCGGACGAGGGGATCTGCGGCCGGATCTTTCGCAGCCGTTCGCCGTTTATCGTGCCGGACATCGGCAGCGAACCGCTGTTCCTCAACCGAACCGGCGCTCGTTCCGACCTTTCGCGCAACAAAATCGCCTTTCTTGGCGTACCGGTCATGATCCAGGACATCCCTGAAGGGGTGCTGACCGTCGACCGGCTCTTCGGCGACGACATCTCGTTTAACGAGGACATCAGGTTCCTCACCATCCTGGCGACGCTGATCGGCCAGTTCATCACGCTCAATCGCTCAATCGAGCAGAAAAAGAAACAACTCATCGAGGAAAACGAGTCGCTCAAGGCTCGGCTGCACCACTCCCATGGAGGCCATTTCATCATCGGCCATTCAAAACCGATGCAGGATGTCTTCGGGATGATCGGCAAAATTGCCGACAGCCAAGCCACCGTGCTGCTGCTCGGAGAATCGGGAACGGGCAAGGAGTTGGTAGCCCGGGCGATCCACGAAGGGGGAAAGCGGAACAGCAAGCCGTTCATCAAGGTCAACTGCGCCGCTTTGCCGGAAGCCTTGCTCGAAAGCGAGTTATTCGGCCATGAACGGGGAGCCTTCACCAACGCCCATGCGACACGGCCGGGCCGATTCGAACTCGCCGACAACGGCACCATCTTCCTTGACGAAATCGGCGAGTTGCCCCTCTCGCTCCAAGCCAAGATGCTGCGTGTCCTCCAGGAAAAGCAATTCGAACGGGTCGGTGGGACGAAAACCTTTACGGTCGATGTTCGCATTATCGCCGCCACCAACGTCAGCCTCGAACACGAAGTCAACCGCGGCCGGTTCCGCGCCGATCTTTATTACCGCCTCAATGTCGTGCCGATCGTGCTCCCGCCGCTACGCGAACGCACAGAGGATGTCCCCTTGCTGTTTAACCATTTCATCAACAACAGCAACGAGCGCAACAACCGCAAAGTCAGAATAACTCCGGAATTACTCGATTTTCTCATCGACTACCCCTGGCCGGGCAATGTCCGGGAAATGCAGAATCTCGCCGAGCGCATGGTCATTCTCGCCGACCATGACTATCTCGGTCTCGCCGATCTTCCCGAAGACTACCTTCGCAGCACCACCTTCCCGGCAACCCCCGAGAGCAACCGGGAAATGCCACCGCCTGCCGCCATACCGGATCGCGACCGACCACCGCCACCAACTACAAAATCACTCCAGGAAATCGAGAAGGACGAGGTCGAGGCAGCCTTGCGACGCAATGGGTGGGTCCAGGTCCGGGCGGCACGAGAACTTGGCCTTACCCAGCGGCAAATCGGCTACCGCATCAAGAAATACCGGCTGAGCCGCTACGACTCATTTCGCTAGCTGCTCCATATTCTCAGAACCGCCGGACGCACCGCGCCCATGACACTCCATCGCCCAGCAAAGCACACCAGCTATTCGCTCACATTATTGTAATTTTGATTTAATATTTGTTACATTTTTGTTTCTTTTTCTTCATGCCCGTGGCCACGCCACCCTGCTTT
>CAZSOA010000140.1:0-9230 GCA_964608305.1 uncultured Desulfofustis sp. | reverse complement strand
TCTACATGTTTTTCTCCCGGCCCATGGCAGGCTTCACAAGCAATCGAGATATCTACGGCAAAAATATCTCGTAGGTCATCACGTTTTCCAGCCATGAAATCGGCCTTGGCCGCATCCCACGCTTTATTATCAAAACCGGTTGCATGACAAGCGATGCAGCGTTCCTGCCAGGAATAAAACTCTCCGTAGTAATTTTTATTGATGTCGCCGTCTTTGGGCCTAACCTCGATGAAGAGAAAGTTATAGCCGGCGCGCTCCTTGTTTCCCGGGAAGTCGACTACCGTCGACTTATCGAGCGTCCAGGATATACCGCCATCCTCAGTCGTTGCCAACCAGGCCTTGCGCGGCCCCCCGTCGTAGTAGACGGCGTAGCGCTGTTTTCGCTGCCCGCCGACGACCAAATCGACATCGGCAAGTTCCACCTTATCCACTGCAACATAGTTCGTAGACGCATCCTTTCGATCAAGGATCATATAGGTGTCCAGATTATCCCAGTCCCGCACAACCCAGCTGTAGACCTTGTCCTTGCGATAGAGGTCGGGATGTGCGGGTCCCCATTCGGTTTTTTTGCTGTGCCAGCTGATCGCCACGTTGTTATGGATGTCAGCATGACACTCCGAACACTGGTTCATCCCCACATACCCCGCGGTTTTGGCGATTTCCAGTTGTTGTGGGACCGGGTACTCGTTCGCGCCGGCCTGTGATGTAACCAGTAGTATTACAGCCGGAACAACAAACATCGTCAATGATCGAATCCTCTTCATAGCCACCTCCCCGGCGATCCTCGATCGCCTTGTTCGTTGTTACCCGGACACATCCGGCCGCAACGTGTTTCTGCAAAACTCACTGCTCCTACAAAAGGCTAGCTGATTGCCTAACAAAAAGCAAGAATTCTGATTTTTTTTATCAATTCAACTGAAAAAGGAATGCCGCTGTACACCGTCCTATCCAGCGCAACGGTTCTCCTGAGAATTTTACGCGGACCGACCTGAGCCCGATCGACAGGAGACGGTTGGGAAGCGGGAGGAAGAGCGATGTCTCACAAGCAACTCAGGAAAGAAGCGGACCCCGCATTATGATCAGGATCCACTTCTCTTTTTGCCTACATACACAATGCCGCATGCAGTGCACGCTGGGCCTCGGCAAACTCCTTGCGCTCTACGACGAACTGCATATTGGTCTGGCGGGTGGTCTGGGAGACGGCGAGAATATTGATGCCCTTGGCCGCCAGAGCCTGGGCGGCTTTGGCCAAGATGCCGGGCTGGGCGATATTGGAGCCGATGGCGCAGACGATGGCCACCGGCCGGGTAGTGACCGTCTCGAACAGGTCGCTTAATTCGGCAATGAGATGCGGCGAACTGTCTTTTTCGGCGATAATCAGATCGATCGTATTGGCATTGGTCATCTTGCTGATATAAGAGACATGGTGTCGAGCGACGACCTCCATGATCCAGCCATCGAACCCGACTTCACCAACCATGCGGGCATCATGAATAGCTATACAGATGACGTGATCGGAGCCGGTGACGATTTCGACTTTTGACTTCGGGGCGATATAGTCATTGGTAATCAAGGTGCCCGGATGATCGGGATCAAACGCATTTTTTACCCGAATCGGAATCGACTTGATTTCCAACGGTTTCGAGGCCTTCGGGTGAATAGCCTCCATGCCGACATCGGCGAGTTGGTCGGCGACATCATAGTTGGTGTTGCAGACCGGATGGGCGTTTTCCGGACCGATGGTCAACGGATCGCCGGAGCAGAGATGGTACTCCTTGTGGATAATCGCCTCGGAGGCGCCGAGCAGCACTGCAACCTTGGAAAAGGTCACCTCCGAGTAGCCGCGATCGAATTCACGCATGATCCCCTCGGTGCCCTTCGCATAGCCGGTGGCAAAACAGATGGAAGTGAACGGATCGACTTCGTCGAAACTGTCCTTGATCCGCTGATCAATCGTCATCTGCCGACCGTCCTCCCAACCGCTCAGATCGACATAAGTCGCTTCATAGCCGATATTCTTCACGATATTTGCCGAGTTAAACGCGCTGTGCATCTCCCCGAGCGATGCCAGCAACTCGCGGGCGGCGAGCAGCAACTCGGCCCGCGACACGTAACCGGAGGCGAGTACGTTTTCCATGCTGCGCAGGATATTGATCGACAAATCAATCCGATCCCCGATGAAATCGTTGGCTTCAGCGAGACTGAGGCCGGCAGGAACCAGGCTCTCATTGATCTCTATCAGCCGATCACGCAGCGCGAGCATTTTGCGCGGATAGTTTTCCTGATCCTCAAACAGCTTATAGATGCCCGGTTGGCCGGTCTTTTTGTGCTCAAGCAGATCATTCGTCACCCCGGCATAGGCGGATACCACATAGACCCGGCCGTAAATGTCGCCTTCATTGCGCAAGATGATGTTCTTGAGCACTTCCGGAAAACGGGACATGGACGTGCCGCCGATTTTCTCAACGCGAAGATTGTGTCGTTTCATGATTAGACCATACAGATGATTGCCGGTAAGAAAACGCGGTAGATGCAGACCGAACCTAGCCGAAATCGTCAGGCAGAACAATAAGATTTTGCGCCCAAACCAATCAGTGCCTATGATTGCCTCATCGACGCTGGTGCGGCGTTTTTCTGCCGGCAGCGCGTAGACATTTCTGCAACCGGACGCCCCAATGTTCTGGACTTTTTTGCTCTATCTCTGCTACGGCCTGGCTTTCTTTACCCTCGGCGTGGCAATCCTGTCGCGGGATTTTCGTTTCAGCGAACTGGGGATCGCCAGGATTCTCTGGCTGCTCGCCGCCTTCGGCATCATTCACGGATTTCATGAATGGTTTGAACTGCTCGAGATACTGGCCTTTGAACCGACAACACCGGCATTCTCCCTGTTCCGCCTCGTCGTGGTTGGTATCTCGTTTTTCTGTCTGCTCTATTTCGGTCTTTTTTTAACCCTGATCACGCTGCATGGCGATCAGGCGCTCAAGACCGCCCCGCCGTGGTTCAAGGCCGGCACCGCCGTCGCTGCCATCGCGCTGGCGGCAGGCGCCATCTATTTTGATCTGGGTGCCGGATCAGATATTATAGTCCGCCGGACCATCGCCTTCCCGGGAGGGTTGCTGGCCGGCATCGGCCTGATTGCCTATTCCCGTACCGTCCGCCCTTTCTCGCTTGGTGTAGCCCGCAATTTTGTGCTCGCCGGCAGCTTCATGATCTGTTACGCCTTTTTTACCGGGTTGATTCCATCCGACGCGATTATTCCCGGAACCTCTATCCAGGTTATCCTGCTTCGAGGTCTCAGTGCCCTATTCATCATGTTTTTTACCATCAGGGCCCTGTCGGTCTTCAATCTTGAACAGCATCGCCAGATCCAGGAGAAATTGCTGCGCTTCGCCGAATCGGAAAAACTGGCTTCAATGGGCATTCTGGCGGCCGGCATCGCCCACGAAATCAACAACCCGCTGACGAACGCGTCATTGAACCTGGAAATGCTCAGAGACCTGCTCACGCCCGGCGACCGGGTCGAGCGAAAGCTGGCAGCGATAGAGCGCAATATCGATCGCGCGTCACGGATCGCCAGGGAACTGCTCCACTTCTCCAGGACAAAAGAAACGCAGCTTGCTCCTACCGATCTCAACCAGGTTATCCAAGGAACACTCCAGTTGCTCAAGAACCGCAGCTCCAGCTCAATCATTTCCTTTACTCCCCGCAATGTTCCTCCGATCATGGGAATTGCATGGAAGCTTGAGGAAGTGTTCGTCAACCTGTTGCTCAACAGTCTTGACGCCTGTACCGAAGAAGACCGGATCGATATCGAATTGACGCATAACCGACCACACGTCATGGTGATCATCTCAGATACCGGACACGGTATCGCCGAGGAACACCTCCATCACGTCTTCGATCCATTTTACACCACCAAAGAGATCGGCAAGGGGACCGGACTCGGCCTGTCGGTCTGCCACAGCATCATCAAGCAGCATGGCGGCGACATTTCGCTGCTGAGCAGCGAAATGGGCGGCACCGTTGTGACAATCAGCTTACCGGAGCAGAACCATGACTAATGAAACCATCCTGGTTGTTGACGATGATCGTGATCTGCGGGACAGTATCGTGGAAATACTCGGCGACGATGGCTTTACCGCAATCGGCTGCGATACGGCTGAAGCAGCTCTTGCCGCGACCAAACTACATCGGCCGCGGGTAATCATTGTCGACAACATGATGCCGGGCATGGGCGGCATGTCGTTCATGCCCATCGTGAAACTGGATTTTCCCGGCGTCAAGATCATCATGATCACCGCTTTTTCCACCGTTGATAACGCGGTGGCGGCAATGAAAAGCGGCGCCGACGATTATATCGCCAAGCCGTTCAAAAAAGACGAGTTACTGATGGCGGTCAAGCGCAGCCTGGAAGCGGTGAAATTTGCCGAGAAAACAACGGATCCGGATATGGATGAGGCGTTGTCCTGCCTGTCAAACCAGATCAGGCGGGATATCCTGGTCCTGCTCTCGCAACGCGGAGCGATGCGCTTTATGGATATCACCCGCCATCTTGGCATCAGCGACCATACCAAGGTTAATTTTCACCTCAAAAACCTGCGGTCCTGCAACCTGGTCGCCCAACTCCGCGACAAGCAGTACCACCTGACCGCTGAAGGCGAGAAAGTAGTCGAGTGCCTCAGTCTGCTCTCTCGCAAACTCGCCTCGTAACCCGCGACACGCAATTGGTCGATGCTCACGCCTGATACGGCCGATAGTCGGTATACCCCTGAGCTTCTGCTGTGTACCAGTGCGTCATATCATCGTGCGGGTTGAGCGGCCAGCCGTGGCGGAATCGTTCCGGCAGGTCCGGGTTGGTGATAAATGGACGACCAAATGCCGCCAGGTCGGCCACCCCATCGACCAGGCGCTGTTCGGCATCCTGCTTTGTATAACCGCAATTCCCGATAATGGTCCCGTGGTAGATGGCACGAAATTCGGCCAGGGTCATCGGCTCGCCGCAGTCATGAAAACCAAACGCCAGGCCATCCATGATGTGGACATAGGCCAGATCCAGCCGATCCAGCTGCGCCGCGGTATAGCGATAGGTCTCACGAAAATCGGCACTGCCCATATCGTTAAAGACCCCGTTCGGAGATAACCGGACCCCGACCCGACGCGCCGGCCAGATATCGGTAACCGCTGCCAGCACTTCAGCGAGAAACCGGTAGCGATTGGCCGGCGGACCGCCGTACTCGTCATCCCGCCGGTTGGTTTTCGAGTCAAGGAACTGATTGATCAGGTAACCGTTCGCGGCATGAACCTCGATGCCGTCAAAACCGGCATCAAGGGCAAAGGCAGCTGCCCGTCGATAATCTGCCACCGTGCGTTGGATATCCTCACGGGTCATCGGCCGCGGCGTCTCGTATGCTTTCTTTCCCACCGGCGTGCGTATCTGCCCGGAGCTGATCGGCACGGCAGAGGCCGAGAGCGGTAGCTCGCCGCCATGGAAATCACGGTGCGAGGCCCGGCCGCAATGCCAGAGCTGCAGAAATATCGGCGTCCCGGTGGGCTTCAATCGATCGGTTACCGTGCGCCAGCCGGCAGCCATTTCCGGGGTGTAGATTCCTGGCGACCCAACCCAGCCGATGCCCTGCTCGGAAACCACCGTCGCTTCGGTAATGATCAGTCCCGCCGATGATCGCTGGTGGTAATGTTCGGCCATCAGGCCGTTGGCTATCCTGCTGTCACCCGCCCGTCCTCGAGTCATCGGGGCCATGACGATCCGGTTCTTCAGGTGCAGATCCCCAAGCGTATATGGTTGAAACAAGCGTTCCGATGTCATGCTCCCCTCCTTGACGATGGTCCTCCGTTGGAACAAATCTGTCGATAGTATAAGTCATTTTTCCGATGATGCCGGTCCCGGTACGCCGTTTTGTGAAGCGTACTTCACAGAAACCAACCACTTTGTGGGATAGACTTATCTGGCGATCGGTTCGCGTTTTTCCTATGGTGGTTATTACAAGCATCCTTAACCGATCAATCAATCACTGGAGGAGATGATCATGAAACGGACAGGATTCATTGCCGCAGCGGTGCTGTTTTCCATGGCCGGTGTCACATCGGCCGCCGACCAGACCCTGGTTGCCACCAGAACGCAATCGCCGATCGTACTCGACGGCCTGGCTGATCAGGCCTGGCAGGCCGCCGCCCCGATCACCGTGTCGCTTGATGAACTGCCGTACGAGCCGGACAACGGCTACGAGGGAATGCGTAACACCGAGGTCACCATCAAGTCGCTCTACGACGATCAGTATGTTTATTTCCTGATTTCCTATAGCGATCCGACCAAGAGCCTGGAACGGTTTCCCTGGGTGAAGCAGGCCGACGGTTCCTGGAAAAAACTCGAAAAGAAAGACAGCACCAAACATGAAAACACCTATTACGAGGACAAGTTTGCGATGTTCTGGGATATCAGCACCCCCGGCTTCGCCGAGGAAGGGTGTATGATTTCCTGTCACCTCAACGAACCGAGTGACACGTCGGCCGGTCGCAAATATACCGCCGCCGAGGGCGAGACCATCGATATGTGGCATGCCAAGTTTGTCCGCACGCTGCCGATGGGTATGTTCGATGATCAGTATGTCGATCACACCACCGATCCCACCCAAAACGCGGGTTGGGGAAGGAAAAGCGATACCGGGAAGGGCGGCTATGCAAACAACGACAACGGCGACAAAACGGGGCCGGCATTTATGAACCTGAACGCCACCGAGGAAGATCAATACTACATCATCCCCAGCAAAAAGGTGCCCTTCGTCGACATCTACAAAGAAGGTGACGTGGTCGCCGGGATCGATATCGCCCCGATGATGGGTGGTCGCGCCGATATCCTGGCCCGCAACCATTACGAAAACGGGGTCTGGACCCTGGAGGTCATGCGAGCGCTGAAAACCGAGGGTGAAAACGCCGATACCCAGGACGTTCAGTTTACCGACACGAACAAAAGTTACCCGTTCGGTATCGCGGTCTTCGACAACTCACAGATCAACCACCTTTTCCACCTGGAAACGCTGGAGCTGAAGTTCCAATAACGTTGCCGTAAAAAAGCGCCCGACTCACCGGGATCACTACCGGCAAACCGCCTTTGCTGCACCTGCCGGCACCTCGATGACGCATGAAGCGAGGTGCCGGCCTTCTGTTTCATGGCAATGCCGAACCGTTCAAACGATCCTCCTTTGGCTGCACGATACCCTTCCCTGCTCACGGTAGTGGTGGGTACCGCTGACACCCACTTGTGGCAAGCCGCGTCGTCCGCAAACCCACCCGATGTCCGGCACTTCCTGCTGTCACCGCTCCAAACTCCTGCCGATCAGGAGGACGACTCCGTTGATTTCTGCCGATGGGGCCTCGGTTCCTTGCAGCGTCACGAAAAACGGTTGACGCGCCGACCAAGAGACGGTTTGCTGGCATGATACCGAGTTATGCAGCGGGCCATCTACTCTCGACCGCACCGGAGGTCGCCATGCCGTCTCATCTGCTTGCCATCGATCAAGGCACCACATCCAGCCGCGCCATCGTCTTTACTGCAGCCCTGGAAATCGTCAGTATCGCCCAGCAGGAAATCACCCAGCATTTTCCGCAATCGGGCTGGGTAGAACATGACGGAGAAGAAATCTGGAGCGCGACGCTGACCACCTGTCGCCGGGCGCTTGCACAGGCGGGATGCACCGCGGTCGACATCGCCGCAATTGGTATCACCAACCAGCGGGAGACGGTGATCGTCTGGGACCGGGAGACCGGCCGGCCGATTCACCGCGCTATCGTTTGGCAGGACCGCCGCACCTCGACGCAATGCGATCAGCTGCGCACCGCCGGTCATGACCCGCTGATCAATGCCAAGACAGGGCTGCTGCTCGACGCCTATTTTTCCGCCACCAAAATCGCCTGGTTGCTGGAGCACGTTCCGGGTGCCCGCAACGCTGCCGAACAGGGCCGCCTTGCCTTTGGCACCATCGATTCGTTTTTACTCTGGCGGCTGACCGGCGGCGCCGTGCATGCCACCGATGCCACCAATGCGTCACGGACCATGCTCTTCAATATCCATGACCTCGGTTGGGACGAGGAACTGCTCGACCTGTTCGCTATTCCTGCCGCGATGCTGCCCGAGGTCCGGCAATGTTGTGATGAATTCGGCACCACCGACCCCGCGCTGTTCGGCGCGCCGATACCAATCGGCGGCGTTGCCGGGGACCAGCAGGCGGCACTGATCGGTCAGGCCTGCTTTCGCCCCGGTATGATCAAATCCACCTACGGTACCGGCTGTTTTATCGTCCTCAATACCGGCGAGCGGCCAATCGCCTCAACCAATCGCCTGCTCACCACCATCGGCTACCGATTAAACGGAAAAACCGCGTACGCACTGGAAGGTTCGATTTTCGTTGCCGGCGCGGCGGTCCAATGGATGCGCGATGCGATGGGCCTCATCGAATCGGCCGCAGATACGGGAAAACTGGCCCGCCAGGCCGATATGAATCAGGATGTCTATCTGGTTCCGGCATTCACCGGTCTCGGCGCACCACATTGGGATGCCGATGCCCGCGGAGCGATTTTCGGCATCACCCGGGCAACCGGTCCGGCCGAATTGTCACGGGCCGCACTCGAGTCGGTCTGTTACCAGACCCGTGACCTGCTTGATGCGATGCGCGGCGATTGGCCGACCATGGAGCAGTCTGTCTTACGGGTGGACGGCGGCATGGTCGCCTCCAGTTACACCATGCAGTTTCTCGCCGATATACTGAACACCCCGGTGGATCGCCCGGTTATCCTGGAAACCACCGCACGTGGCGCGGCCTATCTGGCCGGTCTGTATCGGGGCATCGTTTCGCCCCCTGATCAATCCGACGATCTCTGGAGACGGGACAGGCGCTTTTTGCCGATGCTGGATGAGACGGTCCGCCAGCGAAAATATCAGGGTTGGCAGGACGCCGTCAATCGAACCCTGACAAACAAACGATAACCCAAAACCCGGTTCACCGATCCCCGCCATCGCCATCATGCTCCGATTGTCGTGCTCCATCGGCAGCCATAATCGGGGCCTTCTGGCGCACCGCCGCTGGTGGCCCGGCCAACGCTGCGCCTCGATGCTGCTTTTTACCTGCGGCCCGGGGGGCGCCGGCCTCATCCTGCCCACCCGCACCCCGGTCCGCCCCTGCCCGGGAGCCTCCACTGCGGCCAAGCCTTTTTGCAGA
>CAZSOA010000139.1:0-9398 GCA_964608305.1 uncultured Desulfofustis sp. | reverse complement strand
TGTAGCGGGTTGATAGCCTGCTGGGTGGGTTCGATTCCCATGCACTTCCGCCATTTTTATTTCAGGAAACCGTTTGTTTCAGCAACGGAAAGCCGAGCGCCTCTCGCTGGGCGACATATCCCTCCGCCACCTTTCTGGCGATATTTCTGATCCTGCCGATGTATCGGGTGCGTTCCGCGACACTGATCGCCTTGCGGGCATCGAGCAGATTGAAGGTGTGTGAACATTTCAGGCAATAGTCGTAGGCGGGCAGAATCAATCCCCGTTCGACGAGTCGTTGCGCCTCTTCCTCAAACGTGTTGAAAAAACCGATCATCTTTTCGACATGGGCTTCTTCGAAGTTAAACGTTGAAAACTCGACTTCGGCACGATGGAAGATATCACCGTAGGTCACCCTGTCGTTCCACGAGATGTCGTAGACGCTGTTGACCCCCTGCAGGTACATGGCGATGCGCTCGAGGCCGTACGTGATTTCAACGGTGATCGGATGGAGATCAATCGAGCCGGCCTGCTGGAAGTAGGTGAATTGCGTTATCTCCATGCCGTCGAGCCAGACCTCCCAGCCGAGGCCCCAGGCGCCGAGTGTCGGCGATTCCCAGTCGTCCTCGACGAAGCGGATATCATGTTCGAGCAGGTCAAGCCCGAATCGTCTCAGGCTGTCCAGATAGCGTTGCTGAATATCGAGCGGTGAAGGCTTGATAACAACCTGATACTGATAATAGTGTTGCAGGCGGTTCGGGTTTTCACCGTACCGGCCATCCGTTGGTCGGCGCGATGGCTGCGGATACGCAGCCTGCCACGGTTCCGGACCAAGGGAGCGAAGCAGCGTCGCCGGATGAAAGGTGCCGGCACCGACTTCCATATCGTAGGGCTGCTGGATGACGCATCCCTGATCAGCCCAGTAGGTGTCGAGTGCAAAGATGATTTCCTGGAAATGCATAATGATTTTTGTTTCGCTCCTTCGGGTCGATTGTCCGGATCAATCGCGGTGAACCGTAGCGGCACCCCGCATTGTGCGCTGTCCAGTTTATAATTGCAAACTTGACTTTTGTCCAGCGGATCAGCACTATAATCCGCTGTCGTGCCCAAACCGGGCCCAATCTTCTGATAAGATCCCATGACTGACAATAAACACGATTCATCCATAAAAGCCTTGTTGGCGGGAGCAAAGACGATTGCCGTCGTCGGCCTGTCGCCCAAGGAGCAGCGCCCCAGCAACCAGGTGGCCCGCTATCTGATCGAGGCCGGCTATCAGGTGATTGCGGTCAATCCCGGCCACCACACTATTCTCGGCAGGCCCTGTTTTCCGAACCTCGCGGCGATACCCGAGCATATTGATATCGTCGATATTTTCCGCAAACCGGCAGACGTCCCGGCGGTCGTCACCGAAGCGATTGCGGTTGGTGCCGGGGCCGTCTGGCTGCAGCAAGGCATCGTGCACCAGGAGGCGTGCCGGCAGGCGAGCGCTGCCGGTCTGGTTTGCATCATGGATCGCTGCATCAAGATTGAGCATCAACGGTTGCTGATTGAACCGGCGACTCGCATCGCGTAGGGAACACCTCATGGAACCGAGTATGCTGCGCATTCGTGGCGCACGAATGCACAATCTGAAGAATATTGATGTCGACTTGCCACGCAACGCCCTGGTGGTATTTACCGGCCTGTCCGGATCGGGAAAATCGACCCTGGCCTTCGACACCCTCTATGCCGAGGGGCAGCGACGTTATGTCGAGTCATTATCGACCTACGCCCGGCAATTTCTCGGGCAGATGGATAAACCCGATGTCGATTCGCTGGAGGGCCTTTCGCCCGCCGTTTCCATCGAACAGAAGACCACCAGCAAGAATCCTCGCTCGACAGTCGGGACCGTCACCGAAATATATGACCATCTCCGCCTGTTATTTGCCCGGTGTGGCCACCCTTTTTGTCCTGAGTGCGGTTCCGAGATCAGGTCGCAGTCAATCGAGGACATGGTCCAGACGCTGCTTGGTGAACCGGAAGGAACGCGGGTTCTGTTGCTGGCACCGATGGTAACCGAACGCAAGGGCCGCCATGAACAGTTGTTGGCCCGGATCAAAAAAGAGGGATTTGTCAGGATACGCGTGGATGGGCAGATCGTCCACGCTGATGACGTGGCGGCATTGGACAAGAATAAAAAGCACTCGATCGATATCGTCGTCGATCGCCTCGTTCTGCAGCCGTCCGCTCGACGCCGGCTGTCGGACTCAATCGCTACGGCGGTGAAGGTTGCCGGCGGTTTTCTGGCGGCACTGTTCCCGGACAGTGGCCGCGAACAACTCTTCAGTGAACTGGCGGCCTGTCATCAGTGCGGTATTTCCATGCCGCAGCTGTCAACCCAACTATTTTCCTTTAACAATCCGCAGGGTGCCTGTCCGGAATGCGGCGGGCTCGGGGTGAAACAGTTCTTTGACGAACATCTGGTCATTCCTGATGACAGCCTGTCCATCGTCGACGGTGCGATTGCCCCATGGGGTTGGCGCAATGAGGATACCTATACCGGGCAGCTGCTTGCAGACGTTGCCCGGCATTACGGCTTCAAGCTGCAGACGCCGTTTGCACAGTTATCCGACAAACAGAAAAAGGTCATCCTCCACGGTTCGGGAACCGACGAAATTTCCTTTCATTATCGGAAAGGACGGCGGGTAATGACCGCGGTCCAACGCTTTGAAGGAGTGATCCCGCAACTGGACCGGCGCTTTCTGGAAACCCAATCGGCGATGATCCGTGAGGAGCTTGGCCGTTACATGAATGAGCAGGAGTGCCCCGCGTGTCATGGCGCCCGGTTGAAGCCGGAAGCGCTCGCGGTTCGGATCGGTTCGTTCACTATCTATCAGTTGACCGAGTTGTCGATCACCAACCTGCTGCTGAAACTGCCTCTCCTGCCGTTTTCCGAGCGGGAGCGAACGATCGGCGAGCCGGTCTTGAAAGAAATCGTCGACCGATTGTCGTTTCTTGAAGATGTCGGCTTGGGCTATCTGACCCTGGCCCGGCGCTCCGGCACGTTGTCCGGCGGCGAGGCGCAACGGATTCGGTTGGCATCGCAGATCGGTTCCCGGCTTGCCGGCGTCTTGTATATTCTTGATGAACCGAGCATCGGTCTGCATCAGCGGGACAACCAGAAGCTGATCAATACCTTGATGGAACTTCGCGATCTCGGCAACACGGTCATTGTGGTCGAGCACGACACCGATACCATTCTTGCCGCCGATCATGTCCTGGATATGGGGCCCGGTGCCGGCGTTCATGGTGGTCAGGTGGTCTTTAATGGTTCCGTGGTGGGATTGCTGGATTGTCAGGACTCCGAGACGGGTGCCTATCTTTCCGGCAGGAAAACCATCGATACCCCATCCGGCAGGCGGGCCACAGCCGTTCAAGGGGAGAAGGCGAAGCGGCTGCAGGTGAGCGGCGCGTCAATCAATAATCTGCGGCAGGTAACGGTCGATTTTCCGCTCGGGGTGATGACGGCGGTCACCGGCGTATCCGGCTCGGGAAAGAGCAGCCTGGTGATGGAGACGCTCTATCCATTGGCGAAGAAGGGCACGGCCGGAAGAAAGCGGGTAGTCGAGATCCAGGGCGCCCTGCTGCGCGGTCTTGAGCAGATAGACAAGGTGGTTGATATCGACCAGAGCCCGATCGGGCGAACACCCCGTTCCAACCCGGCCACCTATTCCGGGGTGTTCACCCCGATCCGGGAATTATTCTCCCGGCTTCCGGAGTCGCGTGCCCGCGGTTATCAGCCCGGTCGCTTCAGCTTCAACCTGAAAGGCGGTCGCTGCGAGGCCTGTGACGGGGACGGGGTGCTGCGGATTGCCATGCACTTTTTACCGGACGTCTATGTGGTCTGTGAGCGCTGCCACGGGAAACGGTACAACCAAGAGACGTTGGAAATCGTCTACAAGGAAAAGTCGATTCATGACGTCTTGATGATGACGGTTGCCGAGGCCCTCGAATTCTTCATGCATATTCCGGGAATAAAAAATCGATTGCAGACATTAGCCGATGTCGGCCTTGGCTACATCACGCTTGGTCAGTCATCCGTCACGCTTTCCGGAGGCGAAGCGCAACGGGTAAAACTGGCTCGTGAATTATCAGCACGGAGCAGTGGCCGCACCCTCTATATTCTCGATGAGCCGACGACCGGTCTGCATCCGGCAGATATCAAGCATCTGCTGAATGTCTTGAACCGATTGGTTGATCAGGGGAACACGGTGGTCGTTATCGAACATAATCTCGATGTCATCAAGACCGCGGACTGGATAATTGACATCGGTCCTGAAGGCGGAGATCGTGGTGGAGCCATCGTGGCGACGGGCACTCCCGAGCAGATCGCGGGAAACAGCGAGTCATTCACCGGTCGTTTTCTTAAGCAGATCCTCGATGAAAATGGTATGTCCGGTTGCGAGAAAGATGATAAATCGGTTGCCTAGCTTTTTTCGAGCAGAAAATCCATCGGGTAAAATGCTTGCATGACAACCGGGGATGCAGTTAAATAGCCGACATGACGAAGGTGTCGTTAATTTTTACATGAGGAAACACGATGACTGAGAATGCCGCAGCAACAGAAGCAAAGGAAAAGCCGATTCTGCGCATGCAGAAAATGTATATCAAGGACCTCTCTTTTGAGAATCCCAATGCTCCGGAGATGTTTCGGACCACCCAGAAGGTCGAGCCGAACGTGGAGTTGAATCTGAAACTGAACAACCGCAAGGTGAGCGAAGAACACTGGGAGGTTTCCTTGGAGATTTCCGCCAAGGTCGTTACCAAGGAAGACGATGCCAAGGTCCTTTTCATCCTCGAGGTTGAGCATGCCGGCGTTTTCCTGCTGAAAAACATCCCGGAGAAGCATTTGGCAATGGTTCTTGGCGTGGAATGCCCGACCATGTTGTTTCCCTTTACCCGGCAGGTGGTCAGCCAGGCATCGGTAGACGGCGGATTTATGCCGTTTCTGATGGAGCCGATCAATTTCTTATCGCTTTTCCAAAATAGTCAGAAGGAACAAACCGCATCCAATTAGCCGGCGAGCGCTGCCAAAAAAAGCCACCCTCATCCCGAGCATCCGGGATGAGGGTGGCTTTTTTGATTACGGCAGGGGGGTGCTTCGAGCGGATTAGAGGCCGTACGTTACAAAATTGTCGATCAAACTGGTAACCGCTTTCTCAATCGCGCTGTCAAACAGCATGTCGTATTGACGATCGGCAAATATTGATTCCGGCGAAACCTGGACCCGGACACGATTCGTCCAGACGATATTACCGGTAGCCGCTTCCTGGACCCAGATGCGCATCTGTACGACCGCCTGGTCTACCCGGCCGCTGTTGAATGCCTGATCGCCAAGTACCGCTCCGGTGATGGCCCAGAAAATGGAGTTGGTCGTCGAATTGCTCGCGCCGAAATAGGTGGAGCCGGAATCGGGGTTGAACGGCCATTCAGTCTGATAACCGATCAGCGCACCCCAGGTCGCGCCGGCGGTCATCTGGTCCCAGCGGTCATATTCGGTCGACCCGGCAAATCCGTAAGCAACCCGGCCGGTAGTACCGATCACGAATGGCAGGACACCGGTCTTCCATGGTTCCCAGGTCGCTTCCTGACGTGTCTTGTATTCGAGAATTCTGCCGCGGATGACATAATCGGCGTTGAACTGCCGACCGATTTTCCGGATGGTTGCATCCGTCAGCCCATGGGTTCCGGGAGCGGAGGCGACCCGGTTATCGCGGGCAGCTTGCTGCTGCAGAATATATCCTCGAATCTTGTCTTTCATGACGGAAGACCATTCGCCGGCAAGTTCGTTACTCAACGAAGAAGAGTGGCTTTCTTCGTAGGCGACGAGGTTGATCAACTCCTGGTCGACCATATACCTGAAGACATCTTCCTGAATCGGCATGCGAAAACCGTTGGCCACGAGCCGATCGGTCAGAGATTCGGATATCTGCAGGCTGCGTCGATGGGCGGACGCCAAACTGTCCGCATAGGAGTAATCGGCAAACGGTAAAATGACCGCCGTACGACCGACTCCCGGCGCATTCGGTCCCGGTCCTTCGGGAACGTTGAGTGTTTCGATTACGGTCTGACCGCAGCCGGCCAAGGCCAATGCTAAAAATCCGACGATCAGATATTTCAGCCTGTTCATGATGATCTCCCTGCCTAAAGATGAAAGTAATAGCCTCGCAACTACTTAGATAATCGTTGGTTTCAGAAGAATGATCAACTCACGTTTTTCATTGATTTTATCCTCGTGGCCAAACAGGTACCGAATGACCGGGATTTTTCCAAGCAGTGGGAAAAAGTTGCTGTCGGTGTCCTTGACTTCAGTGATCAGGCCACCGATAACGAGCATCTCGTTGTCTCGAACCCTGACGGTCGTGCTCATTTCCCGGACATTGACAATCGGCAGGCCGACTTCATTCCCGTCGCCAAGCTGACGGTACTCGATCGGTTCCATCAATTCGGATGTCACCGGTACAAGATTCATGACAATTTCGTTGTCGTTGAGAATGGTAGCGGTGAGGGCCAGGCCGACACCGGAGAGAACCCGTGCGGTATCGACGGTGTAGGTCCGAATCGGTACAACACCCGACGTATCAAGTTCGGTCTCGATTTTTTCGATATAGGTGACATTCCGGCCCACTGTTAAGAGCGCCGGTTGGCCATTCATAACGCTGATTTTCGGGTTGGACAGCACCTGCGTATTGCCTTGAGTCTCAAGCGCATTCAAAAAAATGGTGAAGTCGGCGGCATTGAGGGCGAGTTTGGAGATGAAGCGGGTAGGATCGTAGATATTGCCGTGCTCGAATCCGTCATCGAATGAGCGGTGGTTTGAATGGACATAGGGCCAGATCTGTCCGCCCCGAGTTGGATCACCGAACGTCGCAGTACCGGTGATCTGGAAGTTTTGCAATACCTTGGTCCAGTTGATACCGATCGAAGAATTGTCGGTAAGCAATACTTCAATAATTTTCGCTTCGATGGAGATCTGCTTATAAAGCTCGGTTGTCAGGGTGTCAAAATAGCGCTGTAACTCGTTGAGCAGCGGGCGTGGTGCGGTGACGGTGACGATACCAACCGGTTTGTCGATAAGGTAGGTTACTCCTCCGGACGAAATCTGCCGTGTTGCCATTGGCTCTGCCTCGGAGGTGGCAGCGGCGTCAGAGCCTTCGGGTGGAGCAGCAGGCTGTTGGGTTACGACCGTGGTATTCCAGGTGGCGATGATCTTCTCCATATTTGCCTGGACGTTTTCCCAGATATCAAATGTATTGCCATCTGACCTGAGCTCGATGGTACCATCAACATTGCTGGAGAGTTCATCGCTGCCGAGCAGATTGCCGCCGGTTGCCGTTTTGTAGTCGGATTTTACAAACGGCATGGCAACCCGGAATTGTTTCGTTTCCTTGTAGCGGACAACGATGGTGTTACCCTGCATTTCATGAAAGTAATCAACCTGGCGGAGCAGGTTGTCAATGGCCTCATAAAAGTCGTCATTGGAGTTGATGTCCACATCGACAAGGACCTTCTGGTCAACATCGCTGGCCCACGAAACATTCATCCGTTTCAGGGCGGCAAGTCGCTTCAGGATATCCCAGAGCGGCTGCGGGCCCTGGGTGGACTTGATGGTCGCTCCCACCTTGAGGGCAGTGGCCCCTTTGCCGATATCCAAGCCGTCATCGCCATCCTCTTCACTGCCGACGATATAGGCCGGGGTCTGGTACATGACCGGCAGATTGCCCGGCCCTCTGACATCCGGCGCCGCGGCTTGCTGCTCAGGTGCCTGTTGTTCCGGTGCCGGAGGGGCCGCATTGACATCTGCTTCGGTTACCGCATCCTGGCGTGTACTGCAGGATGAGAGCAGGAGAAACAGAATCGCCAGGGAAAATAATGATACGTTGGTCGCCTTCATGTTTAAGAACCTCGTCGGCAATGGTAACAAAACTGATTATCGATTACTGCTCATGGCAATGGAAAACGCGTCAACGCATACCTTGCATGACTCTTTGTTCAGCATAGTCCTTCAGATCCGGCCGCATCTGAAAGCCGGCCGCCAGCAGTGCACGGTACTGAGCCGTGGCCTTGTCGTATTCGCCGATCTTGTCATAAATACGGGCCTTGCTCACCATGGAATGCAGGTTGTCTCCGTAATGTTTGCTGTAGGTATCAAGCAGTTTCAGGGCGATTTCATTCTGATTGTTGTTTTCGCTGAATGCGGCATAGCTGAATAAAGCCTCTTTCATCGGCGGATTGTCACTCACGCTCTGGGTAAAGAAGTCGACAGCTTCGGCGAGTCGATCCATGTTGGCGGAACTGATGGCGCTGTACAAGGCCGCCCTGGTATCGGTGGGGTCGCGTTGGAGTGCCTGCTGGGCAAAGTGCAGTGCCCGGGCGTTCATGTTCAGTCGACCGAGATAAATATTTGCCAGTTTTGTGGCGATCTTAGCGTTGTCCGGCCACAACTGAAAGGCCTTCTCATAAAGCAGTGCCGCATCTTCATAATCCTGCTTCCGTTCGAGTTCGCGGGCTTGGATGAGCACTTCCTTGGCCTGCATGATTTCTACCGGCTGGGAAGCAGACTCCTGAATAACGAGCGCCTCCTGCTGGACGACTTCCGAATCTGCTTCAAAAGACAGGTTGTCCATGGCCCGTTCCGGCCACAGGAATTGTTTTTGTTTCGGATAAATGACGATGGTGTTGTATCGTTCTTCCTTGCGCAGGTCAGCGAGGTTGAGAATGACATCGAGGGCGAATTCCCATGGCACATCACGCAGGGCAATAGTAATCGAACCGCTGACTGTTTCGTCGACAATGATATTCATGTCGGAGATTTCTCTAAAGAGCCGAAACACGTTGTGCAGATCGATTTTGTAGAAATCGACACTGATTCGTTCACTGCGATAGCCGGAAAATGCGAAGCTATCCTGCATCCGCGCGATTTCACTTTGCTGTTCGGTGTCGGCACCGATCAGGCTGCCGATGTCTGCCTGGGGTGTTTCAAACAGTGATGCGGCAACCGGGTCCTGGGCAGGAGCTTCTCCCGGGGAAGGTTCAGCGGAAGCGGCGACCGGCTGTTGGGTGATAATTTCAATCTGGAGATTGTTTTGAATTCGTTGCACATCGTAGGTGCTGTTTTCCGTTAAAGCAAACTCGAACCGGGCGATGGAGGGTTGTTGATCTTTGAGGATGGCAAGATGCAGTTTCGCAATGTCATTCTCCGGTACCAGCTGGTCCAGATCGAGTTCGCTGTTGAATTCAGCCTCGGCGATATCGATGACCAACCGATAGGGGTCGAACCGTTCGGAAACCGTGTAAGCGGGGGCACTGTCACCGATCAGCAGCATGGAGAGGGTTTCCGTACCAATATCCGTCTTGACCGCGGTGATTTGGTATGCCCC
>CAZSOA010000138.1:0-9580 GCA_964608305.1 uncultured Desulfofustis sp. | reverse complement strand
CACTTCGCCGGTCGCGGCCTGGCGGTCGTCCATGGCATGGTCATGCAGCTCAACGGCACGATCTCGGTGACGAGCACTCCGGGAAGCGGTTCCGTCTTCGAAGTGCTGCTCCCCACCGTCGACGTCCCGGTGACCGACGTCCCGGAGCAGTCGGTGGCGCCCGTCTGCGGCGGCAGCGAACGGATCATGGTGGTTGATGACGAGCAACAGCTGGTCGATTACCTGAAGGTGATGCTCGAACGACTCGGCTACCACGTCACCGCCTTTACCGACAGCCTGGCGGCGGTCGAGGCGTTCAGGGCGAACAGCGACGTATTCGATCTGGTATTGACCGATATGACCATGCCGGACATGACCGGCGCCGAGCTGGCCCGCGAGCTGCTGGCAATGCGCCCGGATCTGCCGGTCATCCTGATGACCGGATACCATGAACAGATCAATCGGGACAAAGCCCTGCGCGCCGGTATTAAAGAGTTTTTCACCAAGCCCCTGCGCAAAAACGAACTGGCTCGCAGCATTCGGGAGATCCTCGATCATGGCCACCATTCTCATCATTGACGACGATTCCGTTCTCTGCTCGATGCTCAACGAGCAGCTTACCGATGCCGGCCATGAAACGGACACGGCTCACACCCTGACCGAAGGACTGCACCATGCGGAGAAACGGGAATTCGACGTCGTACTCCTTGACGTGCAGCTACCCGACGGCAACGGTCTGGAGCATATCGCTGCGTTCAAACGAGCACCGACGGAGCCGGAAGTGATCATCATCACCGGCCAGGGCGAGGCGGACGGCGCCGAACGAGCGGTCCGCTGCGGCGCCTGGAGTTATATCGCCAAGCCTCATGTCATCCGGGAGTTGGACCTGCACCTGGCCCGAGCCTTGCAGTATCGGTTTGAACGCCAGAGGACAAAAGAGGTGCCGGTGGCGCTCAAACGACGCCGGATCATCGGTTCGAGCCCGGAACTCAGCCGTTGTCTCGACCAGGTGGCCCGGGCGGCGACCGCCGATGTCAGTGTTTTAATCTCCGGCGCCACCGGCACCGGCAAGGAGCTGTTCGCCAAGGCTATCCACGAAAACAGCAGGCGGGCCTCAGGCAACTTCATCATTGTCGACTGTGCCGCGCTGCCCGAAAACCTGATCGAGAGCACGTTGTTCGGCCATGTCCGGGGCGCCTTCACCAATGCCGACCGGGACCATGACGGTCTCGTGAAACACGCCCATCAGGGCACCCTGTTCCTCGACGAGGTCGGCGAACTGCCGCTGGCCCTGCAGAAAACCTTCCTGCGACTGCTCCAGGAACACGAATATCGCCCGGTGGGCTCCAGCAAACAGCATTACAGCGACTTTCGTCTCGTTGCAGCGACCAATCGGAACCTCGACGAATTAGCGGCGACGGGTGGGTTTCGTGCCGATCTGTTGTTCCGCCTGAAGGCCTTTACCATCGAATTGCCTGCCTTAAAAGATCGCCTTGAGGACCTGCCCGATCTGGTCACCTTTTTTATGAACGATATCTGCCGCCGGTACGGTATGGAAAACCGAGGTATCGGCAGCGATTTTCTCGAAACGCTTGCCGCCTATGACTGGCCCGGCAACGTGCGCGAACTGTCGCAAGTGATGGAGCAGGTATTTACCAATCCGGCTCTCGGACCGACCTGCTTCTCCGTCCACCTCCCCGAATCGTTTCGCATCCAGCAACTGCGGGCAGGCTTCGAAGATGTCAGATCAACGACCCGACCGAGCGAATCAACACTGCCGGCCTGGCGCATCTTCAAAGACCAGTACGAGGTCGACTACCTGTACCGTTTACGAACCGTTTCGGGCGGTGACATCGGTGTCGCCTGCCGGCTCTCCGGCCTGTCCCGGTCACGGCTGTACCAGATGATCAGTAAACATGACCTGCCGTTCTCCCGGTAAACGGACCACCCTCTCTATCCAGCAAACAGGACTCGTCCACTTTTCTGGACAACCTCGCCGCCTTCTGCGCTATCCGGCTGACCGGCGGAAAATGCTCGCCGCCTGACAATCACAACACTTTTTTCGTTTCTTTCCAGCCCGTTTTTTGCCTGGCACGTTTCCTGCTCTCTCCGGTGACAGGACCTGGTAATCCATAAAACGAAACAGTGCGGCAACCTCATTGCTCAATCCGATGAATATATTTTTCTATTCAGCCCGTCAGGCGAAGTGCCCCAACGGCTGCGCCTACCCCGACTGCGCGAAGCGTTCCTTCTGGAATCTTCGTTCTCTGCCGACCCTGGCCGCTGCCCAGCTGCTGCCTTCCGGCTCCCTGTTTCCACTGTCCCCGGAGCTGCATTTACGGTGCGGGGATCTCATCGTCGTCCATGTGGCCGACCACGAGGAACTTGAACTGTTGCTGGCCAACGACCAGTCCTTTGCGCCCTATCGACTGGTTCTGATCGTCAGCGATCGGGTCTACGAGACCAGCCAGCGCTATCACCTGCTCAATCCGCGCTATATCACCACTACCCGGCAAGCCGTCAGTTATCTCGAACCGGTGATCAGGCGGATCTCGGAACAGGCGGCAAGCGATCAGACTCCGGATCGTCCGTACGACGAACGCACCCACTGAGGACATAACCATGACCGAGAATCAGCTTTTTGCATCATTTGTGCTGGACAGAGACCAGGACCTGGAGATTGCGATAAAGGCCGAATCGGTCGCCGAGGCGACCACCATCCAGGGATCCATCCGCACCCTGCCTGGCGGTGTCGATTTTCTTGAAGGATTGATGACCCTGCGCAACGACGTCATCCCGATCATCAATCTGAAAAAACGGCTCGGCCTGGCGAAGAACACCTATGACAGCGACGCCAAGGTCGCCGTGATCGCGCTGCACAATCAACGCTTCGGCCTGCTGTTTGATGATATCAGAGAGGTTTTTCGCGCCGAGGCCGGCATGATTGCGCCGATCAGCAGGGCGCTGCAGACCGAAGACCGGGTCGTCTCTTCGCTGATCAAACGGGAAGGCGGGCGACGCGCCGTCGAATTGCTCGAACTGCGCCACCTGTTCAGCGCGGACCTCGCCGAGTTCGATGCGCATGGTGACGCCGTCCGCCAGACCACCTCGACCATCGCCATCGCCTATGTCCGTTATGTGGTCTTCGCCTGTGCCGGCCAGCACTATGGTATTCCCGTGGAATGCGCGCAAGAGATCACCTTTTGCGCTGCTATCGACGATATGTTCCGCACCGGCATCATCGAAGGGGCACTTGAATTGCGTGGCAAAACCGTGCCGATCCTCAATGCTCAGTCACTGCTGGCCGGCGAATCGGCGCCGCAACAGCCGGCAAGCGATCCGCGCATCCTCGTTCTGGCAAGCGACGACTGCACCATCGGTATCGTCGTCGACCAGGTCATCGATATCGTCACCATCGGCTCCGACCAGATTCTGGCCTTTCCCGGTGAGCGAAACGGCACGGTAACCGGGATCTTTCCGCGACCAACCGGCGAAAACGTGATGCTGCTTGACATGCACAACCTGCTCTGCGACCAGATCGACAGCATCAAATCCATGGCCAGGATCAGCGATACAACCGATTCGCCGGCCGGCCAAACGAAAAAGACCGAGTCAGCACAGCGCGGAAGCCACCACCTGATCACCGAGAATTGCTATCTGGTTTTCGCCATCGGCAAACAGTTCGCCATCGAACTCAAAGACGTCCGGGAAATCATCGAACATACCGGTCTGCTGAGAGTTCCGGGAGCACAGGGATACAGCGTCGGCGTCATCAATCTGCGGGGGGAGATCGTGCCGGTGATCAGTCTGCGCCGATTCTTCGGGTACCAGGAACGACACCAGGACGGAGAGGCACGCCTGATCATCGCCACCGGCCATGGCCAAACCATCGCCCTGGAAGTCGACCGGATCGTCACCATTTACAAACAGGAACACTACCACGCCACGCCTTCACTGAACGCACAGCTCAGCAGCCGCAAGGACACCCTGGACCGGCTGATCGAATATCTGAATCCCAACGGCATCAAAGAGCACATGCTCGTCGTCAATACCCACAACCTGATCCGCAACCATCTGCAGATTGCAACAGAGCCGTTGGCAGCGTTTGAAGAAGAGCAAATTCTTGCATCATAATAACCACGCAACCGAAGGAGCAGCTATGGAAACAATCAAAAAACCGAGCAATACGATGGATCCTTCCTGTCTCAACATGGTCGGCACACCAAGCTTTATCGTTGGCGACGATCGGGTTATCAGTTGGGCCAACGATTCGTTCTGGAAAACCTTCAACCTGAAGTCGGCCGATGTCCTCAACAAAATGACCTGCGAGGAGGCCTGCCCGTCCAATCTCTGCGGCACCAAGGACTGTTGTGTGGCAAAGGCCGCCCGGATCAAGAAACCTGCTGAAGCGGAGGTGGTGCACACCAGGGGCGATAACCGGTTCTCCTATTACTCCAGCCGGGCGGTACCGATGAATGGCAAGGGAAGCGGCACCTTCGTTTCGCTGACCGATATCACGGAACTGAAAAACACCCAGAGTTCGCTGCGTCAGCTGCAGACCGATCTCAACGTCATTCCGACGCCGATCCTGGAGATCGACCAGACTTTTACCGTTACCTTCATAAACCCGGCCGGTGCTCAGGTAGTAGACATGACGCCGGATGAGGCGATCGGCAAGAAGTGCTACGACCTGTTCAAGACCCCGCACTGCAAAACCGAAAAATGCGCCTGCGCCCGCGCGATGAAGACCGATTCGGTGATCACCGAGCAGACCATCGCCCGGCCCAAGGACGGCGTGATCATCCCGATCAAATACACCGGTGCGCCGATCAAGGATGCCAAAGGGAACATCAAAGGCGCCATCGAGTACGTCATTGACGTAACCGAGGAGATGAAACAGAAGCAGGCCGCAGACGAGAAGATTGAAAACCTCAACACGATACCGACCCCGATCATGGCGGTCGACACCGAGTTCACCGTCACCTTCATGAACCCGGCAGCCGCCGGCGTGGTCGGCTCGACACCGGACGAAGTGATCGGCAAGAAGTGCTATGACCTGTTCAAGACCCCGCACTGTCAGACCGAGAAGTGCGCCGTCGGCCGGGCCATGCGGACCGACTCGGTGGTCACCGAACAGACCATCGCCCGGCCTGCCGAGGGCGTGATCATCCCGATCAAATACACCGGTGCGCCGATCAAGGACGCCAAGGGCAATATCAAGGGCGCGCTCGAGTATGTGCTCGACGTTACCGAGGAGATGAAACAGAAGCAGGCAGCCGATGAGAAGATTGAAAACCTCAACACGATACCGACCCCGATCATGGCGATCGACACCGAGTTCACCGTCACCTATATGAACCCGGCTGCCGCCGGTGTGGTCGGCTCAACGCCGGACGAGGTGGTCGGCAAGAAGTGTTACGACCTGTTCAAGACCCCACACTGCCGGACCGACAAGTGCGCCTGCGCCCGGGCCATGAAGACCGACGCGGTGGTTACCGAGCAGACCATCGCCCGGCCCGCCGAAGGCGTGATCATCCCGATCAAATACACCGGCGCGCCGATCAAAGACGCCAAGGGCAATATCAAGGGGGCGCTGGAATACGTGCTCGATGTGACCGAGGAGATGAAGCAGAAGCAGGCCGCCGACGAGAAGATCGAGAACCTCAACACGATACCGACCCCGATCATGGCGGTCGACACCGAGTTCACCGTCACCTACATGAACCCGGCTGCCGCCGGTGTGGTCGGCTCGACGCCGGATGAGGTGGTCGGCAAGAAGTGTTATGACCTGTTCAAGACCCCGCACTGCCAGACCGAGAAATGTGCCGTCGGCCGGGCCATGCGGACCGACACCGTGGTCACCGAACAGACCATCGCCCGGCCCGCCGAAGGCGTTATCATCCCAATCAAGTACACCGGCGCCCCGATCAAAGACGCCAAGGGCAATATCAAGGGGGCGCTGGAATACGTGCTCGACGTGACCGAGGAGATGAAACAGAAGCAGGCTGCCGACGAGAAGATCGAGAACCTTAACACGATACCGACCCCGATCATGGCGGTCGATACCGAATTCACCGTCACCTACATGAACCCGGCTGCCGCCGGTGTGGTCGGCTCGACGCCGGATGAGGTGGTCGGCAAGAAGTGTTATGACCTGTTCAAAACCCCACACTGCCAGACCGAAAAATGTGCCTGCGCCCGTGCGATGAAGACCGACGCGGTGGTCACCGAGCAGACCATCGCCCGGCCCGCTGAAGGTGTCATCATCCCGATCAAATACACCGGCGCGCCGATCAAGGACGCCAAAGGTAATATCAAGGGGGCGCTGGAATACGTGCTCGATGTGACCGAGGAGATGAAGCAGAAGCAGGCCGCCGACGAGAAGATCGAGAACCTCAACACGATACCGACCCCGATTCTCTCGATTGATACCGATTACACCATCACGTTCATCAATCCGGCCGGAGCGAGCACCATCGGCATGACTCCCGACCAGGCAATCGGGAAAAAATGTTACGATCTATTTAAAACCGATCACTGCCGGACCGAGACCTGTGCCTGCACCCGGGCCATGAAAACGGACCGGGTCGTCAGTGAGCAGACGGTTGCCAATCCCGGCGGCAGGCAGATGCCCATCAAGTACACCGGTGCGCCGATCAAAGATGCCAAGGGCAATATCAAAGGGGCACTCGAGTATATCACCGACGTTACCGCAGAAAAAGAGGTGGAACGGCTCATTGCCAGTTCGGTGGCTGAGGTCGATACGCTGGTTGGCGCCTCACGCCGGCAAATGGATGAAGCCAACAGCCAGGTCGACGAAATGAACACCATCATCGACGAGGCGGTTCGCCAACTCGACGGTTCGATGGCAACTGTTCAGACCATGCTGAAAAGTGCCAACGAGATGATGCAGCTGTCGATGGAGTCAAACAAACTGGCAGCCGATCTGGCCAAAGAGGCGGAAACCGGCAAGAGCGCCGGCCGTGATGCCGGCCAGAAACTGGCCGACATCAACGCCACCATGGAAAAAAACAACGCCATGGTTGCCGGCCTCGTCGGTCAGCTGGAAAAGATTTCAAGTTTCGTCGACATCATCAAAGAGATCGCCTCACAGACCAACCTGCTCGCCTTCAATGCGGCAATTGAGGCGGCCCGGGCCGGTGACGCCGGCCGCGGCTTCGCAGTGGTTGCCGACGAAGTTCGGAAACTGGCGGAAAACAGCTCCAAATCGGCGATCGATATCTCCAATATCGTGAAAAACGTCGAAAAAGAATCCCATCAGACCATCAACGCCATGCAGGACGGAATGAAAATGCTCACTGATGGCGGCCGGGTCATCAACACTGCGCTGGACTCGATGGAAGCCATTTCCCGGGGAATCGGTTCCATCTCCAACTCGGTGGGCAATGTCAGCCGCCAGGCCGAAGGTCTCAACGCCGACGGCTCACGGGTCATGGAACAGATCGAAACGGTAGCCTCGTCATCGAAAAAGAACCAGCAATCGACGGTGGCCGTCAACCAGTCGCTGTCAGAGACCGCAGCAGCGTTGACCCAGTTGATGTCCTCGAGCAAAGAGCTGCAGGAAGCGATCAGCAACCTCTAACCATCACCTTACCTGCGGCCGACAACGTCGGCCGCAGGTTGTCATAACCCGGCCATGACCCTCTACGGAGAAAGCATCTACACCCCGCGCCTGCGACTGCGGAAAATCTCCGCCGACGATCTGGAAATGCTTGTGGCCTGGAGCAACTGTACCCGTGCCAACGGCCCATTCCTGACGCCGGACAAACTGACCATCGAAACCGGCCGACAGAAGATCGAATCGGGAGTGCTCTGGTCGGAAAAAAACAAGACATTTCTGGTCGAGCGGCGTGACGGCACCGGCGTCGGAACCATTACCTACTGGTTGCGGTCGGAAAAACAGCACTGTGCCGTGATCAAAGTGAAGATCGCCCTCCCTGAAGAACGCGGCAAGGGCTACGGCACCGAAGCGCAGAAGTATCTTATCCTGAACCTCTTCGAGCGGCTCAAAGTCGGCGAAGTAGAGATGTATACCGACATCAATAACAAGGCACAGCAGCGATGCCTGCATAAACTGGGCTTTGAACTGGTCGATTCACTCACCTACGACGACCACCAGGTGCCACGACTCGGATATCTCTACCGACTGCCGATCGCCCGTTATCAATCGCAGCCGATTTATCACTATCATTATGAATAAGCTCGGCATCCTGCTCGACAATCGCTATTTCGAGCATCGTATCACCCGGCCGACTCCGGAGAATCCCGGTCGGCTGCGGCACCTGTTCGGCTCCATCAGGGAACGCTACAACGGCAGCCTGACGCTGGTGAAACCCCGCGAGGCCCAGACCAGCGACATCGAGCAGGTCCATTCCGCCTTCTATCTGAATCAGCTCCGCACGCACGCCGCCCGCACCGATCCGTTTTCCTATGATCGTGACACCTACCTGATGGAGCGCTCGCTGGAAACGGCCCGCCTTGCCGCCGGCGGCTGCCTTGAACTTGCAGACCGAATCATGGACAGCTCGATCACCCAGGGGTTCGCACTGATCCGGCCACCCGGCCATCACGCCGAGCCGGGACGCGGCATGGGTTTCTGCATCCTGAACAATATCGCCGTTACTGCCCGCTATCTGCAGCGTGTCTACGGACTGAACCGGATCATGATCGTCGATATCGACGTTCACCACGGCAACGGCACCCAGGAGGTCTTTTACGACTCGGACCAGGTCCTGTTCGTCTCCCTCCACCAACGCGATCTGTTTCCGTTTTCCGGCGGCAGTAAAGAGATCGGCGACGGAGCCGGCCGCGGCTACACCATCAACATCCCGGTATTCAGCCAGTTTGGCGATCAGGAATATACCTTTTTGCTCGGCAGGCTCCTGCAGAACCTGGCCGAGCAATATCTGCCGCAGATCATCCTGGTATCCGCCGGTTATGACGGCCACCGGGACGATTCGATCAGTTCGACCCTGCTCTCCACCCGCTGGTATCACACCGCAGCCACCCTGTTCAAACAGTGTGCCGCCGAGTTCTGTGATAACCGGCTGCTGTTCGTACTCGAAGGCGGTTACAACCCGGAATCGCTTGAAGCATCCGTGCTGACAACCATCGACAGTCTGTTGCAGCCGAAGACATCCCGGGTCGGCATCCTCCACTCGGAACGGGCAGCACCACTGCTCGTCGACCACCCGCTCAACTCCTTCTGGACGCTGTAAGAGGAACGCTGATGACCAAGCATATCACGATCGACCAGTCCGCACTGAAAACCATCTTTCATGAGTGCGAGCAATGCGGTACCTGCTGCAAAAAATACCGGAAGATTACGTTGCAGGCTGATGAAGTCGACTTCATCAAGAAGATGGGCGGTCATGTCGGTGTCGACATCACCCTCGCCGAGATCCGCGAAAAGGGGCTGGCCGCGGCACATGAAGCGGCGCTGCAGAGCGGCAAGGTGTTCATGATCCACCCCGACAACAAGGGGTGCCTCTTTCTGCAGAAGCGCGACGGTAAATATATCTGTAAAATCTACCACTACCGGCCGCGAACCTGTCGGGGATTCAAATGCAATCTGGCTGAT
>CAZSOA010000137.1:0-9585 GCA_964608305.1 uncultured Desulfofustis sp. | reverse complement strand
GCTGCGGACTGTGTGTACCGGACTGCGCGGAAGGATCGCTGCAGATCATCGACGGTAAGGCCCGTCTGGTTGCCGACAAACTGTGTGACGGCCTTGGCGCCTGCCTCGGCTCCTGCCCGACCGGCGCGCTGCAGATCATCGAGCGCGAGGCGGATGAGTTCGACGAACACGCAGTGGAAGTATTTCTTGCACAGAAAAAACAGGCGGAGCAACAGGCACCTGCAGCACCGACTATGGCCTGCGGCTGCGCGTCGACCCATATCCAGAGTTTTCGCCCGGCGGCGACACCGTGCCAGTCGGCCAACATGCCGAAGACCGTACCGACAGCAGACCAAGCCGGCTCGCAGCTGGCCCACTGGCCGGTGCAGATCCGTCTCATCCCGCCCCATGCCCCGTTTCTCAAAGGCGCCGACCTGCTCGTCGCCGCCGATTGCACGGCGGTTGCCGCTGCGAATTTTCAGCAGGATTATCTGGCCGGCAAGGTGGTGATGATGGGCTGCCCGAAATTTGACGACGCCGAAGCCTACATCCAGCGTTTCACCGAGATCATCGATACCTGCGGGCTCAAGCGGATAACCGTACTGATCATGGAAGTGCCCTGCTGTTCGGCGATGACGGTAATCATCAAACGGGCGCTGGAACGGGCCTCGGCCTCAGTACCGGTGGAACAGATCACGATCTCCACCCGCGGCAGGGAACTCGAACGGGTCAGCTGGTAAGCGCCTTAGCGCTTATCGGGCCAGTGCACAAGAAGCCGGCCTTCTTTTTCCACTACGTCGGCGCCGATGGAGACGAAGAGGTGGAAAAGGGGCCGGCCGAAGCAGAACAGCTCTTCACCAAGCGTCAGGTCGAACTGCTCGACCACCCGGGTACGAAAGACGATCTCGTCATTGACGGCCTGTTCCAACGCCGCCGCCTGCTCACCGGGGCCATCCCGGTGCAGCGCCTGCAGATCGGGACAGGGAAAACGGCGTTCATGCTCGATCACCAGCGGCCGCAGCGGATCGTCAGCGGCAAGCAGGTCGAGGCGCTGCAGGGTATCGGTCTCGATGAGCGCCTCGATATCCGCTGTATCCCAACATTTCAGAGCCTTGCAGGCCTGCGGCCGCATCTCGTAGATGGTGCAGCCTTTTTGGGCCGGGTCAAAAAAGAAGCAGCTCCACTCCCGTCCCACACCGCTGATCTTGACGAGTTCACCCTTTACCGGTTGCACGACTCCGGCCAGCGGATTATGCGCCAACTCCCCCTTCCTGATGGTGATCAGTTGCGCGGTCGGCAGGTGTCCTTCAAGCACCAGGTGCTTATCTTCACTGTGGAGCGCAGGGCCGCCGCTGGCACAGCAGGTTCCACAACGCTGACATTCATTGTCCTGTGCGTCCAGCCTCTGTTCCATTCTTGATCTCTTTGTGGTTGTCGGCAGCGGCTTCCAACCGCCGATGAGTCGCTAAAAATCCATGACGAAACTATATACACCCTCTTCGATGGTGCTCGTCACATTAAGGCCGGAGTGATTAAAAATCGCCTGCATCCGATTGTTATTGCGGAGCACCTCGGCGGTGAACCCGGAAATGCCGCTGGCTTTGGCGATGTTGACGAGATGGCGGAAGACAAAGGTGCCCAGTCCCTTGTTCTGCCATTTGTCGCGCACCACGAAGGCGACTTCGGCACGATTGCTCCGCTCGTCGAGATAATAGCGGCCCACGGCGATAATCTCGTCACCGTAGGCCTCCGGCAGCACCCCGACGATGGCCACGTCCTTGCGGTGATCGACATAAACGAAGTTCTGGATCTGCCGCTGACCGAACCGCTCCTGATGGCTCATAAACCGGTAGTACAGCGTTTCCCGCGACAGGTTGTAGAGCAGGTCGCGCATCCGCGGTTCATCGGTGGGATGAATCGGCCGGAAGTTGATCTCGGTGCCGTCCTTGAGTAGATATTTGGTCTTCATATAGCTCTGCGAGGCGACGATGAACTTGCCTTCCACGTCGGCAAATTCCTCGCGGATATACTTCGCAGCGATCGCCTCTTTCAACAACCGCGGGCGGACATCGGGATGGGCGATGGAAAGCAGCGCGAAGGTTCGATCCTGCACCGACTTGCCGCGCAGATAGGCACTGCCGTATTCGGTCACCACATAGTGCACCGTGCCCCGGGAAATGACCACACCGGAGCCGGGGCTGAGCCGGGAGACGATTCGCGAGGTGCCTTCGGTATCCGTCGACGGCATGACGATGATCGGCCGGCCGCCGGAAGAACGGGCGGCGCCGCGATTGAAATCGACCTGGCCGCCGATGCCGGAATAGAACTTGCCGTTTTCCGAATCGGAGCTGACCTGGCCGGTCAGATCGATCTGCAGCGCCATGTTGATGGTCACCATGTTGTTGTGCTTGCCGATCACGTTGGCGTCATTGACATACTGGGTGGGCCGGAATGAAAACAGCGGATTGTCGTTGATATAATCATAGAGTTTGCGGCTGCCCATGCAGAAGCTGCCGATCACCTTGCCGCGATCGACGCTCTTTCGTTTGCCGCTCACCGCGCCGGCCGTAATCAACTCCATGATCTCGTCGGAGATCAGTTCGGTGTGGATGCCCAGGTCCACCTTGTCTTTGAGGTACGGGGCAACAGCCAGCGGCAGCCGACCGTAACCGGGGACCTTGCCGAGACCGAACTGAATGGTCGCGCCGTTGGGAACGAGCGCCGCAACCAATTGGGCAATCTTGTCGGTCACCTCCGGTGCCGGTTCCGCTGTGCGCTCGAGCAGCGGCACATCAACCGGGACGAGGATATCGAGATCGTAGACATCCACCAGGCTGTCGCCCCGCGTCCACGGCATCTGCGGATTGACCTGGGCAATGACCAGCGACGCGTTTTCCGCGGCGCTTTTCACGATGTCAACGGAGATGCCAAGGCTCATCTTGCCGCGGGTATCGGGCGGCGTCACCTGGATCAGTGCCACGTCAAGCGGCATCTGCCCGGACTTGAGCAGTGCCGGGATATCATACATCAGAATCGGCGTGTAGTCGCCCCGCCCCTCCTGGTAGAGCGGTCGGACATTGTCGCCGATGAAAAACGAGTTGACCTTGAAGTTCTCCGCATACTGCCGGTCGATATAGGGCGCTTCGCCCTTGGTGAGCAGTTCGACGATCTCGACATCGGCAAGGTTGCGCGCATTCCTGACGAGCGCCTCGACAAGCACGATCGGCTCGCCGCAGCCGGTACCAAGGAATACCCGGTTGCCGGACTTGACATGGGACAGCGCCTTGTTGGGCGTCATGATCATGTCCTGGTATTTTTCCCGCCAAGCGGCGTCGTATTCAACCATGGTCAACCCGTAGGCAAGCGCGGCTCATCAGAGCGGTTTCAAATTCATATGCACGTCGGCCACGATCGGTTCGGTACCGATATCGCCGACGATAAAGGGATTGATGTCAAGTTCGGCGATCTGCGGGAAATCGGTGGTCAACTGGCTGATCCGCTGCAGCCCGGCGGCAATCGCGTTGATATCGACCCCCTGCTGGCCCCGGCGCCCCTCGAGCATCGCATAGGACCGGGTGGACATCAGCATCTGCACCGCTTCCGCCTCGGTGATCGGCGCCAGATGGAAGGCGACATCCTTGAGCACTTCAACGAAGATACCGCCGAGTCCGAACATCAGCATCGGCCCGAATTGCGGATCGCGATTCATGCCGAGAATGACCTCGAGCCCGCGGGGGATCATCTGCTCCACATAGATCCCGTCGATCCGCGCATCCGGTGCCCGTTTGCGGATCTTCAGCATCATCAGATCGTAGGCGTCCTCGACGGCCTCGCCGTTGGTCAGATCGAGCTGAATGCCGCCCATATCGCTCTTGTGGATGATATTGGGCGAGACGATTTTCAACGCCACCGGATAGCCGATCCGCTCAGCGATCTCCACCGCCTCTTCCTGCGTGATGGCCATCGCCCCGAACGGGATCTTGAAACCATAGGCGCTGAGGATATCCTTGCCTTTTACCTCACCGACCATCAGTCGGCCGGTGCGCAGCCGGCGGGTGATGATCCGCTCGACCCGGCGACGATTGACCCGGAAATGGGTGATCTGCCGCGGCGGCCGGTTTTTCCACAGCGAATAGTGATACATCGCCCGCAGCGCCGCCACCGCCCGTTCCGGCGAGCCGTAGTGTGGCAGACCGGCGGCGCAGAGATGCTTGCGGCCGGGCAGCACATCCTCGCCGCCCATGAACGAGGCAACCACCGGTTTTGAGCCGTCGATGGCCGCGGCGATGGCCAGCGCCGTTTCCGCCGGCTGGGTCATGGTCTGCGGCGTCATGATCACCAGGATCGCATCCACCGACGGATCCTGCTGGGCAGCCTCGATGGCGGCGGCATAGCGTTCCGGCACGGCGTCGCCGAGCACGTCGATGGGATTGCTCAGCGAGGACTCGCGCGGCAGTTTTTCCCACAGGAAGGTAATCGTCCGGGTTTCCAGAATGGCCACCTGCAAGCCGGCCTGCTCCACGGCATCGGCGGCGATGGTGCCGGGGCCGCCGGCATTGGTGATGATCAGCACTCGATTCCCGGCCGGCAGCGGTTGCAGGGCCAAGGCGGCGGCATAATCGAACAATGCCTCAAACGATTCTGCCCGGACCACGCCGGAGCGATTAAACGCGGCGCCGTAGGCACTTTCGGCGCCACTGAGCACCCCGGTATGGGAAGCGGCTGCCTTCCGGCCGGTGGTGGTGATGCCCGCCTTCAGGATGATTACCGGCTTGACCGAAGCGGCCTCTTCGGCCGCCTTGACAAAGGCATCGCCGGCACTGATATCCTCGAGGTAGCCGATAATGACCTTGGTGCTGTCGTCCTTGGCCAGCCATGAGAGCAGATCGATTTCGTTGATATCCGCCTTGTTGCCGATACTGATCATCTTGGCGACGCCAAGATGGCGGGAACTGCACAGATCGAGCATGGCGGCACAGATGGCGCCGGACTGGGAGAAGATTGAAATCGGGCCGGCGGTGGGGTAACGGCCGATAAACGACGCGTTCAGTCGCGCCTCGGTGTTGATGATCCCCATGCAGTTCGGGCCGAGCAAGCGAACCGCTCGTCGCCGGCAGCTGTCGACCATCTTTTTTTCAATCTCCAGGCCTTCCGGTCCCATCTCGCGGAAACCGGACGATATAACGACAACCCCTTTGGCGCCGGCGTCGATGGACTGTTTCACCGCCGTCAGCGCCCCTTCTTTCGGGACGACCACGACCGCCAGGTCGATATCCCGTCCGGCCGCCTGGATCGTTGGAAAACACGGCAGGCCGAGCAACTCTTCGGCCTCCGGGTTGATCGGCAGAATCGTTCCGGGGAAACCGGCGTCGATCAGGTTGGCGACCAGATCATGCCCGACCTTGCCGGGCGTCCGGGAGGCCCCGACCACCGCAACCGAACGAGGGGTGAAAAAGACGTCGAGGCTCATCCTGAAGACTCCGACCTGTAGACAGGCGTGATATCGTGCACGTTAGGGTTTCAGCAGGGTGAAACCGTGGTCCTGCAGCAGTTTATGAACGTTGCTGACCTTGTAGGTATTAACCCGCATATAGATTCGATCGAACCCGCTTTCCTGGGCGATCTTGATCAGGCGGGTGCACTGCACATCATTTTCCTCGAGCAACGTGGCGATCCGGCTGAGGCTTTTACCGGTTTTTCCTTCATCGAGCACGGCGATCAACGACGAACCCTTTTCGGCTGCGCCAAACAATTTTTTGTACGCAGCGGTCAGGTCGCGCATCGAGAAGATGCCGACCACGACGTCGTCCTCGGTAACCACCGGCAACGCCCCGACCTTGTCACGGTCAAACACCAGCAGGGCGTCATCAAGCGTGGCATCGATACCGATGCAGGAACAGTTGACGGTCATGATCTCACTGATCGGCGTTTTGTCGATGAGGGCAAAAATTTTGTCGCGCAGCTCATCATCGACCACCGTTGACGGGTAGGCCGAGCGTAAATCGCGATCCGACACCACGCCGATCAGTTTTTTCTGCGCATCGACCACCGGCAGATGCCGGAAGTTGCGGTCGTCAAGCAACCGCCTTGCCTCGGGCAGCGGTGTCTCGGCGGTAATCGTTAGCGGATCGGCAGTCATGTAATCGGCGATAAACATAAGATCTCCTGCTCCGTTGGTAATCAGTCCTGTTGAACGGTTTCGTAGTATTTCCCGGCCACATTGAGCAAACCGCTCAGGTAGCGCTCCACCGATGCACCGAGAACCGACAATTCATAGCCCCCTTCGAGCACCGAGAGCACCTTGCCGCCGGTATAGAGTTCTCCCCATCGGTGGATGATCCCTCCCAGGATACCATAGACGTCGGTAGAAAACCGCAATCCCGACATATCATCCTGGTCGTGGCCGTCGAATCCGGCGGCAACGATAATCGCATCGGGCCTCCAGGAAACGATCCGGGGCTCGATTTTCCGCACGAACAGGTCCAGTACGGCTTCGTCGCCGGCCCCCGGCTTGAGCGGCAGGTTGAGGATGGTCCCCTTCCCTGCAGCAAAACCCATCTCGTCGGCATATCCGGTGCCCGGGTAGCTGAAGCTCGGATGTTCATGCACACTTATATAATACGAACCAGCCTCGCGTTCAAAGGCTGATTGGATTCCATTACCATGGTGAGCGTCAAAATCAAGAATCAAGATGCGCTGTCGGTTGTATCGCCTTTGCCAGTAGCGCGCGGCGATGACGCAATTATTAAAAAAACAGAAGCCGAACGGACGGGCGGCCTCGGCATGGTGGCCGGGCGGCCGCACCATGCAGAAGACCTGCCGGGCCGCACCGCTCTCCAGCAGATCGATGCCGGTGATGCCGGCCCCCGCCGACAGACAGGCGACATTGAAACTATCGTAGCAGACCTGGTTGTCACTGTGATCAATGGACGATTTTCCGGACAGAACCACCTCCTCGAACCGAAACAACCACTCCTCGCTGTGCGCCATGAGCAGCTGCTCCCGGGTAGCCGGCTGCGGCGACACAAAATCAAGCAACGGCAGCACCGGGCTGGCGACGAGCGCGTCCATGATCACCTCGAGCCGCACCGGGTTTTCCGGATGCCCGAACCCGCCGGTATCATGATCGAAATAGTGCGAATCGGTGACGATTGTCAATTCCTTGCCGGGTGTCATTTCATGCTCGTATGCACTGTTCGGGCGGGACCATCCCACCTCGATCGACCGCCGTGTGTCGCCGGTTGCCGACCCGAAGAACTCCACCCTTTTTAGTGTGTCGCCGGCCAAATGTAAACCGGATAGTGCCATTCTTGGCTTGCGCCGACTCGGTCGAGTACGGTAAGGTGACCGGCGATGAGTTCCCTGACTTTTTTCTATGCACCGCGCTGCCCGCGCTGCCGGCAAGCCGCTGCGCACCTGGCAGCGCTCCTTGATCCGGCCGACAAGAGCCCTCCGGAACGTATCGACGTCCTGCGGCAGCCGCTGCGCACCTGGCGGGCCGGCGTCCGGATGATCCCGGCCCTGATGTGCAACGGTGACATTCTCAGCGGCATCGTGCTCAATCGGCAGGACATACAAGCCTTTCTCGAACGTCACAACATCAGGACCGGCGCCGCCCCCGATCAACCATGAAACGACTGCTGATCGATTCCATCGGCCGGATCGACCTGTTCGTCTGGCTGCTTGTCATCATGTTTTTCAGCGGCAGCGCGATGCTGTTCGGCGGCGATGTAAAACTTGCCTTCATCGGCGCCGCCGGCATCATCGTCGAGATGATGATCATCGGCATCAGCATTGAAATCATCATCGAGGCCCTGCGCCGGACCCGCGGCATCGGTACCATTACCGGTTTTATCACCAACGGCCCGGAGGCGCTCTGCCTGATCGTCGGTCTGGCGGTCGGCGATATCCTGTTCGCCGCATCGACCCCGCTTGGCTCCAACTTCATGAATCCGCTGCTGCTCTTCGTTGCCGCCCTGATCTGCGGTAGCCTCTGGCCGGTCCTGCGCTGTCGGCCGGTCTATGCCCTGATGACCATCACCGTCACCGCTTGCTTTGCCGGCGGCTTCTTCCTGCTCGATCGCGAGCACTACTTCTGGTGGCTGCTCGGCGCTTTTGCCGTCAGCACCCCGCTGTTCCTGATTCGGCCGGGAGAACCGGAGCCGGAACCGGACGCCGAGGAGACCATCAACGCCCGACGCTGGCTGCTGCCGGCCGTTCTCATCCTGATCGGCGCCGGCTATCTGCTCGACGGGGTGGTCAGCTTTGCCGCCGAACATTCCCGCGCTCCGAAAGGGGTGATCGGTTTTTTCGTACTGGCCACCCTGACCAGCTGGCCTGAGTTCAAATCCTGCCTGGCCCTGCTCAGCCGCGGCAAGACGCTCGCCGCCATCCTCAATATCACCGTGTCGAACCTGACTAATATCTGGTTGGCCGTGGTGGGGGTGGCTTCCTACCTGGTTTTGAGCAGCTCCTGATTATCTTCCCGGGAAATCCCAGCGGCGCTCCCCGATCCTTTTTTTCGTGGAGAGTGGTTGTGACACGAAGAAATCCAACGCGGACATGTTTTTTCGTGGCATTTTGTCCGGAAAATACATAGCGTAGCCAAAGAAAGAGCACCCGTCGATCCCCACCTCCCGCTTTGGTTTTTTGATCATGAAAAAACGAAAATCATCGCCCGTTCTCATCGCCCTGCTGCTCTGGTTGTCGCAACCATTGATCGCAGTCGGTGCGGACGAGCACCAGCCGACCGACACCGCCATGGCAAATCGACCAGTCGTTATCCTCGGCGCTTCCTATGCCGCAGGACTCACCCTCGACCACCTGGCCGGCCATCCGGTGATCAACAAGGGAATTGGTGGTCAGCAATCAGCGGAAATGCTGGCCCGATTCGATACCGATGTCATCGCCCAACAACCACGCGGTGTTATAATCTGGGGGTTTATCAACGATATTTTCCGTTCGGACCCGGACCAGATGGCAACGACCCTGGAAAAAACGCGCAGTAATTTTATCGAGATAGTCGATCGGGCACAGCAGCACGACATCGTACCGATCCTGGCCACCGAGATCACGATGAGCCGGCACCCCGGCCTGACGGCCACGCTGCGCCACTGGCTCGGTGCACTCACCGGCAAGGCGAGTTATCAGGACTTCATCAACCAACACGTGGTTGCCACCAACGTCTGGCTGAAACGGTACGCAGGCGAACATGATATCCTCCTGATCGACCTGCAGACGTTGCTCGGCGGCGGCCCCGGCGTAATGCGTGATCCGGCCTATGCCCTGGAAGATGCCAGCCATATTTCGCCGGCGGGTTACCGGGTCATCGCCGATCACCTGCGCGATCACCTTCAGATTCTGCCCGACAGCCATGAGGCCAGCCAAGAGATTTCGCCATGAACGAATCGACCATTGCAGCCCTGCTGCACATTGATCCGAAGCGGGAAACCAAGCGGATTTGCCAACGATTGACCGAATTGATGCGGATCCTGAAGCGCCGCGGTCTGGTTGTCGCCATTTCCGGCGGCATCGACAGCAGTGTCACACTGGCATTGGCGGTACAGGCGCTTGGCCGGGACCGGGTGCTGGCCCTGCAAATGCCGG
>CAZSOA010000136.1:0-9596 GCA_964608305.1 uncultured Desulfofustis sp. | reverse complement strand
CGATATCCCGACGCATGCGCCGTCCCCACCGCCAGTACCGAGGCCAGGGCCACCATGGAAATCGTCTTTTTCATGCCATCCTCTCCTCTTCTACGTTTGCTGTCAACCCGCCGCCAGCAACAGGCGGGCGCCTCTGAAATCTGTTCGTCTCCGTTTCTTTTCATACCTCCGGAGAATTGAGCTGACCGATTTCTGCCAGCAAGTCTCCGTCCATAACCATCGCCCGGCCATCACCATCTCTGACGACAAAGGTCACGAGGGCATCGGCGACACATTCCCGAGAGTCCTGCAGGACGATCTCCTGGCGCAAAACCGCACTTTTTCTCCCGACCTTCTCCAGGGCCGTCGACACCAACAGCGTCTCACCGACACCAACCGCTTTGCGATAATTGACGTTGATGTTGACCACCAGGAAGACCCGGCCGCTGCGCGCCCATTGTTCAAGGTCGATTTTCGATTCGAGATGAGCCCAGCGATCCTCTTCGAAAAACTCGAGATACCGGGCGTTGTTCACATGACCGTAGAAATCCGCATGATAACCGCGAACCTTGATTGTCGTCAGGTACTCCATGGCAGGCTTCCGTCCCCTAAACGTTTCGTTGTCCGCGGCTCAGGCGTCCTTGCCGAATGCCTTGAGAAAGAGCTGCAATGAGCCGGGATTATTCGATTTGATTTTCCCGGAAAGAAAATCCCCCATACCGGGCCGGTACGCCTCCTCCCAGATTTTGACAAAAAACTCCTCGCTGGTCTTGCAGACGCAATCGGCCTCGGCAACAGCCCGGCCGTCTTCAACGCGGCACTGATCAGCGCTGAGAAACACGGTTTTCTTCACCTCACCGAGAGAAAAATAATAGCTGGTCGGCACAGTCACCGACCCGGCGACGAATTGTCCCGGCAGTGAAGAAAAAATCGTCTCGATCATGGAACCTCCGTCAGCGGGCATTGATCTTTTCAGTGAGGATCGGGACCAGCTTGGTGACATCGGCCACGGCCAGTACATCGGCGATATCACCGATGGGCGCATCCCGATCGGTGTTGATGGCGATGATATAGTCGGACTTTTTCATCCCTGCCAGATGCTGAATGGCCCCGGAAATGCCGCAGGCTATGTAAAGCTTCGGCGCCACGGTCTGGCCGGTGGTCCCCACCTGCCGATCGTGCTCCACCCACTCCGCATCGACGACCGGGCGGCTTGCCCCATATTCACCGCCAAGGGCTTTGGCAAGACCGGCAATCAGCGCGATATTCTCCGGTTTTCCGATGCCGCGGCCGGCGCTGACGACAACCTCCGCTTTGCTGAGATCAACACCACCGGCTTCGGCAGTTTCGTACTCGATAAATTCGACAGGATCCGTGGCCGTCACCTCTACCCGTTCGATCGTCGGCGTCCCCGCCGGAGGTTCGACGCCGCCGAAAGCTCCGGCCTGGAGCGTCACCACACCACCGGCGGTTTTGATTCGCACATCACGGCGCAGTTTGGCATTGCACACCGGCACTACCAGCGTCCCATCGATATAGTCAACCACCTCTGAAACCTGAGCCCAGCCAAGCGCCCCGGCGACCCGCGGTGCAAGGTCCCAGCCGTAACTGGAATGACTGAACACCACCAGATCCGGCTGCACCTTGGCAATAACCGCCAGGATCAATTCCTTATGTACCGACGGGCGATACGCACCGCAGGTCTCCACATCGGCCAAATAAAGCGTCCCGGCAAAAGACGGTGGCGATGACGCCGAACCAACCAGAAACAGTGCCGATTCAGCGCCTGTTTTGGCGGCAAAACCATAGAGGTCACTCACCGACCCAAGAACCTTGCCATCTCGATATTCTGCTATCAGCAATAGCTTCATGCTCTCCCTCCTACGCCAAGACGGCGGTCTTTTCCTTGAGAATCTTGAGCAACCGGTCGGCCAATTCGGCGGGATCCCCTTCCAGTACCAGCCCGCCGCCTTTTTTCTCCGGAACATACAAGCGAACCGTCTCCTGACGCGGCTCGACCGTTAACAACGAAGCGACGTCAACCGCCAGCAGCTCCTTCTTCTTAGCCTTCATGATATTGGGCAGGGTGGGATAGCGCGGGGTATTCAAGCCAAGCTGGCAGGTCACCACCGCCGGCAGGTTGACCGCCACTCGCGCCTTGACGCCTCCCTCAAGTTCACGTTTGAGTTCCAGCCGATCGCCGCTGAGTGAAAAATCAACGACCGTTGAGACCCCGGGAACCCCGAGCAGTTCAGCAACCAGAATACCGACCTGGCCGCTGCCCCGATCCTGGGACTGCATGCCGGTAAAAACCAGATCAAAACCTTTATCTCGGGCAAACTCGGCGATGATTCCGGCAATCTCGAACGGCTCACGGGTTCCAGCCTCCTGGTCGACCACCTGCACGCCCCGGTCACCCCCCATGGCAAGCGCCTTTTTGATGGCCTCCTTGACCTTGTCTGTACCGATCGACAAAACGGTGATGTCGACATCGCCAACCTGCTCTTTGACCAGAACCGCCTGTTCTACGGCAAATTCATCGTATTCATTCATCCGCCAGGCCACATCAGCGGTATCGTACCAACGACCATCGGCGGCCACCTTGAACTTCGATTCCATGTCCGGAACCTGTTTGATGCATACGAGTATCTTCATAGTCTCCTCCTTTCAACTCCCGCCTTCCGGCAGACAGTCCGCCAGCACTTCGGCGATATCCCTCGGTTTCAATGTTGCGTCGACGTTGGCCCCTTTGACGCCGTCTTCAAACATGGTCAGACAGAAGGGGCAGCTGGACAGCAATTGCGGAGCACCGGTAGCGGCGGCCATCTGTACCCGCTTGATACTGATTCGCTCGCCAAGGCTTTCCTCGGCAAGAATCCGACCACCGCCGGCGCTGCAACAAAAGGCCTCATCCCGGCACTTTTCCATCTCAGAAATCGTTCCACCGGCAGCGGCAATGAGGCGGCGCGGCGCTTCATAGATATCGTTATGGCGGCCAAGATAACAGGAGTCGTGATACGTGCACGAAAATGGCCGGCTCTTGACGGTGAGCTTGCCTGAAACAATGAGCCGCTCCAGAAAAACCGTGGATGACTCCACCGGGATTTCCAAACCAAGATCGCGATAGTCTTTATTCAACGTGTTGTAGCAGTGAGGGCAGGTGGCAACCACGCGGGTCGCACCGCTGCCGACGATCTGTTCGATATTTTCAAGCGCCAGCGTTTGGTACAGGTACTCGTTGCCCATCTTACGCATCGGCTCGCCGCAACATTTTTCCTGCTTTCCGAGGATACCGACCCGGAGGCCGGCGGCACGGCAGAGCTTAATGAAGCTTTTCGCAACAGCGACGTTTCGCTTGTCAAATGACGCGTAACAACCGACAAAATAGAGAATGTCGATCGGTGTGCCGGAACCGGCAATCTCGATCTCCAGCCCATCCGCCCAATCGCCGCGCGACGCGTAACCGCTGCCGAGCGGATTGCCGTTAACCTCGGTTTGTTCCATGGCGGCCATCACCTCGTCGCCGGGAAACTCTCCTTCCATAAGCACCAGCGAGCGGCGCATCTCGATAATTTTGCCGATATGCTCGATACCGGCGGGACAGATCTCCTGGCAGGCCCGGCACGTCGTGCAGGCCCAGAGCACATCTCTCCCGACGACGGCGACCAGATCGGCATCCGGTTGCTGAAAAGCGGTCTCTCCGATCTGGTTAACCAGTTTCATCGGTGACAGGGGCTTTCCGGTGGCATACGCCGGACAGCGATCCTGGCAACGCTTGCAGAGCGTACAGGCATCGGCATCAAAGATATCTTTCCAGCTCAGATCAGTAACTTCTTTGGCACCATAGGTTTGAGTCTCTTCGTTTTCCAGATCAAGCGTGGCAAGTTTTCCCTTCGGCCCGCGATCGGCCAGCAGATAGTTGGCACTCGTGGTGAAGATATGGCGAAATTTGGTAAAGGGGATAATGGCAATGAAACAGACGGCGAGCAGCAGATGCACCCACCAGAGTATTTTATGCAACTGACGTAACCCATCTTCGCCGATGCCCGACAGGACTTTGGCGAAGAGCAATCCAACCGGTGACCAGGCGGCCAGCGGTGTGCCCAGTTCGGTCACCGCCATCCGGGCACCTTCTATGACAAAACCGGAGACCAGGATCACAAAAAGCAGGCCATGCATCACGGCATCGTCGGGCCCGGTGGTCAATCCTTCCGGGCGCAGCAGATAGCGTCTGACAAACAATCCGCCGAGCATGATGATCGCTATCAAGCCGGCCAGGTCGAGAGTGAGCGAGAACCAGAGGTAGAACGTACCCTTGAGAAACACCAGATCAAAAAGCGGGTCGGTGAAGTCGGCCTGGACGAAAACCAAGGTGGTGCCGATGACAAGCAACAGAAAACCCCAGAAAAACAAGGCGTGCAAGAGCCCGGGCCAGACCACCCGAGCAACTTTTTTCTGCGACAGGACACCGGCGAGCATCGCGATAATCCGCTCTCCGGCCCGGTCGAGGCGCTGCAGCGGTTTGCCCAGTCGATACACGGCTCGACGCCGCCAGAACCCCCAGACCATAACCGCTACGGCAGCCAGCGCCAGCAGATACATCGGCAGCAGCGTCAGCACGCCGTGGCCGACATTCCAATATATTTCCCGCGTATATTCCATGTTTCGCTCCATAGCCAATGGACACCAACGGCGGACGTCGCACTGAAGTGATGACCGGGAATCGCTTGTCCTTTTATAAAAGTTGTTTACGTTAAGGTCAAGGCAAAAGATCAATACCTTCCTGTTTCTCGCCCTTGCTTCAATTTCTTTATTTTAACCGTGTATTTTCGTTTGACAGTCCCGCAAAATCCGTGCTATTTTCGCTTGAAACATTACGTAAAGGTAAAAGACGGGCTGGGTATTCCTGTTGTGCCATGACGCGAAGGGCGCACAGCCCCTTGAAGCGGCGGTGGCATCGCCTGCCGCTGATCGGGAAATTGACCCGAAGCCTCCTGTGCAAACATACGCCAGAACCCCGCGCCGGAACCGGCAAATAGATAGGGGCGACGGGACGCCGGCAGGATCCGGCACCCACCGCGCTATCGATGGTATCATGATGACTCGAAAAATCAACAAGCCGATACAGATCGGCGAACTGGCCAAGCAACTCGGCATCACGACCCGGACGATTCGTTATTACGAAGAAATCGGCCTCATGGGCAAAAACGATCGGCTGGGCGGCAGTACCAGAATGTATGGCCGCGACGATATTCTTCGCCTGAAATTCATCCTGAAAATGAAGGCAATGGGTATCTCGCTCAAAGAGATTCAGGAACTTTCCGAGATATTTGACATAAATGATCAGGATTTTACAACCATCACCCCAAAACTGATCGAAATTCTCGATCATCATATCGCCAACGTTGATGAAAAAATTGCCAAACTATCATCACTGCGCAACGATATCGTCGAGTATCGCGTCCGGATCATGGATCTTCTAAAAAACGCTCAGCCTTCGTAAGGCCATAGGGGGTCTTGAAAAATTCGAAATTTCGTTCAAGATCGAGGCGCGCAAGAGAATTTTACCGCAGGCATATACATGATATTCCGAGGATAAAATGTGATTGCGCAATGATGAGATTGGGCGAAATAGCAATTTTTCAAGGTTCCCCCATATAACCGGAAAAACATGCCGCAGAGCGATCGATAACGCATGGCGGTATGGTCATTTTCTGATGCTTCCTGTAAGGGTTGCTCAGACGACTGCGCGCAGTGCCGAGTCTATCAAAATTTTTTCTGCGAACTGCTTTGTTTACAAACATTTTTCTTGTTTTTCCCAAGTATCTGCGTTATAGCTTGCCCGTGTTCCTAACGAAAATCAGATCAGGCTTTGTTTCGCTCGTCATCAGTCTTGCAGTTTTCCCTGCAATCTCGCTGTCGAAAAAGATTCCGGCTGATCATTTCTTCGGGGAGCAGCACGTATTGGTTCTCCATCGCTTACCTCTTCCCGTCGCTCTGTTTATGGCCGGTGGTTCTTGCCACAGTCCGAAGACATTTGAGCCGACCGGAAGCTCATAATCGAAGGGGAATCGTAACAAACCATCGACCCGTGTCATGGGTCGAGGCCGTGGTTCTGTCAAAGGTCACGGCGTATCAGCAACGGGACCGGATTGGCCCACACACACAGGAGTATCAGTAATGTCAGAAGGAACAGTTAAGTGGTTTAATGACGCGAAGGGTTTTGGCTTTATCGAGCAGGATGGAGGTCAGGATGTCTTTGTGCATCATTCCGCTATTCAGTCAGAAGGTTTCCGGACCCTCGCCGAGGGCGAGCGGGTTAAATTCGACATCGTCGATGGCGCAAAAGGACCGGCTGCCAAAAACGTCCAGAAAATCTAACGGACTATAACACTACGGTTCGGACACGAGCTCGTCACCGACACGACAATCGGTTGGCGTGAAAACACGTCCGGAATGACTGTTAGACGTTCCGCTGGAAAAGGGGCAGGAGTTATCCTGCCCCTTTTCTTTTTTCCCACCAGCGCTCATCTGCGAGATCGGCCGGCACGTGCACGCCGGTATCAAGGATCCAGGCCGTCACCAACCGGGCCGGGGTTACATCGAAAGCGGGGTTCAAAGCCGGACTCTGATCCGGCGCCCACCGGCAGGTACCTGTTGCCGTTGTCACACCGTGAATTTCCGCGACACCACGCTGCTCGATCGGGATCTCGGCCCCGCTGGCACAGCCGTGATCGACGGTGGTCACCGGCGCCACGACATAAAACGGAATATGGTGATACTGTGCTGCCACCGCCAGCTGATACGTGCCGATCTTGTTGGCAAAATCGCCATTGACGGCAATCCGGTCGCTCCCGACAAGAATGTGCTGCACGTCACCAAGGCGCATCAGGTGGGCAGCCGCTCCGTCGCAGATGATTGTATGCTCGATGCCGTAATGCAGGCACTCCCAAGCCGTCAGGCGCCCTCCCTGCAGGAGCGGTCGGGTCTCATCGACCCAGACAAATGGTTGTTTTCCCTGCCGCCAGGCCATCTGGATAACGCCAAAGGCGGTACCGATTCCGGCGGTGGCCAGGCCGCCGGTATTGCAATGCGTCAGCAGTTTTTCTTTCCGGCCGATCAATGCCGCCCCGTAACGGGCCATCCGTTCACATTGTTCAACATCCTCTCGATAGATCCGCTCAGCCTCTGCAACCAGCGTCTGCGGATAGCTGACCGCGTCAATCTCGGGCAGCAATCGATCAATTGCGTGCATCAGGTTGACCGCAGTGGGTCGAGCCTGGCGAAGCCGCCCGGCATCTGCCGCCAGGCGCCGCGGTGACGCACCTCGCTCAGCGAGCAAGCCGAGCAGGACGGCAGCGGAGACGCCGATGGCCGGAGCGCCGCGAATCGCCAACCGTTGAATGTGGCCGATCAAGGCATCGGCCGTGTCGCAGGCAAGCCAGATCTCGCGCTGCGGCAACAAGGTCTGGTCGAGAATTGACAACCGGCGGCCATCGCAGCGCATAGACAACGAAACAAAGGAGATCATCGACGCATTCTCCCTGAAATCTCCAGCGCCCTGGCCAGCACGATGATCAGTGGTTTCACGGCAGCGGTACAACTCGAACCGAAACTGAGCACCCCGTCTTGATGGCCGCCCATAACCAGCACCCGGCCATGATCACGACAGCACGGCAATAAACGCTCAACCTCTCGAGCCATGGCCGGAGTGCCATAGGTCGCTTCCGGTGCGGTGGTCGGCAGGCGCAGCTCTCCGGCCTGCTGCCAGATCTCCGGGCAGTGACCGTGAACCACGCAGGAGACATCCTCTGCCTGGCGATACACCTGACCATGCGTCAGCGCCTCCGAGGACGGTTTGCACAGCCCTCGCGCGACAATGCGATGATTGTCAAGATCCCAGTCGGTTACCAAGGCATAGTCGGCGACGGACAGCACCGGCCGGCCGCCGGTCTGCGTCCCGGTGATAATGAACCCGTCCACTCCGTCCATACGGTACCGACTACTGATATTGCCGAACCCGAGCCCGTCATACCGTCCGGCATCTCTGCCGATCAGCGCCAGCCGCTGCAGGATCTGCCGCCATGCTTCCAACTCACCGATTGCCGCGCCATCCAGACAGGTCGACCGGGTAAAGTCGAGGATGAACGACGAGACCCCTTCACGCATGGCACTCATGGCTTAAACGGCCGGTGACGGGGTATCGCCGGAAAACAGATCACGCCGCCGATGGGCAAGCGCCGGAAACCGGGTCCGAATGTCATGAAGCACCTGTAGATCAAGTTCGGCAGTGATGGTCGTCACGCCATCTCCCGCCTGGGCGATTACCAGCCCCCAGGGGTTGATCACCATGCTGCGGCCGAACAGGAGCTGACTGGGCGGAGCCGTCCCCCATTGCCCAGCGGCGGCAACCCAACACTGGTTTTCAATGGCCCGGGCGCGCAACAGGATCTCCCAGTGATCACGGCCGGTCTGCAGGGTAAAGGCGGCCGGTACCAGCAAAACGTTGGCGCCGTGTTCGACCAGCGCACGAAATAGTTCCGGAAACCGCAGATCGTAACAGGTGGCCAGACCAAAGACGAAGGGCCCGACGGCAAACGTCGCCAGCTGATTCCCGGGGCTGATGACACGTGATTCATGATAGGTCGTCCCACCGGGGATCTGCACATCAAACAGGTGTATTTTGCGGTAGGTGGCAACTACCGTCCCGTTTGGACCAATCACCACCGCCGTGTTATAGATGTCCTCCCCGTCTTTTTCGAGAAAACTGCCGATATGGACATGAATCCCCTTCTTTACAGCGAGATTGCTGATCTGCGGCAACCAGGAGGCGCTCTGCAGCGGCTCGGCCTGCTCGACTTTCTGCTCGTCCGGGCCGATGAAAGCAAACTGTTCCGGCAGCATGACCAGGTGGGCGCCTTGCTCTGCCAGATGATGGATAACCTGCAGGGCGCTCTGCAGATTCGCGATCCGGTCGTCTCCGCTGTTCAGCTGGGCGCACCCGATAAGCATTTTCATGACGCAACCTCCGTAAACGATGCTCGAGCCTTACCGTGGCCGTCGATATTGACTGTTCTACCGCAATCGGGCAGACAAGAAAAGGACAGGTGTGCCTGCCGTCCCGACCGAAGAAAAAAAAGTCCGGGAACCGGATCAAGCCGGTTCCCGGACGGGCCGTCCAGCAGCACCTCAGGTGGCTACCGCATCAGACCTTGAACCCTCCGACAATGGCGTTGAGTTCTTTCGCCATCTTCTGCAGGTTTTCGGAACTGACCTCCACCTGTTTGCTGCTCCTGCTGATCGCCTCCGCCGATGCATTGACTTCGGAGATATCTTTGGAAATATCGTTGGCCACCGTGGAACTCTGACTGACGTTCTCGTTCACCTCCTGGATCCCTTGGCTTGCCTGGGTAATATTGTTGGCGATTTCCTGGGTAGCTGCGGTCTGTTCCTCGACCGCGGTGGCGATGGTCGCCACGATATCATTGACGCCGCTGATAACCTTTGAGATCTGATCGATCTCAACCCCGGTGGATTGAGTGGTCCGCTGTACCTCCTCGATCAGGTTCTTGATATCAAGCGTCGCCCCGGCCGTCTGCTTGGCCAGTTCCTTGATT
>CAZSOA010000135.1:0-9701 GCA_964608305.1 uncultured Desulfofustis sp. | reverse complement strand
CACCGCACTCTTCGACGCTCTTGTTGTAACCGGCAACAACGATCAGATCGGTCACGCCGTATTGCTGCGCCGCCGCGCGGATATCATCGCCCCGGACGCCGGCACAATACATGGCCTTTACCAGGTTTTGCGGGTTCAGTCCTTCAAGCAACAGGCCACTTTCCATAATCTGCACCGGCTGGGCTCCCTGCTTCAAGGCCTCGACGACTGCCGGGTCAATCCCCTGGCTCTGGTAGATATCTCTGAAGTCGGTCAGCCATTCGGCCACGGCAAGCGTCGCCGTGCACAACAGGCATGTTATGGTGATACACAGTAGTTTTTTCATTGGCTCCCCCGGGATTTTCCCACCAAAAAACGATTTTTTTAACAAACTTAATCAGTAGTACTGCTTTTAGCGACGTTATTCAATGAAAAAATTAAGTCCTTGCTGTGATGACGTCGACAGCGCCCGATAAAACCTCTGAAAACCGTTTCGCCGGCAGGCGTCATCTCGGCAAAGCGAAAACCATGATAGTGCACACCTTGGTGCTCACTCGTCCATATATGCTCCGCAGGAACCGACAACTGATGCAGTTCCTCATCCAGCGGCAAATCGATGCGCAATTCGACACGATTGCCCAACACCATGAGGCTGGGAATAGATGCCATGCACCCTTTGCGGGATACATTTTCGACCGCCCCCGCATGCCAGTCCTTTTCACCCACCACTTGGCAGTGCAGCGACAACGTAACATCGTAGCGCGCATCTTTGCGCAGGATCTTTACATAATCGAGACTTTTCAGGAGCCAGAGGACCAACCGACGAGCACCCGTCTGCTCATCGTCGCCGTCGCTACCCTCCCGCCGGCGGCGTTTGAAGGTCATCTTCATGATGGAGATAATAAACAGCGACGCGACCACATAGCAAGTCAGGTAGCCAAGATACACGCTAAACAGAACACACTAGGGGAGCGCATAAAACGGTGTCACCAACGTGACGCCGCTCAGCGCCATGCAGATGCCGAGAATGGTCTTGACCGCCGACTCCCGATCCATGCCGTAGCGCATCAGGATGTGATGAAAATGATACCGATCGGCCTGGAACGGACTGCGCCCGCGTACGACCCGCTTGCTCATTACCGTTATCGTATCGGTGATCGGCACCGCCAGCACAAGCAGCGCAACAATCGGCGGGAACACGGCCCCGTCTCCCTGGCTCATGGCAATCGCCATAAATCCGAGCGCAAACCCGAGACAGAGGCTGCCGGCATCCCCCATGAACACCCGCGACGGGCTCCAGTTGAAGCGCAGAAAACCGAGCACCGCCCCGGCAAAGGCAAGATTGATGAGCATCAGGACATGGGCGTCGGCAAACGAGGCGTGCAGGGCAAAGGTCAGAAACGCGATGAACGACACCCCGCCGGCCAACCCGTCGAGTCCGTCGATCAGATTAACGGCGTTGATAACCCCGACCAGGCAGAAGATCGTCACGCCCCAGACAACCACATCGATGCCGGGCAGCATGATCGGCCCGAAGCCGAGCAGGTCGCCGAACGAAACCAGGCTGACCTTGCTGAAATAGATCATCAGCACCCCGGCGCCAATCTGGGCGATGAACTTGCTGCGCGCCTCAAGCTGCCGAAAATCGTCGAGAAAGCCGATGAACAGCAGCACCGCCAAACCAAGATACAAGCCCCGAAATCCCAAGAGCGGGACAAAGAGCATCGAGCTGAACGTGGCGGCAATAACAATGCCGATGCCGCCGACCAGCGGCCGCGGCACCCGATGCACCTTGCGCCGCTCCGGACGATCGATCAACCCGATGCTCCGGGCGATGGCGGCCAGTTTCGGAATGATGAAAACAGCAGAAAAATAGGCGACCAGAAAGGCCAACAGGATGCGTAATTCCAGCGGAACCATCTCCCCCTCGCTCTTCTCCACGAGCACCAGCGAACTCCCCCATGATCAAGTCATGACATCTAGCATATTCGACTGTCTTTGCAAATAGGTACAATCACCTATTTTTTCCGTTTTTCTAAAAAAATTCGCGCCCTGCCCGCCGATACTGTCGCCGGCCCGCGAAACCGCCACCCTTTTCTGCCAGGCGCCTATCACACCGTAGCACTCGGATCCATAATGAACAACCCGGGAAGACACGTCGCGCCATCTTGACGTAATATGCATAAAATATTATTTTATGCATACGAATTTACAGAATCGGAGGGCACCCATGAGAACCACCCTTGATTTACCGGAAGAGTTACTGGCAGAGGCAATGCGGGCAACCCGCATCAAAACGAAAACAAAAGTGATAACAACGGCTCTTGAAGAGCTTATCAGAAAACGGTCCATCGCCGCGCTCAAACGATATAAAGGAGCCGTCGATATCGATATCGACCTGGACAAACTTCGGAAACGAGCTTGATGGTCCTCGTAGACAGCTCAGTCTGGATCGACTATTTCCGCAGCGGCAAAAATTCAGTCTTCCTCGACGAATGCATTGAAGAAGACATCCTCGCCATCAACGATCTAATCCTCACCGAGTTGGTCCCCTTTCTCCGTATCCGAAAACAAAGAAAGCTCATCGATCTCCTGCACGTCGTCCATCGGCGGCAGATGAGTATCGATTGGCCGCAACTCGTCGACTATCAGTATGCGTGCCTCAAAGCCGGCAGAAACGGTGTCGGTATTCCCGATTTGATCATCGCCCAGCATGCCATCCAGAACGACTATCTGCTCTATTCTCTCGACCGCCATTTCTCCCACCTGCAAAGCATTCTCAAGCCGTTGAAAATCTATCCCAAACCAGGAGCCGACCGACCGTGACATTTTTTCCCGGAAAATGTCTTGCCAAGGCTCAACTCGAATGCTAGGATTGAGTATCTTGGGGGGGATTCATCTCAAGACACATCGCACCATTTTCTATCATTCATACCCTGAATCGGGGCTGCGGCCCGCACAACGATTCAGGAGACCAGGTCGATACTGCAGCCACGCTTCGCACAGGTGCAAACGGTACAAACAGTTCTGGAAAGTAGCTGTTCAAGCGCTCAGATATTCATCGTCTTCAGGGCAACGGACATAAAGGGGGGAAGAGCAATGAAATGGACGGAACATCAAATCCAGCGGATCCGGATGTGCTGGAAGGAAGCCACTTTAAGGTTACAAACGGTACGTCGCCATCTCTTCGTAACAATCGCCGTGCTGGCCTTGGGCGCTTTATGCCTGTTCTCCGCGCAAACGGCTCGCGCACTCACTTTTGACATTGATCTTGAAACCAGCAGCACCTTTTATGTCGGGTCAGCCTTAACCTCCTGGTATGGCCCCACCGTCAGCCTCGGTTATACCTCGGATTTTCAGGCAGACTCATTTGATGTCACCTTTAACTTTGCCAACGACCAGTTTTTACGAATGATCGACTACCACGTCTACCAAGTCGATCAGATTGGCTACTCTATTGGTGGCTTTACCACACGGCCGACTACAAGTTTAACAGAGTTCTGGCTCACGCTCCAAGTCACCCTGCTGGACAGTGACGGTAGCCCGCTGACGATGCCGCCGCTGACGAACAATCCCGTATCGCTGGGTCCGCAGAGGATCGAGACCCGGGATACAGGTTATGTATCTGGCTCAGGTTCCACGGTTAACGCAGACTTCCTGTCCGCCTCCGATTATGCAAATATCTACGGACTGAATTATCAGTTCTCCTTCTACAGCGACAGTTCGCTCACAACCCCGGTACTGGTAGATTTCCGCAGTTCCGCCTCAATCAGGCCAAACCTTGGTGCCCATACCATTGCAATTGAAAGCAGCGAAGCGCCGATCCCCGAACCCACCACCCTGCTCCTGTTCGGCGCCGGGCTGGCCGGCTTGGCAGGCGTGGCAAAAAAAAGAAAAGCAGGGAAAAACAAAACAGACGGCAGCGCATAAAAGAAAAAGACTGCAGCGCGCTCTCCACGTTTTGCTTCCGCAAAACGCTCCGTGAAAGCTCAGCGGTCATGGCCGCCAACAGATTCTGATGCCCGCCGTGTTGCTCGCCCATCGACGTAGACCCCAATCGGCATAACGGCTGGCGCTGAAACTGGTGAACCGGTCATTTTTTGTAGGCTGGCTTCAAACCCTTAATCATGGGGTAATGCTGTACATTGAGGGTCTTTAATTCCGCATTTTCTGCATCGGCGGTGGCAGCTAAGAGTGCATCCGCCAGTCCGACTCCATGAGATTTGCCAAAATCCCGTTTGTACAAGCCTCCGGCTTTTGCAATCGCAGCGGTTATTGGGGCCAGGCGGAAAAGGGAGACAAAATTATCCAATACCGATAATTCTTCAGCTCCCTTCACCCCTGCGTACAACTCGGCGACAACTATCGGAGACAGGATGATATGAGAAGAAAATTCATCAAAAAACGTAACGGCTTTATCGTTGCCACGCAAAAAATCAATGAGTACGTCGGTATCGACAAGCATTGATGTGCGCATGCCACTCACCGATCCCATTCAGATCGTATTGCTCTGTAATCAGAAAGGTCGTCTCGATTTCTCCAGATTCCGGCAGCTTCTCTCAATGCCTTTTTCTTTTGGCTTTGCTCGGTTTGACCAATAAAGCGATCTATCGCTTCACGAATGACTTCACTCTGCTTTTTCCCCCTGTTTTTTGCAATGACAGCAAGCTTTGAACGCTGCTCATCAGTGAGATAAATTTGGGTCCGTATCATGCCACACCTCTTCATGTGATGTATACACCATACATATACACCACATTATCCCCTTGTCAAAGTATCACGATAGAACGACCAGCTGCCCAACCGTCCTCTCGCAGATTCCTGCGCACGGTTTTCGTGCAACAAGGTTTCTCCGCAACATCGACGGTTGCATTGCCGAAAGTGCCGGTTAAAATTCTGTTCACACGTTTCAACCCTTCCTCAACCGTCACATCGATCTTACCCCAGGCCCTTACCGGTTTTTACCGAACCGGATACTTTTTCTTCCGAAGCGGATTGGCCACTGGCTGTCACATCAGAAAACCAGTCGCTGTTAAGTGAGCAACGTCCCCCAAATAAATGAGGAGTGTCCCACAATTACATGCAATATGCTTCTCATTATTGACATTTTCTTGATATGAAATATAATGAGAAACACTATGCCAGCAAGCGCACCGAAAATTACCGCGAAAGTGGCTGCCGGATTGGCTCTGTTGGGCCAGCAGATTCGTGCTCGACGAAAAGCCCTGCGCGTCAGCGCTACCTCGACCGCCCAGGCGGCCGGAATTTCCCGGGTAACCCTGTACCGTATTGAAAACGGGACCCCATCGGTCACCGTGGGAGCCTACCTGAGCGCCGCAGATGCACTTGGCCTCAATGTGGTTCTCATCCTTCCGGAAAGCTCGGACACGGAGGCTCAGGCCCTGCCTGTTAGCAAAGGCATGGTCCCGGTGCGCATCCGCCTGGACGATTACCCGCAGTTGAAACGTCTTGCCTGGCAGGTTCACGGCACCGATGTGGTTTCTCCCAAGGAAGCGCTTGGCATCTATAATCGTAACTGGCGCCATCTCGACGAGAAAAAGATGGATCCCCGGGAAAAGGACCTTATCGAGGCACTGCGCCTCACCTTTGCGGATGGGCCGGTAGATGTTTAATCGAGAACATCATCAGAAAATTGCTATCATTCTCACATCGCTGGATGCCGAACTGCTCCGCGCGAACGGTTGCTATTTCGGCGGTGGGACCGCTATTACCCTTCGCTATGGCGAATACCGCGAATCTGCCGATCTTGATTTTCTGATTTCAGATCTTCCCTCTTACCGACACCTGCGCCAATTATTGACCGGCCCGGGTCAGTTTGCAAGCATTCTGCAGACCCAACAGGCCCCTTTTCCTTTGCTGAGCAACATCCGGGCAGATCAGTATGGCATTCGGACGATGTTATCGGTAACCGGCACACCGATCAAATTTGAAATCGTTCTTGAAAGCCGGATAAGCCTGGATCAGCCGGGGCCGAACGACACCGTATGCGGCATTACCACGCTTGCCTGCGGCGACATGGTAGCCAGCAAACTCCTCGCCAATTCAGACCGCTGGCGGGACGAGAGCACCTTCAGCAGAGATCTTATCGATTTGGCGATGATGACTCCGCCTCGGAAGCTCATGAGTCACGCCATCATCAAAGCCGAGCAGGCCTACGGAACATCGATCCGCGATGATCTTGCAAAAGCTATCGACTTCATACAGGGGCATCCGGAGCATCTGGAACGGAGTTTCCAAGCATTGGCGGTGAATGTACCGAAAGCTGTTCTTTGGCAAAACATTACTGCACTGAAACAAGTGCTCTAACATTCCAGGCAATCTTCCTCAAACAAACCAGATCCATTAATGCCCTGCATGACTCTGCCACCAGTACCACTTGTCCAGCAACCGTGATTCTCTTCACCAGTTCCAAAAAATAGCCAGTCTGGAGAGCAAGAGGATAGCAGCTGTATATCCCCATCTTTTCATTTTCATATCGCCGCGATTTTCGTCCCGGCACCACAGTTGCCCATCCTTCCTGTCCCTGTCATCAAAGAAGAGCCGCAGCACGGTGAGATGTGGTTTGCATGCGAGGTATTGCCTTGAGCATGTGTTATAATTTGTTATAATGCCCACATGAACGAAATCATCTGGCACAACCGGGCACGCAAACAGGTCAAGATGATCTCGGCACCCTACCGGGAAGCGATCTTTGACCAGGTGGACAAGTTGGCCGAACCGGGGTGGCAGTCCCGTGACATTAAGGAGCTGAAAAACCACCGCTGCACATACCGGCTTCGGGGTGGTCGTTATCGGGTCTTCTTCGACCTCGACACCGACGTCAACAGTCCTCCCTTGGAAGGAATATCAGGACCTGCTCAAGAGGGCGGGTAGTCGGGATGCCGACATCTGGTTTCCCAACGAAGTGGTCAAGGCCAACGCACGAGGCGACAGCCTGCTCAAGGCTTGGCGGGAATACCGTGGACTAACCCAGGCGGAGTTGGCCAAGGCCGCGGCAATGAAGCAGCCGGCCCTGGCACGGCTGGAAAACTCCGGCTCTACCCCAAGGGCTGCAACGGTCGCCCGGCTCGCCGCGGCACTGGGCATAGAGCCCGAGCAGCTGATTGAAGCATAAGCAAGGCAAGAAGGCCTTGGTCACATCGATCTTACCCCAGGCCTTTACCGGTTTTCACTGAACCACATACTTTTTCTACCGGAGCAAATCGGCCACCGGCTGTCACACCAGAAAACCCTTCGCCGTTAAGTGAGCAACGTCCCCCGGTTAGGTGAGGAGTGTCCCGGGGATTATTTTTTGCGGCGTCGCGCCATGCCGACGACGCCGGCCAGGCCGACCCCGAGGAGCAGCATGGTGGTCGGTTCGGGTACCGGGTTGGTCCCGATCAGATCCTGGACGGTCGGGCTCGTGTAGGTGGCATACCGGCCGGCGGCAAAATCAAAACTCGAGGCAGTCGTCAGTGAGGCACTGATATCGTCCAGCAAGGCCTGGTAGCCTGAGGCAGGTATGCTCACCTGGAAAGAGCCGCCACCAAAGTCAAACCCGTACCCTGGGGCACTGCTGTTATAATCGTAGACCACTTCCCAGATAGCAAGCTGCAGGGCGCCGCTCTGCGAGGTGTTGATCAGCCAGCTGTAGCTGTCCATGAGCCAGCCGGCGACCCGGTAGCGCTCCGCTGCATCGTCCAGACTGGTACGCTCGAACCAGTGGTTTCCGTTCCCGATCGTCTGTTCCAACTCAATGCAAAAAACCGGGATAACTTCATCCAGCCAGGCGTTGGTGCCGGAAAAATTACCCGCCCACGCCGTCCGCTCCGCGCCGTTATGGATAATGCGATGGCTTGACAAGTAGCCGTTGGTAATACTGATATCGAGATTGATCGGGCTTGCGAACCCGCTGCCGGAAAACAGCAAAAGCACCGAGCAAACCACTGCAGCAATAATAAACCGTTTCATACCATCGCCTCCCCCCAGAGTGTGATAGTGATTCCTGTTAATAATTCTATTAATAACAAATTTGAAATTGGGGGGCAAGGAATTGTTTAAGCGAGTCACACTCTCCGCCGTCCGCCCTGAATTCCATTTTCGCTAGGCTTTGAAACTGATTTCTCAGCGCCAAATGATCCCGATCCCTAGGTTGCCTTGGTTGCTGTTGTGAATGATCTCTTCGAAACGATTCGTACGCCTAATTTCATCCCAGAAACGATGCACCTCTATTTCCGGATCAAAACGGTTTTCTACGATATCGTGCAACACGATCATCCCCTTTTCGGCAACTAAAGGAGCGTACAGTTCGTAATCTCGCTTGACCCCTTCATAGCTATGGTCCGCATCAATCATCAACACATCGATTAGTCGGCCATTTAAGGCACGTTTCAAGCGTTGCCGAGTCTCTTCATGGTGTGAATCGGCACGAAGGAGTAGAAGTGTTTGATTCGGTTTGGCAAACCTGCCGTAGAGCGGTTCTTTCCACTTCGGATAGCCGCCACCATTTCGCCCATGTGGAAGATCAATACTGATAATAGTGGCATCGTCCGCTGCATGCTGGCAAAAGAGGAAGAGCGTACCACCCTTGGCGGTGCCAATCTCCACGACAACGCGCGGTGTTCTCTCACCGACACGTTTCATCAATTCTTCAAGTTCCCAGGGGTTTTGCCACGGCCGAATAATACCGTCTCCCGCGCTCATCACAAAATGAACAAGCCGTTTCGTATCTGCACTATAGTCGCGCCTATCCAACAGTCCGGTCATCTTCCCGGCATGGAGCCGGTCCCGGCAATTTTTAACCTGGTAATTGACGGAAGCGATCACATTTATGAGACCAACGGCCCTGCCCTCTCGGCGCATTCGTCGGAGTCGCCGTTTCAATCTGGCCAACATACTTTTCTTAATCTCATCTCAGGTTTTTGGCGAGAACCAGCATTCATCACCGATTCGAGATTATAACGGATCTTCACGAGATTGCTTCTTTCGAGTCGTCTCCACTTTCTTGAATCCGTTTTTCATAAGCCACATAAAACAAAGAAATTCCCGTTTGATGAACATGCGCTTGTACTCAGAGCTCTGTTGGTTGAACGGAAACAAGAGAAGCATGAAGCACGATCGGAGCACATGATATACCATCAACACAGCATAGTTTGCCAGATACTGAAATATACTGAAATGTTTTGAGTAATAAGCGAGATCCGCCCGCATCATTTCGATGCGAAACGAAACCGGAGTGCTGTTGCTGCTGCCACCGCCATAATGCACCACCTGCGGCAGGGGGTAATACACCACAGACAGGCCGTGCTCCCAAAAACGTTTTGCCCAATCAATATCTTCCGCATAGAAAAAAAAACGCTCGTCAAGCAGCCCCACCCGCTCGAGATGGCGCCTGCTCGTCATGACACATGCCCCCATCAGTGCTTAGACTTCTTTGGTGCTGTTATAATCCAAACGAGCAATACTTCTCTTCCTCCCCCCATATAAAAGCCGTCGTATGCCAATCGGCAGTATAATTTTTATCATGTTGCGCCACAGGGTCGGAAATTCCCGGCAACTGGGCTGAAGACTCCCGTCTGCATTGAGTACTTTACCGCCGAGCAAACCAGTATCCGGATGCTTTTCAAAAAAGTCAAACATCATGCCGAGCGCATCGTTGCGCAGATAGGTGTCTGAATTCAATAACAGCACATAGTCACCCCGTGATGCCCTGATCCCAATAT
>CAZSOA010000134.1:0-9855 GCA_964608305.1 uncultured Desulfofustis sp. | reverse complement strand
CTAATGGAAAAAGAGAATTTCGTCGCGCCGCTTGGCCCCGTGATGAGGATAGGGACGGTGCGGCGTCGGTCACGGTATCGAGGAGGAGACTATGCCAGGATTTGAGGTGCTCGGAGAAGAAGAAAAACAGCAGATACTCGATGTGCTATCTACCGGCGTATTGTTTCGATATGAATTCGCTGATCAGCGTCGGGGGATCTATAAGGTTCGTGCATTTGAAGAAGCCTTTGCCCGCTATACCGGTGCCGGTCATGCGCAGGCCGTTACCTCGGGAACGGCGGCCCTGAAGGTCGCCTTGAGGTCGCTTGGCGTTGGTCCCGGTGACGAAGTTATCACCCAGGGATTTACGTTTGTGGCAACCTGGGAGGCTATTCTCGAGGTTGGTGCCATTCCGGTCTTTACCGAGATCGATCAGAGTCTTGCCATGGATCCGGTCGACCTGAAAAAAAAGATTACCGATCGGACCGCCTGTATCATCCCGGTCCACATGCTCGGCGGAGCTGCCCGAATCGAATCGATCATGGCGGTGGCAAACGAGGCCGGTATCCCGGTTCTTGAAGATACGGCACAGGCCGCCGGATGCCGGCTCAACGGACGTCACCTGGGAACGTTTGGAAAATGCGGAACGTTTTCTTTCGATCCGGTCAAGACGCTGACTACCGGTGAAGGCGGCATGATTATCACCGACGATCAGGAATTGTGGCGGACCATGTCGGAATATCATGATCACGGCCATGACCATGTCGCGAACCCCGGCGGTCGGGGCGGTGAAGGGCGACGGTTCATCGGCGACAACTATCGGATGATGGAGTTGCAGGGGGCCATTGGCCTGGCGCAGCTCGACAAACTTGAGGCGATGATTGGCGCCCAGCGGGCCAACAAACAACGCTTACAGGAAGCTGCTGCCAACCTTCCCGGAGTGATTTTCCGCGATCATCCCGATGTGAGCGGTGATTCGGCGACGTTTCTTGCCTTCACCCTGGAAGATGAGCGGCAGCGCCTCAGGGTTGGCGAGGTTCTCAAGGACAACGGGGCAGCAGCTATCTGTTTTGCCGAAAACACCTGGCATTTCTATCCTCGCTGGGAACATCTGCTGGCGGGTTCAGCGACGGCAAGCAGTGGCTGGCCGTTTGCCGAACCTGGTGGGCGCCGGCGGGTAGTGTTCGACCCGGAGGCATTACCGGCGTCGGTGGGTCTGATGAAACGGACACTTGTTTATCCCATAAATATCAAGATGTCCGAGCAGCGACTCCAGGAAATCGAACAGGCCTTGCAGAAGGCTGCCCGCTGCTGAAGCGACATCGCACCTGCCTAAAACGGTGTCGAGGCGCTCCCGTCAACGGGAGCGCCTCGACCGCAAGAGCGTGCCTGTCAAAACGCTCGGTCCGAACCTCCTCTGCCGTTAATCACCATACCCGCTTGCAGTAGAGGTACCAGGTGAGGCTGATGAAGCCGTTCGGCGTTTTCTGCCTCAATGCGGACACCGGTTATCTGCGACGCGGAAAATGGCAGAAACGATGCAGGCTACGTCATTAGCGGTAGAACTTGTGAGAGCCGTACTGTGCCACGTAGGTGTAGTCGGTAGCCCAGTCGGGAGTGATCGATTCAAGATGATAATGTGTCGCTCCGGCGGTGAAATCAGGGGTCTGTAATGCAATGAAAACCGACCGCAGACAGCGGAGGAAAGCGTCGGGATCGTCGGGAAGGTACGATTCTTTCTGGAACGTCCAGCTGAATTGATAGGGCTGTGTCACGACCTCCTTGACCGGCAGGTGCTTTTCAAAGGCGCGATTTAAGGTGACATGGACGATTGCCACCTGACCGATCTGAGGTTCGGATCGTGCTTCGTGATAAACATTGAGTGTCAGCCATAACAGGCCTTCAAGTAAGGTCATAGAAGATCCTCCCGTTGCAGGGTGGTGTCGTGTCTGAATCGATGCGGGACTATTTTAGCGTAGCGGCATTCCTGGGAACTGCATGCCGGCAATAAAGGCTGATGTACGTGCTGGCCGGCCCGTGCTGTGCGTTAGAAAATTCAATAAATACAATATGTTAAGAGGAATGGTAATAATTACCAAGAATATAATACCGATTCCATCGTAGTCAAGAAAAAAAGGATCACCACCGTTGGCGTGCGCACCGCAATCTTCAACCTGTAGAGGACTGCGGTGCGGGAAAAGGCGCCTTACTCTGTGGAATTGACAGGCGAATGCAATCGCCGATCACGCTTCCCAGTTGCCATAGAAAAACACGATACTATCGAGACGGTTTTCCCTTTGTCAGATATCGGAGGTGCAACGCGGACAGCGCGTTGCCTTGATCGGAATGTCCGAAAAACAGCGCGGGCACTCCTTGGTGGTCGGTTCGACAGCGGGCTCCTCCTGTTGTCGCTTCAATCGATTCAATTGCTTAATCACGATGAAGACCGCCAGGGCGACAATGGCGAAGTCGAGAACGGTGTTGATAAATACCCCGTAATTGATGGTAATCGCTTCAACATCTGCCGTTTGTTGGCGAAGGGTTATGGCCAGTTGGGAGAAATCGACATTGCCAAGCAGCAGTCCGATCGGCGGCATGATAACATCGTTGACAAACGACGTGACAATTTTCCCAAACGCCGCCCCGATAATAATACCGACGGCCATGTCGACGACGTTACCACGTATGGCGAATTCCTTGAATTCCTTGATCATACTCATGATGGTCAGCTCCTTTCAGGTTATTGTTTCATGACGAGGGTGAAAACATCAACATTTCATTTAAATCAAGGTTCCCTCAAGACACGCAGAATTCTTTTACCGTCGGCATCTCCTTGATATGCTGTGGATACACGTAACTGCGACACGCTGAAGTCGGATGAAAGGGGCATTCTCCAAGATTCCCTGAACGCTTACGGCACTGGTCTCACACTGTTGCAAGAACATCATCACGGTATATGCCGTTTGCTTGTATCTAAGACTGATCCTGTGAAAGTCAGTAGAGCAAGCGTCTTTTTTTTCGGGCTGAGAGGCTACCGATTACCATCCCGATCAGCAAAATGACAGCGCCGGCGATAAGCCAATAGATGGAGCGATCCTTCGCCATCGCCGACAGCGATGACTGTAATGCCCGGTTATCTTCGATAAGCGCAGCGATACGGGTCTCGGCAGCGGTCGGGGAGAATGATCCGTGCAGACTGCTGTTCTTTGCAAGCTCAAGATTCTGCATGAGTAACGCGTCATACTGCTCACGCAACGTGAGGAGCTCTTCACGGAGGCTATCGACCATCTCCTCATCCAGGCTCTCCGGGCCTGACTGTTGCCGGGGCAGGTCGGCGGTGACCGGAGCGGCAGATTCCTGCTGGTCGAGGCGCATGGTCAGCTCCATTAGTTGTTGCTGCAAGAGCGCATTCTGCTCCGTCAGCGCTGCACGCTCCGTTGTGAGCGTTGCAACCATTTCTTGTAGATGGCCATCGGTGTCGCCCGCATGAAGAGCCCTCAGGTGTTCGAGTTGCTGCTGTAATTGGTTGATGATGACCAGCTTGGGCAGGTCCGTGGTCAGGTATCGGCTATGAAGCCAGCCCTCCTCGCCGGCCATCGTGCGCACTTTTACCAAGCCGTCCGGCCGCTGCTCGATAACTTCGACCGGATCGTCAGTCTGTACGGTTGCGACAACGGTTGCTGATTGTTCGACGGAGCTTCGCAGACGGACCACCAGCTGGTCGGAGATGTACTGTGTCTCTGCTACAGCAGCTGTCGCCAGACAGGCTGCCAGCAATGGTACAACGGTTATCAGTAGGCGGCTACAAGCGATTGCCGATCTGACATCCCCTGGTAAACACGTCATAGAAGCCTCCCAATAATCTGCAAGAACAACCGTTTACGATATTTGTCTATACTCAAAGCCGGGCGTGATGTCAAATAGGTGGTATGGACGGCAACCGCGCAACCTGAAAAATGCGCGCAACAGGCAGCAGGGCAAAGACGCCTGACCGGAGCAACCACGGTCGCTTGGTAATGCACGGCAGGCACAATACGGCGCGATGCGGAAAAATCCCCTCTCACCGGGCGAAAGGCTCCTCGTTATTTTGTTTGCATCTGCTATCATGAGGTAAGATCCGGACAAAATAAGCGAGGAGGACGAAGCGAACAGCGTATGGATACCAATTACCAGCAACGGTTCTGGAGACAGCGACTCACGGCATGCAAGGCGGCCCTTGAGAAAAATAATTTTGATGTGTTTATCGCTGAGAACGGCGCTGAGGCGCGGCGGCTCTTTGTTGCAACGATACTACCGAGCGTAACCGTCCACTCTGCATCCTGGGCGGATTCGCTCAGTGCGCAGGCCACCGGAATTCTTGAGGCGCTCAAACACGTGCCCGGCGTCGAGATAATCGAAACCTTCGCGGCCGATGTGCCGCGGGAGGTGTTGCTTGAAAGACGACGGCAAGCGCTGTTCGTCGATCTCTTTGTCACGGGCACCAATGCGCTTACGGAGAGCGGTCAATTGGTCAACTTGGATATGGTCGGCAACCGGGTGGCGGCAATCACCTTTGGACCACGGACGGTGGTGTTGGTGATCGGTAGAAACAAACTGGTAGGTACGGTGGAAGAGGGCATGCAGCGTATCCGTACCATTGCGGCACCGCTGAATGCCATCCGACACGCCGGCTGGAAAACACCCTGTAGAAACACCTCGGTTTGCCACGATTGCCACAGTCCTGACCGAATTTGTAATGTCTGGTCGATTGTTGAAAAATCATTCCCTGAACGACGCATTAAAATAATTCTGGTCAACGAAGACCTCGGCCTCTAAGCAGCTGAGATTTTCATTGCGGTTCTTGACAATGCGCGATAAATTGTCGACAATAGCAATATCGACAATAATGCTGCGTTTCATCGCAGGGATAACAACCGTGTTTGGGTGTTGTGCACAACAGGGAAACAAATGAGGCTGCGCAATGGAACTAATCGGAGCTTATGACGTAGAGCCGCGTCCGGCCGGGCTCGGCGCCCAGATCGCCGATCGGCTCACCAAAGCCATTCTCGAAGGGGTGTTCAAGGGCGGGGATCAACTGGTTGAACAGGAACTGCAGGCCCAATTCGGTGTCAGTCGCTCACCGTTGCGGGAGGCGTTTCGGGAACTGGAGAAAAAAGGGCTGGTCGATATCCAGCCGCGGCGCGGCACCTTTGTCAAACGCATCACCCAAAAAGACATCCGGGACCACTTTCCCGTCCGTGCCGTTCTTGAGGGGTTGGCGGCGCGCCTCGCGTTCAGCTGTATGAGAGAGCAGACCCTGGCCGATCTGAAAACAACCCTGAAATGCATGGAGCAGGCTGTTGCTGACGCCGATACCGGGGTGTACTATCGGCACCACCTGACGTTCCACGAATTGTTCATCGAGGCCTCCGACAACGATCTGTTGATCGCCACCCTGCAGACGTTGCGGATGCAGAATCTCTGGCACCGTTTCTCCTATCGGTATTACCAGGAAAGCCTGGAGAATTCGTTTGCGGTTCACCAGCGGATCTTCGAACTGTTTTGCAATCGGGACGGTAATGGTGACGTCGTCGGCAGATTGGTGGAAGACCATATCAACGTCGCGCTGGAACGGTTTCTCGATTATCTGCGACATCATGAACCGACCGATGAGAATGACTCCTGAGTTGTTCTTTGCTTCACCGTCAACTTCTGACCTGTTTGTTGCCTCAACCTCCTGAGGCCGGAGAACTGCCATGACCCCGTCTTCGCCCGTTGCGCGGTATTCCCGGATCAGTTATCTGCTCAATCTGCACCGGATTAAAGGTTGGCCGTATGTCGCTTCGTGGGCGCACCGAATCAGTGGTGTGCTGCTGGCGGTGTACGTCCTATTACATATCCAGACGCTTTCGGGACTGCACGATCCCGCTCAGTTTGCCAGGAAGATGGAGGCGTTTGCCGCCATCTTCCCCTCTTTTTTTGACTGGCTGTTGGCAATTCCGGTTATCTATCACGCGGTGAATGGTGGTCGGCTGCTTCTCTACGAGGTGTTCGGTAACCGGCGCGACCGGATCATGCTGCAGTGGGTTCTCCTGCTCTGCGGTACCTACCTGCTGCTGCTCGGTGTGCAGATGATTATCGGTAATCAGGGAGTATCACCGCTTTTTTTCTGGATCTACCTGACCACCGCCAGCGGTCTGCTCACCGCCGTTACCGTGTCCCGTCTGCGCTTATCCGGCGCCGCTTTGGGCTGGAAGCTGCAGCGGATCAGCGGTGCATTCCTGTTGCTGATGATCCCCGCCCATATGCTGTTCATGCACCTGGACCCCGCAATCGGCCGCGATGCCGAATTGATCATTGCCCGGTTGGGCAACCCGTTGATCAAGATCATCGACCTCGTGCTGGTGGTGGCAGTGATGTTTCATGGTGCCTACGGCCTGCGGGGGATCTGTTTGGACTATCTGTCATCGCCGCGCAGTAAAACGGTGGCCACCGCTGTCGTGGTGCTGGTCAGTCTGCTGTTTACCTGGCGGGGAATCGCCCTGATCGTATCTATTTGACGGAGGAACTGCCATGACAGTCGATGTGCGAGTGTCCGCCACGCTTCGTTGTGATGTTTTGATTGTCGGCGCCGGCGGCGCGGCGCTGCGGTGCGCCGCAGAGGTGCTGGAACGGGTACCGGGAGCCACCGTATTTGCGATGACCAAGGTCTCCCATCCACAGAAATCGCATACTTCCACCGCCCAGGGTGGGTTGGCCGCCGTCGATCCGAACGACCCGCTCGACGCACCGATCTATCACATGTTCGATACCTGGAAAGGCTCCGACTGCACGGCCGATCAGAACGTCGTCAAGGTGATCTGCGAATCGGCCTGGGAGCAGATACTCTGGCTGGAAAATCGGGGTATGCACTTTTCCCGGGACCGGGAGGGGCGACTCAGCAAGCGGACCTTCGGCGGGCATACCCGGAATTTTGGAGAATCGTCGGTGTATCGCGCGGTCTTCGAGGCCGATCGTACCGGCAAGGGGATTATGGATACCGCCTGGGGCGAGACGCTGAAAAAAGGAATTTCCTTTTTTAATCAGTGCATCGCCGTCGAACTGCTGCTCAAGGAGCGTCGCTGTATCGGCTGTATCGCGCTTCGGCAAAAAGACGGCCAGTTCATCAAGGTCCTCGCCAAGGCGACCGTGCTTGCCACCGGTGGCAGCGGGCAGGTCTTCAGGGTGACGACCAATTGCCGGCAGAACACCGGTGACGGACTGGCGCTTGCCCTGCAGGCCGGTTTACCGGTGATGGACCCGGAAGCAGTGCAATTCCATCCGACCGGTATCGTCGGCCCGGGTATCCTGGCCAGCGAGACCTTGCGGTCTGTCGGCGGCATCCTGCGCAACCGTGAGCTGGAACCGTTTATGGTCACCTATGCGCCGAAGATGAAAGAGCTGGCGCCGCGTGATCTCGTCGCCCGGGCCATTGAGTCGGAAATTCGGGAAGGGCGGGGCATCGTCAACCCCGATCATGACATCCCCCATGTCTGGATCGATCTGCGGCATCTTCCCGACGAGGTTCACGAAAAACAGATTCCTGAAGTCTCGAGTTTTTTCAAACGTTACGTCAACCTTGATACGAAAAAGGACCTCTGTCCGGTCAGGCCGAGCAACCATTATCATATGGGCGGCATTCCGACCAGCGTGTTCGGAGAGGTTCAGGATGCCGGTCAGCAGGTGATTGCCGGGCTGTATGCCGTGGGCGAGTGTGCGGCAGCGAGCTTCCACGGGTTCAATCGGCTTGGCACCAACTCGATCCTGGAACTGATCACCATGGGCAAACTGGTGGCCGAACGGCTCATTCCCTATCTCAAAGCGGAATCGGGAACCCACGATGACGGCTCGGCAGACACCTTCGTCAAGCGGTTCTCAGGATACCTGAATGCCCAGGGGACGGAAAGTGTCGGGCTTATCAGAAATGCGATGCGTAACCTGATGACTGAAAACGTGAGTGTCTTCCGAACCGAAGCGAGCATGTCTGAGGCCATCGAGCAATTACGGGAGTTGCATGAACGTTCCGGCCGGGCGCCCTTGATTGGTCGAGGACTGGCCATGAATCAGGAGTTGCTCAATCGATGGGAACTCGACAATCTGCTCCAGGTCGCCATGGTTATCAGCCAGGCTGCATTAGATCGGAAAGAGTCACGCGGGGCCCATTTCCGGGATGACTATCCGGAGCGTAAAAACGAGTACAACTATCACACGCTGGCGTCGATGGAGCAGTTCGGCACGGTAACCATCGACCGGCGCGAAATAGATCGGAGTATTTTTGCGGCCGGTGGCGAGCACCACGAAAAGTTTGATTATATCGAGCGAAAATACTGAACCATCATCGGGTGGTCTGCCGAGCAACGAGGTACCGTGAGGTATGGAGACAATGAACACAACCTATCCGATTGTATTGCACATTCGCCGGTATGCCCCCGAGCAGAAGCGCAGCTGGACGCAAACCTACCAACTGGAAGCCGGGCGGATCATGCGTTTTGTTGATTTGTTCCGAAGGATCAATGATGAGCAGGATGCCACCCTGGCCTGGGGATCGTCGTGCGAACACGGTCAATGCGGCAGCTGTTCCGTACGGGTCAACGGCAAACCCGTGCTGGCCTGTGAACTACTCGTTGAAAATGCGGTTGAAGCGTTCAAAACAACGACGTTTTTCATTGAACCGCTGCCCATTGCCGAGGTGGTCCGTGATCTCGTCATTGATACCGATCGGGCCTATGCCCGCGTCGATGCCGTTAAGCCGTATCTTATCAAACCCAAAAAACCGGTCGGCGACAGTGATGCACACCGGATCAGTCCCGACGAACTGGAGCGCTATGTCGATGCGACCCGGTGTATCAACTGTTTCTGTTGCGCCGCCGCCTGTATTGCCAGTCACGATACCTTCCTTGGTCCCAATGCCATGCTGGCGGCCATTGTCCGGGTCATGGACCCCCGCGAAGGGGAAAAGCAGCAGCGCTTGCAGTCGATCTACAGCGAAAACGGCGTGTACCGGTGCCATTCGTCGCAGGCCTGCTCATTCGTCTGCCCCAAAGAGATCGATGTCGCCCATTTTATGGCATTGGCCAAGCAGGGTGCAATCGTCACCGAAAACAAATAAGCACACCATTTACCAACGGAACCGGCGAACAACTGCAAAGGGGGATATGCCATGGAGCTGACCAGAGAGGTGGCTAAACGATGCCATGCCATTCGTTTCGCAGCCGTACCGGAAGAAGTGCGGGACCGGGTTAAATACCTGCTTCTTGATTACCTTGGCGTGGCTTTGCGCGGAACATTGAGCGATTCGACGATTCCGGTGCACCGGCTGCTCAAAGGGCGAACCGTATCGTCTGGCGGCGTGGTGGTGGGCGGTACCGACCTGCGGGTCGACGCACCCTATGCCGCGTTGGCTCTCGGCATCGCCGCTCATTCGCTGGAACTCGATGATGTGGTCAATGCCGCATCGTTGCATCCGGCAGTTTCGGTTATGTCTGCGGCCCTTGCCGCCGGAGCGATGACGGGGTGCACCGGTGAGGAACTGGTTGAAGCCATTGTCGCCGGTTATGAAATCATGATTAAACTCGGTATTGCTCTTGACCCGGCCGCCCACTACGCTCAAGGTTTTCATCCCACCGCCACGTGCGGGACATTTGGTGCGGCCGTCGCCGCCGCTCGGATCCTGCGACTCGATGAGCGGAAGATCGTATCTGCCCTCGGCATCGCCGGCAGCCAGGCAGCAGGCTCAATGGAGTTTCTGGCTGATGGCAGTTATACCAAACGGTTTCATGCCGGCTGGTCGGCCCATGCCGGAGTGCTGGCTGCGCTCCTGGCTGCCGAAGGGTTTACCGGCCCGGCCAGTATTATCGA
>CAZSOA010000133.1:0-10040 GCA_964608305.1 uncultured Desulfofustis sp. | reverse complement strand
CCGTGCGGGAGACCTATGACCGCTTTGCCGACTATCCGGACTCGCTGGTAAAAAGCGTGCTGGATCTGTTGCTCAAGGAAGGCGTTCTGCTCAAGATCAGTGAGACGCTCTATTATGACGCGGCCGAATTGCAGCGTCTGCAGGATCGGGTGGTAGCCCATCTGCAGCAGCATGGTGAAATCGATGCCCCGCAATTCAAGGACCTCAGCGGCCTGACCAGAAAATTTTCAATACCCATCCTCGAGTATCTCGACCGCATCAAGCTGACCATCAGGGTTGGCGACAAACGGGTGTTGCGCAAGAAGCATTGAGCAACCGCCGTGAAGCGGCACGCCGGCATGCAGTATCCTCAGGCGTGATCGTTGCGCCATATCACGAGAAACCGTTTCGTATGCTCGCTGATCCGGTAGGGATCGGCAACACTGACGCCGGGAATGGCGACCAGGGCGTCCTGCGTTGCCAGGACCGGATAACGGTGCCGCTGGTGCCGCGGGATCTTGCGATCACCAAGCAGCCGGGCCACGGTCTTGCGGCCCGGAGCGCCGCATGGCACGAGCCGTTCTCCGGGCATTGCGGCCCGCAAGGTCAACGGAAACGGCACCAGATCCGCATCGGCCACGAGTGCCGATACGTCCGGTTCCGGTGCCTGATCAACAAGATCCAGCGCAAAGCGTATCCCGAGCGTTTTGTTGTCGTAGCGCCCCGGCCCGCCGACCGGCACCGGTGCACCAAAATGCGGTTCACAACGCCGGCGCGCCGGCGCACCGGCGTCCATCAGCACCAGGCTTCGTGCCTGTTTGATGGCGCACCGGCCCTGGGGCAACTCGATGACGGTGCCGGTTCTGCCATGCTCACCGCAGGCAATGACCCGTTCGATGCCGGCAAAATCCGGGTTCGTCCCGATCCGCCGGCAGGCCTTCTCAATCAGCCGCCGCTGCTGCGCTCGATGCAGCCCACGAAACGGGGTCAGCGTAATAGTAAGCTGGGTGAGCCTGCCCGCGGTCGAGTCGGTTTGTTCATCGACCAGTTTTTCGTACTGCTGCTCGGTGTCTTCCTGGAGAAAAGCCTCTTCGGTGGCAAGAATTTCCGTGGAACGAATGATGGTCCGGCGGATCGCCGGATTGTAGTCTCGTTCGAGCAGCGGCAGCAGATCGAGGCGGACCCGGTTGCGCAGGAAACGTCGTGATCGGTTGCTGCTGTCCAGACAGTATTCGATGTTCCGGTGATGCAAATAATCGAGCAGCGTGGCCTTGTCGAAATCGAGCAGCGGCCGGATGATCCGATCGTTTTTCCTGGCCATACCGGTCAGACCGGCCCGGCCGGTTCCGCGAATCAGCCTGAGCAGCACCTCTTCCACCTGGTCGTCACGAGTATGACCGACGGCAATCAGGTCGGCCCCCGCTGCCACCCGGATCTGTTCCAGCGCCTGATAGCGAAGCCGACGACCACAGGCCTCGACTGATTCGCCGTGGATACGCCGTTCGCTCTCGACATCGATAGCCACATGATGGTAGGCAACGTGCAGACGCGCACAGAGGGCATCCACGAGACGCTGCTCCCGGGCCGCCTCCGTCGGTCGCAGACCGTGGTCGATATAGGCAGCCGCCAGGCGCCGGGGAGGGCACCAGGTCGTCAGCAACATCAGGAGCGCAATCGAATCGGGCCCACCGGAGACCCCGACAACCAGCCGGTCGGTTGGGGCGATCAATCGATGATGCTTGATGCAGTGTGCAAAGCGGGTGAGCAGAGGAACCATGATGTGTGGCTGGTGTTTTATCCGTGATGAAGAACGGGTACGCCGGCGATTTTTTCTCTGAAAATCATTGGTATCATCAATAGATGAGCTGCTTGAGCTCAGTCGATTCTGTCTCCGCCTGCTGCTTTGTCCTGCCGGGCCTTCACGATGCAACTTCCGACAGAGTCGATCGGCCGGGCCGACTTCACGGTGTTGTTCATGCTTCGGTGTTGCGTCTTATCTCGGCAACCGTTTCTTTGCGAAAGAACCGGCATCTACCGGTCGCGGGCATCCCCGGAAAAATCCGGCCGGCGTCCAGTTTTTGTTTTTCTTTGTGCGGTCCTTGGTATACCATACGGGAAAGATGGGACGGGTGCAACGGACCTTTTTCTTCCCCCATCGGCCGGTGGTAGGTTGATGACATGACGGAAATAGAGCGATGATGCGGATTCTGATCGTTGAAGATGAGTTTATCAGCAGGGCCCTGCTCATGGAAATGCTTGCTGCGCATGGTTTGTGCCATGTGGCGGTTGACGGCCGCGAAGCAATCGATGTCATTGAACAGGCAATGCGCAGCGGGAAGCCGTATGACTTGGTCTGCCTGGATATCATGATGCCGGAGGTGGATGGCCAGGAGGTCCTTGCGGAGATCAGAAAACTGGAAACGCAGTATGCCTTGACCGGTCGGAACGCCACGAAGGTGATCATGACCACGGCGCTGGCCGATTCGGAAAATATCATGAAGGCTTTTTCCGAAGGGTTGTGCGAGGCTTATCTGACCAAACCGATCAACCGTTCGAAATTGCTTGCCACGTTGCGTGATCTGAATCTGATTCGCTATGATGACCTCGGCGATGATAAATGAATTGAGCAGAGAGCAGATCAAGGCCTATTTGTTAAGCCAGTTCAACCTGCCCGAGACACAGGTTGACGCGATGATTCCCGGCTTTATCGTCGCCCTTGCCGACCATGCGGCCAGGCTCGATGAAGCCTACAAAGCGGGTGACCTTGCACGGCTCGGCAAGGTCGGTCATACCATCAAAGGCGCACTTCTCAATCTCGGCCTTCATGATTGTGCCGATCTGGCTTACGAGATCGAACGCAAGGGCAAGAAGCAAAAGGAAGACGCCGAACTTCATCGTCTCATGAAAACACTCCGGGAAAAGCTGAAACCCTATCTTGCCGGTTGATCCAACGCCGTTCCTCCCGCTCCTGCCGCAGCCATCCCCGGCATCCGGTTGCCGATAGAAGTCGTACCGGACGTCTTACTCGTCGGTCCTGCCGGCGTGCCGCGCGTCCGTCAATGCCGCCAGAATCCGCTCGTGGATATTGTCGAACCCGCCGTTGGACAGGACGGCGATAATATCCCCCGGCCGAGCAGCCGGCACCAGCTTGGTAATAATCGCGTCACTGTCGACACAGGCATAGGCCTCAATGCCGCGCTTGCCCAAGTCGTCAGCCAGATCGGGAGCCGACAAGCGGTCCAGGTGATCGGTCTGCTTGAGAAGGGGCGGTTCCTTGATGAACACCCGATCGGCAGCGTCAAAGGCGGTGGCGTATTGCTGCTGGAACAGGGAACGGCGGGAGGTGTTGGAGCGCGGTTCAAAGGCAACGATGAGGCGTTGGCCCGGGTACGCCGACGTGAGTGCCTGCAGGGTTTCCCGAACTGCGGTGGGGTGATGGGCAAAATCGTCGATAACGGTTATGTCGTCGATGACACCGCGAATTTCCTGGCGGCGCTTGACGCCGCGAAAAGCTGTCAGGCCGGCGCCGATCTCGTCGCGATGGTAGCCGAGCTGATGCAGGACGGCTATTACCGCCGTCGCGTTGAGGCAATTGTGCAGACCCGGCTGTCTGATGCTGAAGCGGCCAAACGGGGCGCCGTGGTGCATCAGCGTAAACGTCGTCTGCTCCCGCTGCGGTTCGATGCTGCTTAGCTGCCAGCAGTGCCCCGCTCCCCGGCCATATCCCTGGACGGGGCACGGGGCGTCGGCAACCACTTCGGCCACCAACGGGTCGTCAAGGTTGGCGACGAGCAGCCCGTGGGGCGGGAGCAGGGTGACGAATCGTTGAAAAGAGGCCTTGATCGCGTCAATGTTGTCGAAGATATCGGCGTGGTCAAACTCCACCGAGGTGATGATGGCTATCTCCGGCCGGTAGTGCAGGAACTTGGAGTGCTTGTCGAAAAATGCGGTGTCGTACTCATCGCCTTCGATGACGAAGAACGGTCCGTCCCCGAGGCGGTAGTTGGCGTTGAACTCCTTGACGATCCCGCCGATCAGGAAACTCGGATCACTGCCGGCACCGGCCAGTGCCGAGGCGAGCAGCGAGGCGGTCGTTGTTTTACCGTGCGTGCCGGCGACCACCAGCGAGCGTTTGCCCTGCAGGAACAGACGGGCGATGGCCTGGGGCATGGACAGGTAGGGCAGGCCTGCAGCGGCCAGGGCCTGTGCTTCCGGGTTGTCTCGGCTGACGACATTGCCGACGATGACCAGGTCCGGACGATGGGCGAGATGCTCGGCGCGATAGCCGTTGGTTGGCGGCAGACCAAGTCGCTCGATAAGGGACGACATCGGTGGATAGAGGGTATTGTCCGACCCGCTGACCTGAAAGCCGTGCTGCACGAGCATGCCGGCCAGAGCCGCCATGGCCGTGCCGCCGACGCCGATCAGATGGATGCGCGAGACGTGTTCGGGCAACCGGTTCAGGGCCGGGTCAAGCAACAGCGGTGGCTCATTCATGATCGGCAACCGACTCAGCGACGGTTCGGTGGATGGCCTTGAAGGTCTCGTCGAAGGTGGCCGGGGTCAACCGTCCGACTTCGATGAATTTTACCGCTATTTCCTTGGTGATCTTGAGAACGGTGTCGTCGGTTACCTGACCGCCGCCGGCTGTCGTGCCGCTGAGGCGCTCGCGCTTGGGTTCCATGATCTGTCTCCTGAGGTTGGTCTGGTCCCGTACCGCGGAATCGGTCGGGCGGTTGAATAAAAATCGCCTCTGCCGCCGGAAGAAGGCCAATTCGTCACTGAGCGGCAGAGGCGCTGGTCGACGGAAAGAACCGGTGAAGCCCTCCCCGCGATGGCTATACGCATGTTCGGTTGTTTTTTGAATACGAAACCCAGGGTATCGCGTCCGCTCGGCACCGCTTCCGGCTGCTGCGCCGCGGCCTGATCGGCTGGGCCTGAAGACGCGGCCGCTGTCAGCACCGACTGGCCGGGCTGCGTCCGGAGTGCTGTTCATGTTTCGTTACGACCTCCCGTCATGGTGGTTATAGCCCAGGTGCTGCATCGTTGCAACGGGTTCATCAATCACCCGCAGCTCGGTTGGTTATGAATTGCAACAGTGTTGTCGTATCGTCCGGATCCCGTAGATTTCTCTGTCGGGCGTGACGGAGCATTGCCGGGAGTAACTGGTGCGAGGAAAATCGACACGACGGCTCGCGAAAATCATTGCACTTTGCCCTCGTCAATACTATATTATCGATAATTATCGACGGAGGCGATCATGGCTGCACAGGTGGTTCGCAAAAGTCTCAAGGACCAGATCAAAAAGATCCTCATCGAACGGATTGTCGATGGTCGACTGGTCCCCGGCGACCGCATCAAGGAAATGCAGGTTGCCAAGGAACTCGGCACCAGCCAGGCGCCGGTACGCGAGGCGATTCGATGTCTCGAAACCCTTGGGTATATCGAGCACATTCCTCACGTCGGGGCCATGGTCAAGAGTTTCAACCGTCAGGAAGTGGAAGAGGCGTACCAAGTCCGGGAGGCGGTCGAATTGTATGCGGTTGCTCGGATGCATACCAACCGGAAACGACTGATTGAGACGCTGGATCACTGCCTTGAGGAGATGCGCAAGGCGGTTGAGATCAGAGAGATTCCGCGTTTTACCAAAGCGGACAATCAGTTTCACCGAGCAATCGTTGACTATTCCGGTAATAAGACGATGCTCGCGGTTTGGGATTCATTAAAGATTCAGATGCAGGTGGTAGCTACCCTGGTTGAAGCAGCCATGCCATTGAAAATTATCTACCATCTGCACCCGCCGATTATTGAAGCCTTAAAGCGGGATTGTTGTAACGAGGCTTCGCGCATTCTTGCCGATCATTACCAGCGGATCGGCGTTTTCTGGAAAGAAGCGAAAAATACTGAGAAAGTAGCGTAATTCACCTTCCGTCTTTGTACGGGGGACACTTTGATCAATTCATAATTATCGATAATCGATAGAGAAAGGAGCACCTATGAAACCTGTACATTACCATGCATTATCGACGTTTCCCGCAACCCTGCCGACCGCTGAGGAGATTAAGGCCCTGGAATACAAAGCGGAACAGCTGCGCAACGAAGCCATCTGGGAGGCGCTGATCGCCCCGATTTCCTGGCTCCGGAATTGCTCGGCCACGATTGACCGGCTGTTTGCCGATTCATTACAGGCCGGGCCGCAGCCGCAAACCGTGCGGGTAGATCAAAATCACGGATAAATCGTTCCGATAACCGGCCGGAGCCATTCTGGCTCCGGCCGCCGCTCATCCTTCCTCTTTTTCCCCCTTCGGTAAACCATCTCCTTGTTCTCGGGCATCGTCTGTGCTACAGGGACAGAGATAACCCGTTTGTTTCATGGCGACGGCCCTTCGGTGTGGCCTGCCGGACCGTCGACAGACCATACCGGTGCTGATTTCATGATTCTTGATCTGATCAAAAATACCGCGCTGCTGGTAACGCTGGCCGTCGGGCTTCGCTTTCTTGGCTATCGTCTCGAGGGACGACAGCTCATCTATCATGTCTCGGCCGGGGTTCTGTTTGGCCTGGTAGGGGTCATCGGCATGATGACGCCGCTGCACTTCGCGCCAGGGGTGATCTATGACGGCCGCTCCATCGTCCTCAGTCTCGCCGGTCTGTTCGGCGGACCGCTCGTGGCGGCTGTTGCGGCGCCGATCTGCGGTCTCTACCGCTGGTATCTCGGCGGTGCCGGCGCCTTGGCCGGCATCGGGGTTATCATCGAGGCCTCACTGCTCGGGGTTATCCTCCACTACCTGCGCCGGCGCAATGAACGCTGGGTTTCGCTGCCGGCCCTGCTGCTTTTTGGTATCGTTGTGCACGCCGGCATGCTTGCCTTGCAATTGCTCATACCCCAGGTCGGTTGGCAGGTGGTCAGGGAGGTCGGACTGATCATCATGATCGTCTTTCCGGTCGGTTTCCTGCTGATCGCGCAGATCTTTCTCGAGGTGGAGCGGCGACGCCGGACCGAACAACGACTCAAAGAAAGCGAGCAGTTCTATCGGAATCTCTTTGAGAACAATTATGTGTCGATGTTGATCATCGATCCGGATCGTGCGGCGATCGTCGATGCCAATCAGGCGGCGGCAGGTTTTTATGGATGGTCGCGGGAGACGTTGCAGACGATGTCGATGACTGAAATCATCCAGCTTTCGCCGGAACAGATCAAACGGGATCTGGCCGCAGCCAGGGAAGCGCGGCGAAATCACTTTTCCGTGCGCCACCGTCTGGCCGGCGGGGCGATCTGCGATGTCGAAGTCTACAGCACACCGATTCGGATCGGAGGTCGGGACCTGCTCTATGCGCTGATCTACGACATTTCCGATCGGAAACGGGCCGAGGAGGATTTGCGCCGCAGCGAAGCGTATCAGCGAGCCCTTATTGATGCCTCACCACTTGCTATCATCGGCATGAGCACCGATGGGACGGTGCTCTCCTGGAATCATGCAGCCGAGCGGATCTTCGGATGGTCTGCTGAAGAGGCCGTTGGCCGGCCGTTACCGGCGACCTCGTTGTCGGCTGAGAGCGAGTTTCTCCGGTTGCGCGATCGAGTCTGCGCCGGTGAGAGCCTTACGCAAATGGAGGTGGTGCGGCACCGTAAAGACGGTTCTGCGGTCGATATCAGCCTGTCGGTGGCGCCGGTCCGGGAAGCCGATGGCAGAATCCTCACCCTGGTTGGCGTGATTGAGGATATCTCGCGGCGCAAGCAGGCGGAACGCGAGCATGAGTCGATGGAGCGCCAATTACTCCAGGCTCGAAAAATGGAGGCTATCGGCCAGTTGGCCGGCGGCGTCGCCCATGATTTCAACAACCTGCTGCAGGTCATGATCGGTCACGGTGAGATAATGGGTGAGCGGTTGTCGGCATCAAGTCCGCTCCGGTCCGACCTGACGGCCATAATGGGCAGTGCCGAACGGGCGGCGACGCTGGTCCGACAGCTGCTGGCCTTCAGCAGACGGCAGGTACTCGACATGAAAGATGTCGATCTCAATGAGGTGCTCGATGATTGCCTGAGCATGCTGCGCCGGCTCATCGGCGAGCATATTTCCCTGGCGCTGGTCAAGGGCCGCGCCCTGGCGACGGTGCGAGCCGATGTCGGTCAGCTTGGGCAGATCATCGTCAATCTCTGCATCAACGCCCGGGATGCCATGCCGCACGGCGGCACGATTACCATTGAGACTGAAAACGTGCGGATCGACGAGTCCTATCGCGATGATCATCCCTGGGCCCATCCCGGCCGCTACGTCCTGTTGAGCGTCTCCGATACCGGCTGCGGCATTGAAGAGGAGATCAGGGGGCGGATTTTTGAGCCGTTTTTTACCACCAAACCGCTCGGTCAGGGAACCGGCCTCGGCCTGGCTACCGTCTACGGCATTATCAAACAGCATGACGGCATGGTACATGTCTACAGCGAAACCGGTACCGGAACCACCTTCAAGATCTATCTCCCGATTGTTGAGCGCTCGGCGATAGCCGTCGGCACGAAGATCGAAGGGGCGGTAGTCGGCGGCCAAGAGACCATTCTCGTGGCTGAAGATGAGGCCATGGTGCTGAACCTGAACCTGGCTATTCTCACCGGGGCCGGTTATCGCGTCTTAACCGCTGCAGACGGTGAAGAGGCGGTAGCGGTCTTCCGCCACCATGCCGGGACCATTGATCTTGTCATCCTCGACGTGGTGATGCCCAAACTCGGCGGATTCCAGGCCTTCGAGCAGATCAAGGGCATCCGGTCCGAGGTGCCGGTGATTTTCACCAGCGGCTATAGCATCAATGCCATCCACTCTGATTTCGTGCTGCACGAGGGGATCGAGTTGATCCAGAAACCTTGTGGACGCAACGATCTTTTGCGCCGTATCCGTCTGGTGCTTGATCGCTGAAGACGATCCCACCGGCCGCATCAGGTGGTCGTCAGCACGTCGTATATTCCAGTAGACTGTTTGCTGCAGCCGGATCGATCGACCCGGCTTTCTTGCAGAGCCAAGCGCACCTGACCAAAACCGTGGCGGTCCGCCCTTGCCACCTGACCGGATAATAGCTATGGTCTGTGCTACTATGTGGTGCAGATTTCATTCTTGTACGGGAGTGTCTATGCGATCGCTGGAAATACCGCGATGTTTGCTCGTCATGCTGGTGGGTTTCGGTTTCATCCCGGTCATCGGGACATCTGCAGGCATGGCGTCCCCGCTGGGGATGGCGGAGGCCGAGCAAGCAGCAATCGAGCGTAATTTATCGCGCCAGGCGGCCGAAGCCAAAGCTGCACGGTATCGGCAACTGGCGGTCAGGGCCGGCCAACTGGCGGATCCGCAGGTGATCATCGGGTATGAGAACACCTATGGCATGGATGAATATCTGGTCGGTTTGCGCCAGGAACTACCCCGGTTGGGCAATCTCAAGCTCCGCAGGTCGCAGCAGGAACAACTGGCCGATGGTGAACGGTATCGCGGCGATCTAGCCGGCCGGGCGGTACTGCGGGCAGTCCGCCTCACCTGGCTGGATCTCTGGTATCAGCAGCAGGCGGAACGGATCATCACCCATCATGTGCGCTTGCTTGCCGAACGCGCGCAAACCGCGAGACAACAATATGCTGCCGGCAATCTGTCGCAGCAGCAGGTGCTGCTGCTGGAACTGGAGGAGCAGATGCAGCGTGATCGACTGCTGCGCATACATGAACAGGCCGATGCAGTTCGGGCCGAGCTGGGCCGGCTGATTGGCGACGGGGAGGCCGATCGCCCGGTTACCGATACCTTGCCGGACTTGCCGCCGCTGCTCTCACAACCGGAACTGGTGCGGTTATTGGCGGAACACCCGGAAGTGTCAGCTTTGCAATCGGCAACGCGGGCAGCGGGTCACGAGACGGCACTGAGCGATCAATACCTCTCCGGGTTCATGGTTGATCTGCTTTATGGCAGGAATGATCAGGAGGAAGACCGGTTCGCGGTGATGCTCAGCGTGCCGTTACCGGTTCGTCCGGCCGAGCGCCAGGATCGGGGTACTGCTGCGGCCCGCCTGCAGGAAAGAGCGTTGCAGCT
>CAZSOA010000132.1:0-10124 GCA_964608305.1 uncultured Desulfofustis sp. | reverse complement strand
CGCTCCGATCCGAGCGTATTGACCTGCATAGCCTGCGCCCGTAAGGCAGAGGCGAAATAAGTCGGGGTGAGGGAGGCATGATCGGGGCTATTGCCGGCGATATCATCGGGTCTGTCTATGAGGCTCATCCTGTTAAGACTAAGGATTTTCCTCTCTTTGGTCCTTGCTGCCGCTTTACCGATGATTCGGTTTTGACCATTGCCGTCGCTCAGGCCGTGATGACGGATGGCGACTATCGTCGATGGCTCACAGAGATTGGCCGGCGGTATCCTTCCGCCGGCTATGGAGGCTCATTCTTCAAGTGGCTTATGTCCGATAACCAGAAGCCCTACAACAGCTGGGGTAATGGCGCGGCCATGCGGGTGAGCCCGGTGGGCTGGGCGTTTGCTACCAGCGAGGACGTCCTGTGCGAGGCGGCGCGTTCGGCGGCTGTTACGCATAATCACCCCGAAGGAATCAAAGGTGCTCAGGCAACCGCTCTTTCCGTGTTTCTGGCGCGGAAGACCCGTGATAAGGACTTGATCAAAAAGCAGATCTCCGGACGATTCGGGTATGACCTTAACCGAACGGTGGCGGAGATAAGGCCCGGGTATGGATTTGACATCTCCTGTCAGGGGACAGTGCCGGAAGCGATTATTTCATTTCTGGAGGCGGACTCTTATGAAGATGCGGTGCGCAACGCCATTTCGCTCGGCGGAGACAGCGACACGCTGGCTTGCATCGCCGGCGGCATCGCGGAAGCGTATTTCGGTCCTCCGGAGCCGGTGATCCGCTCCCAAGTCAAGAAACTCCTGCCCGAAGAGCTTTGGGCGATTGTCGCACGTTTTTACCGCGCGTACGGATGCGGTAACAAGCAAATGGATGGCTCACCGTCTTTAGACAACGACGGGTGAGTACTGCCGGCACTTTTTCAAGATGCTTTCCGTCTTCCGATTCGGTTGTGTTCATCATCGATTGCTGACTTGCCCACTACAAATGCCTTCGGTTGTCGACAACCATGTGGGCTCAATCGAATCTTTTGTCAAAGTTGGTTAGAATCTCATCAAAGCCGAGCGCGACCGCTCGCCTGGTCAATGCTCTGCTTGGGGGCAAAAAGGCTACCAGTGAGGCGCCCCGTTCATGAAACCGTCGCACCATGGATGGTCGGTACAAGGGAAGGCCGGCAACAGTAGGCGGGAGCGCATACGTCTTACCAGCCTGAATGGCGCCCAGGCCGGGCATGGCAAACAATGCAGCAAGGCCTGCCCGCCAGCATTCCGACTGCCTCGCATAAAACTGAAGTCCGGGGAAAAGCGTGGATGCCAGCGCTTGATGGGCCGGGTGCCACGTCAGCATCTTGGTGTTGTGGATAATGGCCTCGACCTTGTTGTTTCTTTTGGCCCAGTGGGAGAGCGCCAGAATGGTCTTGTCGCCCTCTTCCGGTTTTATGTCCAGTACCCATCGACACTGAGAAAACTCGGCGGCGAATTCGTCGAAGAACAACACGGCATTCGCGTCGGCAGGCTCTCGGTGCGAATGGTCGGGACGGTCACGGTGGTATTCTGGATAGTCAGGCAAGCTCAATCTGATGGCAGCCAGTTCCGCCGCAGTCAGGTCCTTAACCCGTCGATGGTCACCGGCAAGCAGGCCAAGATCCGGATCGTGGATCAACACAATCCGGCCGTCCCGGCTGAGTCTCAAATCTGTTTCCAGGCAGGAAAAGCCCCTGGCAACAGCAGCCCGGAATGCGGCCCGGGTGTTTTCAACCGCGCCTTTCTTGTAACCGCGATGGCTTATCCAGAGCGGTTTTTCGATACCGTCGTCCTGGCTGATTATCGTTTGCACAATCTTTTTTCCCCGAAGCATGGCACAGGATCTGGTGTCTTCCCGTTTGTTTCTGAGCTCTTTGTAACCTAGAACCTGCTGCTGAAAATGCAACTGATTCGTTGCCTGGAAATGGTCGATACCATTGCCTGAACAAGCGTTTCGTCATTTTCGGTGCAGACCGGGAGGCGTCTGGGGAGTGTTCCGATCGTATTGAATTCCGGCGAGGGGATTTCCTGGTGTCGTATCGTCAAATGCCGAGGACCTGGTCATGGTGATAAACAACCGCACCTGCCCTTGACGGCTTTTCTGAGAAGAACTACTTGCTATTTGTAACTCATTCCTATATAATAATAATTATGATAAGCACACAACAAGATATCGCGCAACGGATCAAATCATTCGAAGCGGTGTGTCGTGATGAAGGGATTAAGGTGACGCATCAGCGCCTGGAGATTTTTCGCGAAGTTGCGCAGACCGAAGATCACCCGGATGCCGAGCAGATTTACCGGCGTGTCAGGAGGCGGCTGCCAACGGTATCGCTTGACACCGTTTACCGGACACTTTGGCTGCTCAATGATCTTGGCCTGGTAACAACCCTTGGTGCCGGCCGGGAACGAACCCGCTTTGATGCAAACCTGGAGCGCCACCACCATTTTGTATGTGCGCAATGCGGTTTCACCCGTGATTTTTTTTGTGATGCGCTTGATGCCGTCACGTTACCTGATTCGGTACGTTCATTCGGGTCGGTCGAGGGAACCTATGTGGAGGTTCGAGGTGTTTGCCGAGCCTGTCTTGAAAAAGCAAGACCGACACCCGCCGATCAAGGCAGATGATCACAAGATGCCATGCAGATCAGTAAACAGCGGGCGCGGGTTGTGTGTTGCGATCAGCTCGTTCGGCCGTCTGATGACCCGAGCGAACTGACAAAAAAAGAAGAATAGGGCGCGCGCACGGCAGGCGGGCGCGACCCGGGTGTAGTGGGGAAACCATGCTGCCAAAACGTAAATCAATGAGGAGGCACCTGTATGAGTGACAATAGCAAATGCCCGGTAACGGGAAAGACGCAGCGGCACATTGCCGGACACGGTACGACCAACCGCGATTGGTGGCCGAACCAGCTGAAGCTCAACATCTTGCACCAGCATTCCGCTAAATCAAATCCGATGGGCGAAGATTTTTGCTACGCCGAGGAATTCAAGACACTGGACCTGGCCGCGGTTAAGAACGATCTGGTTGCTTTGATGACCGACTCGCAGGAATGGTGGCCGGCCGACTGGGGGCATTACGGGGGACTTTTTATCCGTATGGCCTGGCACAGCGCCGGTACTTATCGCATGGGAGATGGGCGTGGTGGCGCCGGCTCCGGTTCCCAGCGATTGGCGCCGCTCAATAGTTGGCCGGACAACGTCAACCTTGACAAGGCCCGTCGCCTGCTTTGGCCGATCAAACAGAAATACGGCAAAAAAATATCCTGGGCCGACCTGATGATTCTTGCCGGTAACTGCGCACTTGAGTCGATGGGTTTCAAGACTTTCGGCTTTGCCGGCGGACGGGAAGACGTCTGGGAGCCGGAAGAGGACATCTACTGGGGCGCTGAAGAAGAATGGTTGGCGACGAGCGACAAGCCGAAGAGTCGTTACAGCGGGGAGCGGGATCTGGAAAACCCGCTGGCGGCCGTACAGATGGGGTTGATTTATGTGAATCCGGAAGGGCCCGACGGCAACCCGGATCCGGTCGCCTCCGGCCGTGATGTGCGCGAGACCTTCGCCCGCATGGCAATGAATGATGAGGAGACCGTGGCACTGGTTGCAGGCGGGCACACGTTCGGCAAATGCCACGGTGCCGGACCGGCGACCCATGTGGGGCCTGAGCCCGAAGCCGCACCGATCGAGGAACAGGGACTCGGCTGGAAAAGCAGTTTTCGCAGCGGCAAGGGCGGCGATACGATCAGTAGCGGTATCGAAGGTGCCTGGAAGCCGAACCCGACCACTTGGGATATGGGCTACCTGAAGGTGCTCTTCAAATATGAATGGGAGCTGGTCAAAAGCCCCGCCGGGGCAAATCAGTGGCTGGCCAAGGATGTCGATGAAGAAGATATGGTGGTCGACGCCCATGATCCGTCAAAGAAACTGCGGCCGATGATGACCACGGCGGACCTCTCGCTGCGCTTCGACCCGATTTATGAACCGATCGCCAGACGGTATATGGAAAATCCGGCAGCATTGGCGGACGCCTTTGCTCGCGCCTGGTTCAAACTGACGCACCGTGATATGGGCCCCCGTTCCCGTTACCTGGGCCCGGAGGTTCCGGCTGAGGATCTCATCTGGCAGGATCCGGTGCCGGTCGTCGATCATGAATTGATTGATGCGCAGGATATCGCCGCCCTCAAGGGCAAGATCCTTGCTTCAGGACTCCCCGTCTCACAACTGGTTGCAACCGCCTGGGCATCGGCATCCACGTTCCGCGGTTCCGACAAACGCGGCGGGGCAAACGGCGCCCGGATTCGCCTGGCACCGCAAAAGGATTGGGAGGTCAATGAACCGGCTCGTCTGCAGAAGGTGTTGCAGCTGTTTGAAACCATCCAGAAGGATTTCAACAGCGCACAGACGGGCGGAAAGCGGGTATCACTCGCCGACCTGATTGTTCTCGGTGGCTGCGCAGGGATCGAGCAGGCAGCAAAGAATGCCGGACTCAACGTTACGGTTCCGTTTACGCCGGGACGCACGGATGCAACGCAGGAGCAGACCGACGCCGAGTCGTTTGCTGTGCTCAAGCCGGCGGCAGACGGGTTCCGGAACTATCAGCGGGCAAAATTTTCTGTATCGGCCGAGGAATTGCTGGTCGATCGCGCCCAGCTACTGACGCTGACCGCACCGGAGATGACTGTGCTCATCGGCGGTATGCGCGTCCTGAACGCGAACTTTGAACAATCGCCGCATGGTGTTTTCACGAAACGACCCGAGACGCTGACCAACGATTTCTTTGTGAATCTTCTCGATATGAACACGGTGTGGAAAGCAAGCGAAGCGGACGATGACATCTTCGAGGGTCGTGATCGAGCAACCGGTGAGTTGAAATGGACCGGCACCCGTATTGATCTGGTTTTCGGCTCCAACTCCCAGTTGCGGGCGGTGGCGGAAGTCTACGGATGCGCCGATTCCCCGGAGAAGTTTGTCCAGGATTTTGTGGCGGCGTGGAGCAAGGTCATGGACCTTGATCGCTTCGATCTCGCATGATGCACTAACGTTTCAGTACCGCTTTTGCAGTGTAGTGAAAACCACAGGTCCGCTTCGGAACGATTCCGTTGGCGAAGCGGACCTGCAAAACGATGGCTGCGAGTCGCCAGGCTCCGGCCAACCCGCGCGGCGTTTTTTTTAGCACGTGGAACGCCGCGTTTTTTAATGGGCGCAGCTGAGTGTCACTTTGCCGGTATTTCCCGCGGATCGGTCATGTTCTCCGGTCGCAGGATTTCCTCGATCTGCTCTTGCGACAGCAAGCCCCGCTCCACGATCAGTTCATAGACCGAAGCCCCGGTGCGCAGGGCCTCCTTGGCGATCGCCGCCGATTGTTCATAACCGATAAACGGTACCAGAGCGGTGATCAGGCCGATGCTGCGCTCCACATACCCGCGGCAGACCTCGCGATTCGCCTCAATGCCCTCAATACAGCGTGATGCGAGCGTAACACAGGCGTTTTTCAGGATGAGCATACCGTGCAGCAGATCGTAGGCGATGATCGGCTCGGCCATGCAGAGTTCCAGCTCACTTGCCTCAGCAGCCATCGAGACGACCGCGTCGTAGCCCATCACCTGGTAGCAGATCTGATTGACCAACTCGGGAATGACCGGATTGACCTTGCCCGGCATGATCGACGAACCGGGCTGCATGGCCGGCAGGTTGATTTCGTTGAGCCCGCAGCGCGGCCCCGAGGAGAGCCAGCGCAGATCGTTGCAGACCTTGGAAATCTGTACCGCGGCCCGTTTCAGGGTGGCGGACATCTGGACGAAGGTTCCGGCGTTTTGTGTCGCCTCAACCAGGTTCCGCGCCCGGCGCAGTTCGAAACCGCTGACCTCGGACAATTTTTTCGTAACCAGGTTGGCATAGCCGGGGGGGCTGTTGAGGCCGGTGCCGATAGCCGTGGCTCCCATGTTGATATCGAGAAATTCGTAGGCTGCCCGCTCGATGGCCTTGCCCGCGCTTTCGATCATGACTGCGTAAGCGCTGAACTCCTGGCCAAGCGTCATCGGCACGGCATCCTGGTTTTCCGTGCGGCCCATCTTCAGGACATCGCTGAATTCCTCTGCTTTGCGTTCCAGCGATGTTTGTAATTCCCGAAACGCCCTGGCAAGATTGCGACTGGACAGCAATACGGCCAGTTTGATGGCCGTCGGGTAGGCGTCGTTGGTCGATTGTGAACAGTTAACATGATCGTTTGGGTGGAGGTGCTCGTATTCGCCTTTGCGATAGCCCATCAACTCCAGTCCCCGGTTGGCAATGACCTCATTGGCGTTCATGTTGGTCGATGTCCCCGCCCCGCCCTGGAACATATCGACGGTGAAATGGTCGTGGAGCTTGCCGGCCAATAATTCGTCGCAGGCGGCACAGATTGCATTGGCCCGTTCCTCATTGAGTCGGTTGAGTTGTTGGTTGGCCATCGCCGCCGCCTTCTTGACCATTGCCAGCCCCTCGATCAGGTGTTCAAATTTGCCGATCGATACTCCCGATATGGCAAAGTTTTCCATCGCCCGTTGGGTCTGTACCCCGTAGTAGGCGTGGTCGGAGATTTCCCGCTGGCCAAGAGAGTCGCGTTCGATCCGAAAACCGCTCATCTCCTGGACGCCTTGTTTGTTGAGGTAGAGCTGGTTGGACAACACCCTGAGACGTCGGCTGATCCCCACCGCCACGCGCGCGACAATCCGGTAATACCTATCCGGATGTTGTTCCCGATAGTCGTCGATGCGCTCGCGGGAAAGCTGCCAGACGGTTGCCCCGTTTCTCGTATAGGCGCTGCTGCTGTGGGCGCTGTCTTCAAGAAAGGTTCCCTCCGAGATCAGTGCGCCGGCAATGATGGTAGCAAGATGTCGGGACGAGCCGTGCAGGCCGCGGACCAACTCGACATCTCCTTCCAGCACGATGCCTGCCCATTTCCGTGGGGTGGACTCGTGAAACAGCCATTCGTTGGGCTGGTAGGTCCGTTGTTCGCCCTGCTTGAAAAAGGCGGTCAGGTCGTCGACCTGAAGACCGGTGGCGCTGGCTGCCTGCTTGAGTATCGATTCTTCGATTTTCATGGTGTCATCTGTCCTTTTCCTATCCGTTATCGTGGCTGTTTGGTCACAAGCACCCAGGGGACGCAAACAGAATAATCGTACTGCGGCAATCGCTGCGTACTCGTCGCACGCGACGGGATGTGCTGCAAAGCGAACCATCGTTTCAATTTCGGTCCGTCTTGAGTTTACCACACATCTTCGTCGTATCGTCGTTGTTTTCATCAGTGAGCGGTTGTCCGGTCACCTGGCAGGGGAGTGGTACATCAGCGGTCGTGCTGTATGCTCGGCATAAACGATTGCTATCTTCGTCTTGCTGTTCCGCACGCTCTGCGGTACGTTTCGAGCAGTTAACGCAAACGGTGGAGGGAGAACGACCTTGAGACGATCAAGCGCGTTTTCCGGCGCCGGTTCCGGGAGCAGTGCTCGTGTCTAATCGGCGGCAAGACCTTCCCGGCCAGGCGCGGGCCCTCTGACACCAAGAACGAAAAAGGAGCCACGCATCATGTCGGAATCGACGAAGTCGGACTTTCTCACGCTTGCTGAAATCTTCAGCTATGACCAGAATTTTCAGGACATTATGATGAACATGCTGCAGGCAGCGCTTGAAGCATCGTTTCAGGGAGTGATGATCACCGAGGCCGAACCGGGCTACCCGATTATCTATGTCAATCCGGCATTGTGTGCGATGACCGGCTACAGTCGCCAGGACCTGCTCGGGCAGTCTCCGGCGGTGCTGCAGGGTGAGAAAACCGACCCGGCGGTCCTGGCGGAGCTGAGCGAGCGGCTCGACAACGGTGAAATTTTCCACGGTAAAACGTATAATTACCGCAAAGACGGTTCGGCGTTCATCATGGAATGGAAGATCGTGCCGATCCGCGGTGTCGGTGGTGAGATTGCCAACTACCTGGCGATCCAGCGCGAAGTTGCCGAGGTGTGAGATAGGTTCGGCAATCGTCATCGGCGGCGGCCCCGCCGGGTTGATGGCGGCGGAGGTGTTGCTGGAGCGGGGCGCTGCTGTCACCCTTTATGACGCGATGCCGGTGGTGGCGCGGAAGCTGATCGTTGCCGGCCGAAGCAAGCTCAGCCTGACTCGGGTCGGATCGCCGGCGGAACTCGTCGCCTCCTATGGCGGGCGAGCGGATTTTCTGCGGCCTCATCTTGAGCATTTCTCCCCGGACGATCTGAGGCGCTGGGCTGCCGGCCTGGGAGTCGAAACGCACGCCGGGTCGACGGGGCTGGTGTTTCCGCAAACGATGACGGCGGACGACTTGTTGTCACGATGGCTGCGGCGTCTTCGCGATTCCGGCCTGATTGTCAAAACGGGTCTTTGCTGGCAGGGCTGGAGTTCGGATAACCGTCTCGTTTTCTGCGTCGAAAACGGCGCGACGATAACCACCGCCGCATCGGTAGTGGTGCTGGCGCTGGGTGGCGGCAGTTGGCCGCAACTCGGCAGCACGGGAGCCTGGGTCGATATCCTGCGGCAACGGGGAGTCCGGGTGCAGGATCTGGTTCCGGCAAACTGCGGTTTTGATGCCGACCTCTCAGATACATTTCGTGAACGATTTCAGGGGAAACCGGTCAAAAATGTCGTACTGAGCACTGTCGGCGGAGACGGTTCGCGTTTCTTCCGGCGCGGCGAGTTCACGATTACCGCCACCGGTGTTGAAGGAGGGTTGTTCTACCATTGCGGACCGTTGCTGCGAGATCGGTTGGCCAAAGGCGGCGGCGCCACCGTACGGATTGATTTGTGTCCCGATCGGTCTGAAGCAAATCTTATACAGCGGTTGGCGAGGCCAAAGGGGCGTCGCTCGCTGGCCAGCCATCTGCGCAAGACTATCGGTATTGACGGCGTCAAGGCCGGATTGCTCCGGGAACACAGCGCGCCGGACGATTATGCGGATCTGCAGCGTCTGGCCCGCACAATCAAGGCATTGCCGCTCAGGGTACTGCAGACACGCCCGCTGGCAGAGGCAATTTCCAGTGCCGGCGGGGTCTGTTTCACCGAAGTCGATGAGCAGTTGATGCTGCATAAACTACCGGGAGTATTCTGCGCCGGAGAGATGCTCGACTGGGAGGCGCCGACCGGCGGCTATCTGCTGACCGCCTGCTTCGCCACCGGGCGAGCCGCCGGTAACGGCGCCGCCGACTGGTTGCTTGGCGGCGCCTGACAGGATGCTGATCGGCAGCTTTGACCCAAAAATGGATGGTCTGCTATTTTGGTTCGACCGGGTAGTTGCTGCGGGACCACTCCCGCCACCCTCCTTTCAGGGCATACACGTTCTCGTAACCGTTCTCACGAAGCTTCAGTGCCGCCCGGGCACTGGTAAACTCGTTCGGTCAAGCGCAATAGAGCACGAACGTCGCATCCTTGGGATGGGCGGCGAGTGGTGAAAAATCATCGTTTTCGATCCGAACGGCCCCTTTGATCTTCAATTCGCTGGCCGACCAATCACGGCCGGTACGGACATCGACAACCACCGCAGCATCTTGCTCCAGCAGCGCCTTCAACTCGTCTTTGTCCATCGTCCCGACGGTGGCGGCACCGAGGCTGGGTAACAAGAACAGCAGGAAGGTGATCAGCAGGGGTGGTATGGTTCTTTTCATCATGGCTTCTCCTTTGCTTGCAGGGATAGCCGGCCCGGTAGCTCCCGGCGGGCTATAAGCCGCAGGGACAGGGTAATCAGGCCGGCGGCGGCCAGAGCCGCCAGAAAAGCGCCGCCCAGGACCAACAGATCCGGGTGATGCGCCGTCAGGTACGCGCTGATCAGCACGATGAGTGAGGCGATAACAGAGCCGGCGACCTTGCGCCCATAGCGGCGCTCGGTGTGCGCGACGACAGCCAGTCGCAGGCCGGCTGCCCAGAGCCAGAATAACAAATTGGCGGTGATCAGCGTCTCCAGCAACGGGTCGCCGGCCAGGCCCATCGCCAGCGCAATGCCGATAACGGTGCCAAAAGCGACCGGCAGGGCGCGAGTAAGCCGTGGCGCTACCGGCAACCCCATCCCGTCAGCCAATTGCCGGACGGACTGTCCAGAAAAATAAAAAAAACCGT
>CAZSOA010000131.1:0-10125 GCA_964608305.1 uncultured Desulfofustis sp. | reverse complement strand
ATCTTGGCATCGTAATCGGCGGACAACTCTTTAATGACCTTGCCGCCGGGGCCGATCAGATCCCTGATCTTGTCCGGGTTGATCTGCAGCGAATGAAATTTCGGGGCGTACGCGGAAATCTCCTTGCGCGCCTCGGCGATACCTTTTGCCATCTCTTTAAGGATGTGCAGCCGGCCGCTTTTGGCCTGCTCAAGCGCGCTGCCCATGATCGCCCGGTCGACACCGTCGATCTTGATGTCCATCTGCAGCGAGGTGATGCCGTCGGCGGTGCCGACGACCTTGAAATCCATGTCGCCGAGATGGTCTTCGTCACCAAGGATATCGGAGAGGATGACCACCTTCTCGCCTTCTTTGATCAGCCCCATGGCGATACCTGAGACCGGGGCGGTAATCGGCACACCGGCATCCATCAGTGCCATCGAACCGCCGCAGACCGTTGCCATGGACGAGGAGCCGTTTGATTCAAGCACCTCGGAGACGACCCTGATCGAGTACGGAAAATCGGTCTCCTTCGGCAGGACCGCTTCGAGGCCGCGCATCGCCAGGGTGCCGTGACCGATATCACGGCGGGACGGGCCGGTCATCCGGCGGACTTCGCCGACACAAAACGGCGGGAAGTTATAATGCAGCATGAAGCGCTTGTTTTCTTCACCGCCAAGCGTCTCGACCCGCTGCTGGTCGCGTTCGCTGCCAAGGGTGGCGGTAACCAGCGCCTGGGTCTCACCCCTGGTGAACAGCGCTGAGCCGTGGGTCCGCGGCAGAAAGCCGGCTTCGCAGGCGATCTCGCGAACCTGGTCAAACGCGCGGCCGTCGATCCGCTGGGACGCCTCGACGATCCGGGAGCGCATCAGCTTTTTGCGGAACTTTGAGAGCAGTTCGGCAATTTCACCGCTTCGCTCTGCATCCGGGTCCACCTCGGCCTGTACTGCAAGGAGCAGTTCGTCGTAGCGACGGCTGCGCTCCATCTTGTCCGCCGTGGATACGACGGTCTCCAGGCGGGCAGCGGCCTTGTCAACGACCTGTTGATAGAGCTGCTCGTCAATCGTGATCGGCGCCACGACCCGTTTCGGCTTGCCGGATGCGGCCTGCAATTGCTTCTGGATCGCAACGAGCGGTTGCAATTCCTGAAAGGCGAAGAAAATCGCATCGAGGACAACCTGTTCCGGCAGGGTATCGACCTTGCCCTCCACCATGACCACGGCCTTTTCGGTACAGGCGACAACGATGTCGATAGCCGAGTTCTTCAGCTCCGAGACGGTGGGATTCATCACGTAGGAGCCGTCGACATAGCCGACGCGACCACCGGCCACCGGACCGGCAAACGGAATATCGGAAAGCATCAAGGCGCAGCTCGCACCGGTCAGCGCCAGGATATCCGGATTATGCTCCTGATCGGCGGACAGGACCGAGGCGATGACCTGGGTCTCTGAAAAATAGCCATCGGCGAACAACGGCCGCAACGGGCGGTCGATGATCCTGCAGGTCAGGACCTCACGATCGCTGGGCCGGCCGATTTCCCGTCGAAAGTAGTTGCCGGGTATACGACCGACTGAGGCCATCTTTTCCTGATACTCGATGGTCAACGGTAAAAACCCCATTTCCGGCTTGTTCCGTTTTTCTCCGACTGCGGTCACGAGGACGACCGTTTCTCCGCAGCGTACGACAACCGACCCGGAGGCCTGTTTCGCGAGTTTGCCGGTTTCGATGCTGATGGTTTTCGTTCCGACGGTGGCTTCAACTGTTTGTTTCATACATTCTCCACTGATGCAGGCACACAGGCCCGCTCTTCTCCGACCGGATTATCCACCAGCCGGATTTTCCTACGGTGACACATCCGTTTTTTGACGGATCTATCCTGATCTGTTCCGCCCTAGTGCGAAACAGTATATACGATGCTGCGATGTGTATTGAAATACGAAATGAATCCGGGCGGCACCCCTCCCGCTCTGGAGGCATAACCGCCCGGAACAAAGATATCCGTCTCCGCCGCGCCACAATCGGTGGCGGTCTTGAACCGACAGACCGTTCCGAGCAACGGGAGACACGATCGAGGTAAGGCAGGTTACTTCCGTATCCCCAGTTCCTTGATCAACGCCCGGTACTTGCCGATGTCTTTCTTCTTGAGATAATCGAGCAGACTCCGCCGCTGGCCGACCAGTTTCAGCAACCCCTGACGGGAGTGATGGTCCTTCGCATGGGTCTTGAAATGCTCGGTCAGATACTGGATCCGATCGGTCAGCAGCGCTATCTGCACTTCCGATGATCCGGTATCGGTCGGGTGGGTCTTGAATTTTTCGATGATCTCGTTTTTTTTCAGTGCCGACTGTGCCACGGCTCTCCTCCTCTATCGTTCAAACAAGCTAAGGTCTGTACTATAATGCAAACACCGGCCCGCTTGCAAACAACATCATCACTCCGCCGGACATTCACGGAGAAAAGAGCAAGCTGCCACCGGTTTTTTTAACCAGAACATGAGATAATAGCTTATTCGTCCTGATCGCGCAAGCAATTCCAAAAAAATACCTCCACCTCGCCGACACAATCATCTCGACCAGCTGTTCCAGCCGATCCGAATCATTGGTTGCCCGGCGACGGCGACGGTGCGACGGTCGCCTTCTAGCGGCCCTCCACCGGCAGTTCGTCAAGTGCACGCAGGTGGCGACGCAGCAATTCCGGTCCGGTGTCGGCCTGCAGGGCCTGGCCGCAGACGCTCTGTTCAACCCGGTAGCAGCCGCTGGCAGTGCGTCGTAGCGCCGTCAGATAGGCGCCGCAGCCAAGTGCCGCGCCGATATCTGCAGCCAAAGAGCGAATGTAGGTACCCTTGCCGCAGCGCACCCGCAGCTGCAGCGTCGGTGCGTCAGGAAGAACCTGCTCCCGGGCATCAAGCCAGTCGAGTCGCTCGATGCGTACCGGCCGGGGGGCCTTGTCGATGACGATTCCCTGCCGGGCATATTGATACAGGGGTTTGCCGTGATGTTTCAATGCCGAAAAGGCGGGCGGCCGCTGCAGGATGGTGCCGCAGAACCCGGCCAGTACCCGGCGCACGACATCGCCTGCAAGGGGCGGCCAGGGACCGGTTGCAACAAGCTCGCCTTCCGGATCAAGGGTCGAGGATACGGTGCCGAGAACCAGCGTCGCCAGATATTCCTTGTCGCCGTCCATCAACTGATCGATCAACCGGGTGGCCGGTCGGCCGATGCAGATAACCAGCAGGCCGGTGGCAAACGGGTCAAGCGTGCCGGCATGACCGACCTTTTTAACGCCCGCCAGACGGCGCACCACCCGAACCATCGCAAACGAGGTCGAACCGGCCGGTTTGTCGACAAGCAACACCCCCGGGCCAACCGGGGTCGACGGCTGCATCATCATCACGAAAGAGTGGCGATTGCCGCTCAGCGCGGCGGCAGGCAGACCGCCAGCCGTTCGGCTATGGTCCGGTGCAACCGTTCGCGGACGGCGTCGAGGGACAGATCGTTGAACCGGCAGCCGGCGGCATTGCGGTGCCCGCCGCCACCGAATTGCTTGGCAATATCGGCGACATCAATGGCGCCTTTGCCGCGAATGCTGACCGAGATGCGCTGATCTTCGGTCTCCTTGAGGAAAACGGCGACCTGCACGGTGCGGATGGCTCGCGGAAAATCGACAAAACCCTCCACATCCTGCATCACGGTACCGCTCTTGGAAAACATAGCAGCGGTGACATGGATACAGGCCAGCTGGTCGTTTTCCGAGAGATCGAGCGTCCCGAGCACGAGTTGCAGCAATTTCAACCGTCCGGGGCTGAAGTTATCATAAATAGAGGCGGCCACCTGCGCCGGCTGAACACCGCACTGGACCAGTTTTGCGGCAATCTCCAAGGTTCGGGAACTGGTGCAATCGTAACGAAATGATCCGGTGTCGGTGGCGATGGCCACATAAATATTGAACGCGGCCTCGGGCGAGAGACGTTGGCCGAGCGCGGCAACGATCTCGAAAACCATCTCCCCGGTGGAGCTTCGCTGCGCATCCACCCAGCGATGATCGCCATAGACCTGGTGGGAGCGATGATGGTCGACGACGATCAACGGCATCGTGTCCATCAGGACTTCTTTGTCCTTGCCGACCCGTTCATCCTCACCACAGTCAAGAATGATGGTCGCCAGGTCCGACCCGGCCTGCGCACGAAACTGCTCGAGTTCATCAAGACTGCAGTTCACCTGCCCCGTGCCGGGCAGAAAATCGTAGAGGTGGGAGACCGGCTGATCGAGGTACGGAAAGACCCGTTTTCCCATGGCCTGAAGAACATCGGCGAGGCCGAACAGAGAACCGAGCGCATCGCCGTCCGGATGAATGTGGGTGAGCAGTACGAAGTGTCCCTTTTCTCTGATGATCGAAAGAATATCGTCAGGAACGGTTGTCGCGCTCATCGTTCTCCCTGGCTATCTGGGCCAGCAGCTTTTCCACTTCCGCCACTTTCTCTGCCTCCTCATCATACCAGAAGCGCAACTCCGGAGTAAATCGCAGATTGATGGTTTTTGCCAGATGACTGCGCATGAAACCGGCCGCCCGGTCGAGCGCCCGACTCGCCTCGTCGAGGCCGCTCCGACCGCAACTCAGAGAATAATAAATCCGGGCATGGCGCAGATCATCGGAAACCGCGACCCGGTTGATGACCACATCCTGTAGCCGAGGGTCGCGGCTGCGCTGCAGCAGCAGTACGGACAATTCGTTGCGGATCGCGTCTGCGACCCGCACCGCACGCTTCGGCAGCGGTGCCCGGGTCGCGCCGAGCGATTCCAGTTCCTGTTTCGGATGCCAATTGGTACTCATCTGCCGGCCTCTTATTCGAGCTTGGCCTCGACCTGCTGCATAACGAACGCTTCAAGGACATCGCCGACCTTGATGTCGTTGAAATTCTCGACGCCGATACCGCATTCGTAACCGGACACGACCTCCCGGGCATCGTCTTTGAACCGTTTGAGCGAGCTGATCTTGCCGGTGTAGACGACGACCCCGTCACGGACAACGCGAACCCCGGCGTTTCTCCTGATCACCCCGTTGCTGACCGAGCAACCGGCAATCTTACCGATCTTCGGCACGCTGAAGATATCGCGAATTTCGGCGGTGCCGATAACCTCTTCCTCAAAGGTCGGATCGAGCATGCCGACCATCGCCTTGCGAATATCATCGAGCGCGTGATAGATGACATCATACGAGCGCAGATCGACGTTTTCCCGGACGGCCAAATCCTTCATCTTCGCGGTCGGTCGAACGTTGAAGCCGATGATGATGGCGTCCGACGCGGAAGCGAGCAGGATATCCGATTCAGTGATGGTACCGGTCCCTTCGTGCAGCACCCGGACCTTGATGACCTCGGTGGAGAGTTCCTCGGCCGCCTTGGCAAACGCCTCCAGCGTTCCCTGGACGTCGGCGCGGAGGATAACCCGCAATTCCTGCACATCGCCTTCGGCCATCTTTTCAAACAACCTGTCCAGCGAGATTTTGCTGCCCGCTGCCAGTTCGGTCTCGCGCGCCTTCAGGGTTCGAGCCTGGCTGACGTTTTTGGCCATTTTCTCGTCGGTAACGACGATGAACTCGTCACCGGCCTGCGGCACGCCGGAGAGCCCCTGAACCTCCACCGGCATCGACGGCCCGGCCTCTTTAATGGTCCGCCCTTTGTCGTCACGCATCGCGCGAACCTTACCGCTGTGCTGTCCGGCAATGAAGAAATCGCCGGTGCACAAGGTGCCGTCCTGCACCAGGACCGTGGCCACTGCGCCGCGCCCCTTGTCGAGCTGGGCCTCGACGACCCGCCCCTTGGCCTTGCGCGAGGCGTCGGCCTTGAGTTCGAGGATCTCCGCCATGAGCTGAATATTGTCGAGCAGTTCGTCGATACCGATGTTCTTTTTCGCCGAAGTCTCGCAATAGATGGTCTGGCCGCCCCATGCCTCCGGGATCAGCCCGAAGTCGGACAGCTCGCGCTTGACCCGATCCGGGTCGGCATTGTCCTTGTCGATCTTGTTGACGGCCACAAGGATCGGCACGTTGGCGGCCTGAGCGTGGTTGATGGCCTCCTTGGTCTGATCCATGACACCGTCGTCGGCGGCAACCACGAGCACCACCAGGTCGGTGATCTGGGCGCCGCGGGATCGCATCTCGGTAAAGGCCGCATGGCCGGGGGTATCGACAAAGGTCACGTCACCGGCCTTGGAACGCACATGGTAGGCGCCGATATGCTGGGTGATGCCACCGGCCTCACCTTCGGCCACGTCGGTCTTCCGGATGGCGTCAAGGATCGAGGTCTTGCCGTGATCGACGTGTCCCATGACGGTTACCACCGGCGGACGCAATTTCGTTTCGCCCCCTTCTTCCTGGGCATCGAGCAGCTGGATGCCGATTTCCTCGGTGATGCCCTGTTCAATCTCGTAACCGAAATCGGCGGCGATCAGCGCGGCTGTCTCGATATCGACGGCCTGGTTGATCGTCGCCATAACCCCCAGCCCCATCAATTTGGCAATCACCTCGGAGGCCTTGATCTTCATGCGCGCGGCCAGGTCGCTGACGGTGATGGTGTCAAAAACGGTAATCTTGCGCTTGCTCGCCTTCATCTCGATGGTCGACGGCAGGATCCGTTTGTCCGCCTTTCTGCCGCGTTTGCCGCGTTTGCCGCCCCGTTGATAGTCGGCATCGAAGTGGGTGAATTTAACGCTTTTCTTACCCTTGCGGATCCCGGTTTTTCCACGACGATCGCGATCATCGTCGTCGCCTTCAGGACCACGCTTGCCTTTCTTCCTCGCCCGCTCGGCCGCTTCGCCCAGCGCATCCGCCGGTACCTGCGCGGCGACGTTGGGTCGCCCGGTTTTCGATGCCGTGGAGCGGGTAATTTTCTTCGCCCGTGTCCGATCGTTATCATCGGCAGCTTCCGTGGGTGGCAGCTCGATGGTGCCGACGACCCGGGCAATTCCCCTGCGATCTTCCTTTTTCGCCTTTTTGACGGGCTTTCCTTCCGCTTTGAGCTGCGGCTTAGCCCCCGCATCAGGGCCTTGTTCCTCCACGGCGTCAACCATCTGAACCGTGTCGTCGGCGGGCAGTTCCTCCTGTTCCTCCGAGGCATCGGCTTCGCCGTCCACCGGCGCCGCCTGATGATCCAACGCCACCTCACCGTCTCCAGTCGGGCGAGCCACCGGCTCAGCCTCTTCTGCAGGCGCCGCAACGGCGTCCTCGATTTCTGCGGTGACCGGCTCGTCCGCTTGATCGCTCGCGGCCATCGGCTCCATCGCTTCGGCAGCACCCTCATCAACAGCTGACGTCTCTTCTTCGACACCGTCCTGATCGGCCTTCGGCCGACGCCGGATGATCGTCGAGCGCCGCCTGATTACGGTCGGGCCCTGCGAAGCGTCGATCCGTTTTTCCACGAGCTCGGTCTCCGGGTCCTGAAGCAAGGTCCGGCGAATCTTCTCGGCGGTCTCTTCATCAACGGTCGAACTGTGGCCTTTGACGTCGTACCCCTCGGCAATCAGTTTGTCGGCCAGATCTTTGCCGGTCATACCGGCCTCTTTCGCCAGTTCGTATACCCTCACTCTACTCATTCCTCACTCCTGGAAAACCACGTTCTGGATTCTGCTTTGCAACAACGTCGACGACACGTCATCGATCGGTTTCAGCCGTTTCCTGTTTCGGGCGCCGAAACAACCGTTGCCATTTTCTGCCGTCGGCGTAAAGCTTGTTTGTACACGTCTTATTCCGGCAACTATAGGCGCCCCGACCGGGCAGGGTCTGCGCCTCGTCGGCAACCGGGCCGTCGACCGACCAGACATGCCGCAGCAACTCGCCTTTCGGCGCTTTTCTGCGGCAACTGGCACAAGTACGTATCCGGCAAACGGCCATGACCATTCTCTTAATCCCGTGCCGACTCGACCGACGGGTCGATTGGGTCATCCGGGTCATCAGACGCTTCGGCTTCCGGCTGTTCGTCCGCCGGTTCTGCCGCTTCGTCCGACGCTTCTTGGGTGGCTGCGTCATTCTGCTCGGCGTCAGCCGCCACTTCCACTTCCGCCTCAGCGGCAGCCGGAGGCGGGGTGCGCGGGCCGGCTTCCACGGGAATACCAAGTTCGGCAGCCGTTTTGGCGGCCGCTTCAATCAACTGTTGAGCGTAATCCTCGTCGATGGCCCGGATAATCGTCAGCTCGTCCACGGTGGCTCGAGCCAGATCGGCAACCGATCTGATCTCCTTGGCCACCAGCTGGTCGGCGAGATTCTCGTCGATGCCGGGAACCTGCAGCAGGGTCTGATAATCCTCGTTATCCAGATTGGCCCAGCGCTGTTCGCTTTTCACATCGATCCGCCAGCCCATCAACCGGGAGGCAAGCCGGACGTTCTGCCCCTGCCGGCCGATGGCGAGCGACAATTGATCATTGGGTACGACAACGAGCAGCGAGTTGGCCTCCTCGTCGACCATGACCATGCTGACATGGGCCGGAGCCAGGGCATTGTAGACATACTTGGCCGGGTCGGGGCTCCAGGTGACGATATCGATCCGCTCTCCCTGCAGCTCCTGAACAACGTTTTGTACGCGAGACCCTTTCATCCCGACACAGGCGCCCACCGGATCGACATCAGACTCGGAGGAACTGACGGCAATCTTGGCGCGAAAACCCGGCTCCCGGCTAACGCCCATGATCTTGACGATGCCTTCGGCGATCTCGGGAACCTCCATCTGGAACAATTTTACCAAAAACTCATCGGCGGTCCGGGACAGCACCAGCTGGGAGTCCCGGCTGTTTTGCCGCACCTCGAGCAGATAGGCGCGAATGCGATCGCCCTGCTTGAACGAACGCTTCGGAATCTGATGTTCCTTGGGTAAAATGGCGTCGGTTCGACCGAGGTTGATGATCATGTTGCCACGTTCGAACCGCTGGACGATACCGCTGACCACCTCACCCTGGCGATCCTTGAACATATCATAGATGACATCGCGCTCAGCGTCCTTCATCCGGTGGATAATGACCTGCTTCGCGCTCTGGGCGGCAATGCGACCGAGCTCAGTGATGTTTTCCATCTTCTCGCCAAGCTCATCGCCGAGTTGCACTTCCGGATCGAGCTTTTTCGCCTCGTCAAACGAGATTTCCGTCTGTTCGTCTTCGGCTTCCTCGACGACACTGCGGAACTGGAAGACCTCAACTTCACCGAATTCCTCGTTATACCGCACCTCGATATCGCGCCGGCTGCCGTATTTTTTCCGGGCGGCGGAAGCAACAGCCTCCTCGATCGCCTCGATCAAAAGCCGCCGGTCGAAACCACGATCCCTGCTGATCTGGTCAATTATCCGTTTTAAATCTGAAACCATTCTCCTACCTCACCGTAAACATCTGGCTGCTCGAGGCAACGAGCCGCCGCAGCCCGCGCCTCCTTGAAAACGCTGCTCTAGAGCGTCAACCGGGCCTTGCTTATATCGTCCCAGGCAAAGCACCGTGCTTCACCCGTTTCCAAAACGATGGTCAGCTGCCCGTCACGAACATCCTGCAGCCGGCCGATAAACACTTTCTGGCCATCCTGTTCACGAACCAATTTCACCCGTATAATCTGCCCAACGAAACGCCGGCACTCGTCAGCAGTGCGCAAGCTCCGCTCGGCACCGGGTGAAGTCACCTCCAGGTGATACTGGTGCTCGATCAGGTCCTCCACGTCGAGAAAATCGCTGAGTTCCCGGCTGGTACGCGTGCAATCTTCAAGCGACACGCCCTCGACCCGATCAATGATCAGGCGCAGCACCCAGCCATGGGCTTCCCGGCGAAACTGGACATCATACAATTCCAGTCCTAGCGTCGGCAGCAGGGATTCGGCAAACTCCCGAACGCGATTGATCACCAGTTCACTCATCACGCAGCATCCTTTTTCCGCACTTCCACGGCAGCCAACCGGCCGCACGAGGATCGGGACCGACCGTGCTTTGGCCATAAAAAAAAGCGGGCAGAGCCCACTTTCCTATTCCTGACGGCAAACCTGCGCCTCAGGTATAAGCAGCCGCTCTGCCATCGATACCTTCGTATGGCAGCAGCTGGTCAACGGACTGGAGCGGGCAACGAGGTTCGAACTCGCGACCTCAAGCTTGGGAAGCTCGCGCTCTACCAACTGAGCTATGCCCGC